>PMMN01000023.1:13185-14334 GCA_003162235.1 Actinomycetota bacterium | reverse complement strand
GAGGCTGTTGATAGCGAGCGGGGCAACGGTGACGGAGAGGCCGGCTCCGTTGCTGTGGCTGCCGTCGCTGACGACGATCGATGAGGCGCCGGCCTTGTAGAGAGTCATGGCGCCGTTCGAGGAGCCAGAGACGGTCGCGACGCCGCCCGCGAAAGTGATCGCGGTGACGCTTCCGAAGGCGACCGCCGAGCCGCCGGCGTTCGTGACGGTCGGGTTGTAGGTGCCGATCGAGGAGGCGCCCGAGAAGGTGAGGCNNAGAGGCTGTTGATAGCGAGCGGGCTGACGGTCACCGAGAGCGTGTTGCTGGAATAGCCGCCTCCGGTAGCGCTGATGCTCGCCGTCTCGGCCCTGTACAGGCGCATCACGCCGTTGTTGGAGCCCGAGACGGTGGCGACCCCGTTCGTGAAGCTGATCGTTGTGGCGCTGCCGAAGTTGATCGGGCTGCCGCTCGAGTTGGTCACGGTCGGGTTGTAGGCGCCGATCGCGGTCGCGCCCGAGAAGGTGAGGCTGGGCGAGCTGTTGTAGAGGCTAACGGTGTTGTTGGCGGAGTCCTTGGCTGTGATCGTCAGGTTGTCGGCCGTGCCGGCGCTCGGGGTGGTGGTTGCGGCCGCAAGTAGGAAGTGATCGAGCGCTCCCGAGGCGACGTGCACTAAAACCGACGAGCTCGTCGCCGTCCAGCTGCGCCACTTGGCTGTGACCGTGTAGGTGTAATCGCCAGCGCTGAGGCCGCGGTCGGGACAGGTGAGGACGTTCGCCGGGGACGAGGAGGTCGGGCAGTCGCCGCCCGGGCTTCCGCCGTTCCGCGTCAGGTAGTAGGTGACCGAGCTCGGGCCCCCGGCGGGAGGCGTGACCGCGTTCCAGGAAAGCGCCACCGTCCCGGCGCCGGGCGTGCCGCTGAGACCGGTGGCCGCGTCGAGCGTCCCGGCATTGCCGCTGCCGCTGCCGCTGCCGCTCGAGGTCCAGTACGCATACGCGTTGGCAATAGCGGCGAGGGCGATTACCAGCGCCGCCAGAAAGAGCAGGCGCCTATGGGTCAGCGAGGTCAGCAACCCGCTCACGAGTGGGCGCTCCCGCTGAAGGTCAGAGTGAAGCCCGCGTTCTTGCAGGCGTCCTGGTTCCAGGGCTGGTCGAGGAGCTCGATCTGCGGAG
>PMMN01000023.1:12728-13082 GCA_003162235.1 Actinomycetota bacterium | reverse complement strand
GACGATGCTGAAGTTGAGCGCCCTGTTCGAGTAGGCGCAGGTGAACTTGAGGCTGTAGCTACCGAGAGCGAACGGCTTTGTACCGAAGAGGCTCTTGAGAGCGGCCCGTCTGACGCCTTTGAAGTAGAGCCCCTTCTTCTTCTGGATCTTCTTGTAGCTACTCAGCTTCTGCCAGCCCGAGCCCTTCTTGACGCTCAGCTGGTAGGAGAAACTCTTGCTCGGCTTCGAGAAGGCGTAGGTGAACCCGATCGAATTTGCCTCCGAGAGCGTGAAGCTCTTCTTGGTCAGCTGACCGGCGAAGGGAACGACCTTGAAGTTGAGTACGGTGCTCCCGCTGGCGCAGGAGAGCTCGAG
>PMMN01000023.1:11074-12666 GCA_003162235.1 Actinomycetota bacterium | reverse complement strand
TCGTCTTCTGGCCGCGGAAGTTGCCCTTCTGCTGGACGCTCTTCAGCGTTGGCCAGGACGATCCCCTCTTCATGCTCAGTCGGTAGGAGAAGCTCTTGCTCGGCTTCGGAAATTTGTAGATGAGCTTGACCGACTTCGCCTGCGAGATNNAGCAACAAGGCGCAGACGAGGCTGAGCAAGAAAGTCCGGCGGGCGAGGGAGAACAACCACTCGAGCGCTTCCGACGTGGTCGCCTCGGTCATGAGCGTGCGCTCCCACTGCAGGCCAGGCCGAGAACAGGAAACGACGGCGATAAATGGCGCCGCCGCTTGCTGTCTACGGATGTTTCGCTTGTAGGTCTCGCCTGTCATCTGTCTTCGGTTTTTTCGGTTGTGCTCGTTTGACTACTTGTGGAAGAGGGAGTGGAGGGGCGACCGAGGCTGCCCCTCCACGCCGTCTCGTTACGGAATCGAATAGGCGAGGTTGACCGTTGCGCCCTTGCAGTAGTCCTGGCCGGTCACCTTGTCGTTGAACTTGATCGTCGGGCCGGTCCAGGCACCCTTGCTGTTCCCGGTTGGGATCTCGGCGTTCACGGTCGCCGTCGGGGTGAGCGTGAAGTCCGTCGCGTCGCAGGTTCCGGACGAATGCCCGGTCGCCATCGCGACCGAGGAGATGCTGGCCGTCACGGTAGTGACGTACACAGGGCCGGTGTTCGGGTTGTTGAAGGTACCGGCGAGTGTCTGAGCGACATCGCCCGGATACATCGGGGTGAGCACGGTCGTCTGATTGACGGTCAGGTTGCTCGTGCTGACAGCAGCGGTGCCGGCGCCGGTGCCGGCACCACCGGCCGTCCAGTACGCATAAGCAACGCCGCTAGCGATANNTCTCCTTGGTTTGGAACCGGTTCTCAAATCCGGATTGACGCCAGATCGATCTCCTTCTGCATGGGTCCGGAGCGGCCGAGACCGGCTCCCGGCGCTTTCGCGCAGGCAGGATGACCTGGATGAGTACTTTGGGTGATGCCGCATACGCGCCCCTAAGGTTTGCCGCTGCGCGTTAGACGTATTTTCGGCCCGTTTTGGCGTACATTCATAACCCGGAAGGGTGATTACGGCGCACTCGCTGGAGTCCGCCCGATCATCCGGAAACTAGCCTGGGACGCCCTCCGGCCTCTATCCTTCAACCCGTGGCTTCCTACGCGCTATCGGCGGTCGGACGCGACCGGCCCGGGATCGTGGCCGAGGTGACAGGCACGCTGCTTCGCCACGGCGTCAACCTCGCCGACTCGCAGATGGCGATTCTTGGCGGCCACTTCGCCATGATGCTCGTGCTCGAGACCTCCAAGGCGACCAACCTGAAGGCGTTGCGTGCCGACCTCGAGAGCTCGCGCTCGAAGCTCGAGCTGGAAGCGATCTCGCTCTCTGCGATCGACGCAGCTCAGGCGCGNNACTCGGTCACCGCGGCGCTGGCCGAGCGCGGCGTGAACGTCACCGACCTCGACACCCATCTCGTGGGTGAGGAGTCCGAGCCCGTTTACATGATGATTCTCGAGGTCGCTCTCCCCGAGGATCTCTCCGGCGAAGAGCTCGAGACTTTTCTGCGCGAGGTCGCGC
>PMMN01000023.1:0-11050 GCA_003162235.1 Actinomycetota bacterium | reverse complement strand
TCCGTTCGCCCGCTCGATCAGATCGCCCTGTAGTTGGCCGTTCGCCGGATCCTCCATCTTCCCGACCCGGCCCTCAAGCGTGTGGCCGCAGAGGTCGCCCCTGAGCAGTTGGAGCTGGTCGATCGCGTCGCCGCCGATCTGGTCGAGACGATGCACAGCTTTCCTCGCTGTGTCGGCCTGGCGGCTCCTCAGATCGGCGAATCGGTGCGGATGATCGTCGTCGACGTCTCGCTCCATCCCAAGGGCGACCCGAACGCCGAGGAGATCTTGCTCGTCAACCCGCGCGTCGTTTCCGGGAGGGGTTCCGAAGTCGCACGCGAGGGCTGCCTGAGCGTGCCGGAGTTCACCGCCGATGTGCGTCGCTGCACCGAGGTGGTGGTGGAGGGATTGACCCGGCAGGGCAAGGGGTGGACGATCGAGGCGAGCGGCTTCGAGGCCCGTGCCCTTCAGCACGAGATCGACCACCTGGACGGGCTGCTCTTCCTCGACCGCGTGGAGTCGCTCTCCCGCGATGTCTTCCGGCGGAAGAACTACGGCTGATAGCCGGTCGAAAATCTACGATTTTCAACCGCGGAACGAACGTCGTATTGAGCGCGCCGTTCGGCGCTTGCTCAACCTTCTGCTCCTACTGGCGCGGCGGCTTCGCCTGGGTTGTTCTGCGGGGTCCGGATTGTGCTGGGGACACGCGGGTGTGAGCCGCGCCCGCCATGTCGGTCGCGGCGGCATCGTTGGGTATCTACTCGCTTCGCGAGTGATTCCCGCGAGTAGGTCGGCTGAGATCCGATTCGAAGACAGAACGGGTCCGGATATCCGGACCCGTTCCATGTCTGCTCGTCAACTTCGAGGCTAGGCGCCAAGCCGCGCGGCGACCTTGTCCCAGTCGACAACGTTCCACCAGGCGGAGACGTAGTCGGGGCGGCGGTTCTGGTACTTCAGGTAGTAGGCGTGTTCCCAGACGTCGCAGGTCAGAAGCGGCGTCGATCCGGCCGAGACGGGCGATTCCTGATCGTGCGTGGAGATCACCTTCAGCGTCGAGCCGTCGTGGACGAGCCAGCCCCAGCCCGAGCCGAAGTGGTTGACAGAGGCCTCGGTCAGTTGCGCCGTGAAGCTGGCGAAGTCACCGAAAGCCTGCTCGATCGCGGCCGCCAGGGCGCCGGTGGGCTCTCCACCCTTGTTCGGTCCCATGCCTTCCCAGTAGAAGGTGTGATTCGCGTGCCCGCCGACGTGGTTACGCGCGGCCGTACGCCGGTCGTCCGGGAGCTTGTCGAGGTTGCGCAGGATCTCGTCGGTCGTCGCCTCGGCCCACTCGCTGCCGGCGAGAGCGGCGTTCGCCTTGTCCACGTAGGTCTGGTGGTGCTTGTCGTGATGGATGTGCAGCGTCTGCTCGTCGATGTGCGGTTCGAGGGCGGCGTAGTCGTAAGGAAGCGGCGGTAGCTCGAAGGGCATGAAGGGACTCCTCCTTCGCGGGATGTGTCATGACAATACTTCACCTACCTGTACCCGGCAGCTGTCGCGACTACACGGGCTGATCGCTCGAGGAAGGCGATTCGGGCGCGAGAGCGCTGCTGTCGAGCGGCGCCGGCGACTCGCCGCCGGTGGAGTCACGTACGACCAGCTCGACCGGGAGGACGATTGCGGTCGGTGGCGCTTCCGGGTTGTCGAAGAGATCGAACATCGCTTTCATGATCGCCGTCACCAGTGTGATCTGGTTCTGCCGCACGGACGTCAAAGCGGGATCGACCATGAGTGCCATGTCGATGTCGTCGATTCCGGCCACGGCGACGTCGTCGGGAATCCGCAAGCCCGCGTCTTCGATCGCCGCCATCGCGCCTATCGCCATGATGTCGCTCGCGGCAAAGATCGCGTCAGGCGTCTCGGGAAGATCGAGCATCCGGCGGGTCGCGTCGTAAGCGCGGTCGTGCAGCCACTGCGCAGCGTGTAGGTACTCGTCGATGTAGGGAAGCCCGAGCCGGGCGAGCTCGCTCTTGTAGCCGAACTGCCGGTCGACCGAGGGGCGCTCGTCACCGCGGCCACCGATAAACGCGATCCGCCTGCAACCCGACTCGGCGAGATGGCGTACGACCTTGATGCCAGCGTCAACGTTGTCGAAACTGACGAAGGCCGTTTTTTCACCCAGCAACTCGACGTCGAAGGCGACGCAGGGGAAGCGCGATTCGGTGAGCGCGACGATCTCGCGATCGTCCGGGGGAAGGGAGGAGATGATGATGCCGTCCGCCCTGTAGCGACGGCAGAGATCGAGAAATGGAGGGAAGAGTTCGATCCCGGGCCAGACACGCGTGAGGATGATCAAATCGGCCGAGCGTGAATGGGCACTCGCGCGCAGGCCGTTGAAAACCTCGTCGAAGAAGGCGTGCCGGTAGCTCTGCTCGGGGGTGGTGTCGGCGGCGAGAGCGATCGTTCGCCGTTTCTCGGGTAGCCAACGCTCGTGCTCGGCGCCGGTCGTGTCTCCCAGCTCTTTCGGGTGGAACACCTCGTCGGTACCGAGTTGGAGGAAGGTGTCTGCGATCGAGAGTCGCTCGTGCACCGGGTTGCTTCGGGCGGCCCCGGGTCCTTCCGGTGCGCCGGCTGCGCCGGGGTCGGTCGACTCTCTGATCACGAGTTCGATCGGGAGGACGATGGAGGTCGGCTGGGCGTTGGGGTCGTCGAGTATCTGCAGTACCGCCTCGACGGCCGCCGTTCCGACCCCGATTCGGTCCTGCCGGATGGTGGTGAGGGACGGCGAAACCAGGGTTGTGTAGCTCTCGTCGTCGAAGCCGACGATCGCGACGTCTCTCGGGATCTCGAGCCCGGCCTCTTCGCAGGCGAGCATGGCGCCGATCGCCATGCGGTCGCTGGCACAGAAGATAGCGTCCGGCGGCTCCGCGAGGGCGAGCACCTTGAGCGTCTCTTTGTGAGCCTGCCCGTGTAACCATCCGCCTTTGAGCGCGTACTCCTCACGGCGCTCGAGGCCCAACTCCTCGAGGGCGCTTTGATAACCCAGTTGCCTTTCCAGCGAGACGAGCTCGTGACCCCAGCCCCCGAGAAAAGCGATGCGTTTGCGGCCGAGCCCGGCGAGGTGACGAACCGCCGCCAAGGCGCCGCCCATGTTGTCGATCGTGATGAAGCTCGCCCGCGGCCCGATTACGTTGGTATCGATCAAAACACACGGGAATTCGGATGCCGCCAGTTCCGCCAGCTCTGGCTCTTCCGACACGAAGGAGGCGAGGATTATCCCTTCGGCACCGTGTGCGCGGCAAAGATCGCCGTAGTGGGTCGCCTCGCCGGTGACCTCGCTGGACAGGCCTGTGAGTAGGAGCACGTCCAATCCGCTGGCGTCGGCGTGGGCACGTATTCCGGTCAGGACGTCGTCGAGAGCGTGATGTTGCCACCTCCCGGTCGTCAGACGCATCTGCCAGGGAACGGAGTTGATAGCGACGCCGATCAGCCGCCGTCCGTGGCTTAGATGGGAACTCGCCGCGGCCATCGCTGTCGTCTGGGCTAGCGCGGCTGCGCTCTCCGTGTGCGAAGCGTCGAGCAACGAGTAGAGCGCTCGAGGCGAGAGCCTTTGCCCCGGTTCCCGATCCACACTACAAGTGTCGGTCATCCAGAGGAGGACTTGAGTCCGCGGCGACTGGCCACGACCGCTATTCGACGGCACTCGACGCGCGTACGACTAGCTCGACGGGAATCGCCGACACCGTCGGCGGTTCTTCCGGGTGCTCGAGGAGCCGGAGCATGGCGGCTATCAATCCCTCTGCGAGTGCATCCTGGCTCTGGCGCACGGTCGTGAGCGAGGGCTCGACCAGGCGGGCGTAGTCGATGTCATCGAAGCCGACGACCGCGACGTCGTTGGGGATCTTCAGCCCGGCCGCCTCGACCGCGGCCATCGCCCCGATCGCCATCACGTCGCTGGCGCAGAAAACGGCGTCGGGCGGTTCAGGCAGGGCGAGGAGGGCCTGTGTCGCCTCGAAAGCCCGCGTGGGAAGCCAGTTCGCCATGGCGACGTACTCCTTGGGGCAGGGCAGGTTCCAGCGGGCGAGCTCGCTCTTGTAGCCGAACTGCCGGTCGACCGAGGGGCGCTCGTCACCGCGACCACCGATAAAGGCGATCCTCTGCCGGCCGGTCTCGATCAGATGGCGGGTTACTTCGACGGCACCGCCGACGTTGTCGGACATGACGAAGGCGATCTGGTCGCTGAGTAGGTCGACGTCGAAAGTGACGCAGGGAAAGTCAGAGGCGGCGAGCGCCGCGACCGACGGCTCCTCGAGCGGTAGAGAGACGACGACGAGCCCATCGACTCGGTACCTCTTGCAAAGTTCGAGAAAGGGCGGAAACGGTGCTCCGGTAGTCGTCCCGATGTTGGTGATCACGAGCAGGTCGACCCCGCGCGCGTAGGCCCGCGCGCGAATCCCGTGAAAGAGCTCGTCGAAGAAGGCGTGGCGGAAGCTCTGATCGGGCGACGTGTCGAGAGCGAGGGCCACGAGACGGCGCTTCTCCGGACGCCACTCCTGCTGCCGGGTCTCCGAAGAGGCTTCTCCGGCGGGCTTGGGAGGCGGATCGCCCGTCTCTCCGAGCAGCTCGTACAGCGCCGAGGCCGAGAGGCGTGACGATGGCGCTCCGATCACCGGCCCGACCATGGCCGACGAGCGCGTGCCGACGTCCTGCTCGGGCGGAGCCGTGCTCGACTCGCGCACGACCAGCTCGACCGGGAGAACGACCGAAGGAGGTGGGCTCTCCGGCGCGTCGAGCACGCGTAGGAGCGCCTCGACGGCTGCGGTTCCGAGCCCGACGCGATCCTGGCGCACGCTGGTGAGCGAAGGCACCGAGACCGCCGCGTCGTCGCTGTCGTCGAAACCAACGACCGCGATGTCCTCGGGAACTCTCAGTCCAGCCTCCTCGATTGCCTTGATCGCGCTGATCGCCATCACGTCGCTGGCGCAGAAGAAGGCATCGGGGGGCTCCGGCAGTGCCAGCGCTGCCTTTGCCAGCTCGTGAGCGCGTACGTGCGACCAGCCGCCTAGCATCATGTATTCCGCGCGCAGCTCGAGCCCGAGCTCGCCCAGGGCGCTTTCATAGCCGAGGCGGCGGTCGATGTTCGGCGGCTCGGGACCCCAGCCGCCGATGTAGGCGATTCGCTTGCGGCCGAACTCGGCCAGATGCCGAACCGCGGCCGCGGCTCCGCCGACGTTGTCCGAGCCGACGAAACTGGTACGTGATCCTAGGAGTTGGGTGTCGATCGCAACCGTGGGGAATCCGGACGCGGCGAGCTTGGCCAGTTCCGGCTCCGCTGGAACGAAAGCTACGAGGACGATGCCCTCGGCTCCGTGCCGGCGGCAGAGGTCGGCGTAATGGGTCGCCTCGCCGCTGATCTGACTGGACACCCCGGTGAGGATCAGGACATCGACGTTGCCGGCGTCGGCTCGTGTGCGGATTCCGAACAGGACATCGTCGAAGAAGGGGTGGCGGCGTGTCTGCCCACCCTCGAGCCCGAGCATCCAATGACCGAGGTTCATCGCCACGCCGATCAGGCGCCGCCGGCCCGCCCGGTGCCCTTCCGCCAGCGCGCTGGCTCGATCCAGGGTCGTCGTGCTGGCGAGGTTGGCTTCGCTGAGCAACTGATAGATCGCTCGTGGCGGCAACCGTTGGCTCGATTCGCCTTGCATGACCTGGAGGTCGGCCGTACCGGGTCTTAGTTGAGTAGTAGCACCGAGATCGCAAGCGCGCAGCCGGAACTCATGTGGCGCTGGCTCCCGAAGCGATTGGTGACCGACTCAGAGCGCGGTCTAGGCGCTGTTCAGCGCCGCTCGCAGCGAAGCGACGTACCGGCGCAGCTCCTCGGCACCGCCCTCGGCCACTTCGATCGCGCGTGAGCCGACGATGACGCCGTCTGCGAGCTCGGCTGCGGCCCGGGCATGCTCGGGTGTCGAGATACCGAACCCGGCATAGAGCGGCAGCCCGGGTGGAGCGAGACGGCGGGCACGGAGCGCCAGCCCGCCGAGCGCCGCGGAGAGTTCGGTTCGGGCTCCGGTCGTGCCGGTGAGCGTGACCAGGTAGAGCCAGCCGTCGGTGGTCTCGGCCGCCAGCTTGATCCGCTCGTCGGTGGAAGTGGGGGCGACGAGCTGGATGCGCTCGAGCTCCGGGTGTACGTCCACCGGTAGGTCGGGCACGAGGATGGCGCCGGCACCGGCGGCGCGCGCGTCGGCGACGAAGCGCTCCTGCCCATAGGCCTCGAGCAGGGCCGAGTAGACGAAGGGAATGAGCGGNNATCAGGTCGGCTCCGCCCTCGACTGCTGCCACGGCGAGGTCGGGAGTCGAGCGTCCCGACATCAGGAAGATGACCAGTTTCTTGTTCACGCCAGCCTCCGGCTGTCCGCTCACGAGTCTCGCCCCAGATGCGCGAGCACTTCGTCCAGATCCTTGTCGCCCCGTCCCGACAGGCAGACGATGAGCAGCGACTCGTCGATGTCGAGAGCCCGGGCCAGAGCGTGGGACGACTCGAGCGCCGGGATGATGCCCTCCGTCCGCGTCAGTCGCTCGAAGGCGGCGAGAGCCTCCGCGTCGGTACAGGCGAGGTAGGTCGCCCGGCCGCTGTCGCGCAGGGCGGCATGCTCGGGGCCGACGCCCGGGTAGTCGAGCCCGGCCGAGATCGAGTGGGCATCGGCGATCTGGCCGTCCTCGTCGGCGAGCACGAGCGAGCGGGCGCCGTGCAGCACCGCAATCCGCCCCGAGCTGAGGCTGGCAGCTCCCGCCGCTTCGACGCCGTACAGCTTCACCTCCGCGTCGTCGAGGAAGCCGGCGAAGATCCCGATCGAGTTGGAGCCGCCGCCGACGCAGGCGACCACGGCTTCGGGCAGCCGCCCTTCGCGCTCGAGGAACTGCACTCTCGACTCGCGCCCGATCACCGCCTGCAGCTCGCGCACGATCTCGGGGTAGGGGTGAGGGCCGACGCAGGAGCCGATCAGATAGTGGGTCGTCTCGACGTTGGTGATCCAGTCGCGGATCGCCTCGCTCGTNNCGGCGCATGTCCTCGACGCCCATGTAGACGACGCAGTCGAGCCCGAAGCGAGCGCAGACGGTGGCGGTGGCGACTCCGTGCTGGCCGGCGCCGGTCTCGGCGACGATTCGCTTCTTCCCCAGCCTGCGCGCCAGCACGATCTGGCCGAGCGCGTTGTTGAGCTTGTGCGCGCCGGTGTGCAGTAGGTCCTCGCGTTTGAGGTAGATGCGCTTCTCCGGACAGAAGCGTTTGGTTAGCGTCAACGGCGTCGGCCGGCCGCCGTAGTTGGTCAGGAGCTCGCCCAACTCGCGGGCGAAGCTCTCGTCAGCCTGCGCCGCGCGCCAGCCCGCCTCGAGCTCCTCGAGCGCGGGAATCAGCGTCTCGGGAACGTAACGCCCTCCGTAGGGACCGTAGAGACCGCGGCCCTTGCCCGGTAGCGCGGGCTTTGCTGGTGACGATGACACCTGAGAGCTCCTCTCCTCGCGTTTCTACCTGGATCTCGTGCTGCTGGCGACCGTGACCGCTCGCACGAACTCGCGTACGCGCCGGTGGTTCTTCAGTCCCGGGGCGGTCTCCAGCGATGAAGAGGCATCGACCGCCCAGGGCCGGACGCGCTCGACCGCCTCGGCGACGTTCTCGGGCCCGAGCCCACCCGCCAGCATCACTCTTCGCTCGCGGCTGGCCGCAGCGGCCCGCTCGAGATGGCCGCTGTCTGTGCTCTGCCACGGTAGGTCGAGCACCTCGGCGACTGCTTCGTCGCCGCGGTAGAGCACGGCGTCGCGCGCACGATGACCGTCCTCGCGGGCATAGAGCTGAACGAGATCGGCGTTTGTCTCGTGGTGCTCACCGACGAAGACGGCCACCGAGAGCATCGTCTCGGGCACCTCGAGCACTCCGGGTGCCCGCCTCGGGCTCTCCGTCGCGAGCACGAAGCCGGCCATGTCGACCCCTGCTGCTGCCGCAACCTCGACATCCTCGTTGCAGGTGAGACCGCAGACCTTCACCAGCGGACGCGAGATCAGCTCCTCGAGTTTGGCCGCCGGGTTGGGCGCGCGCATCAGAGCGGAGCCGACGAGCACAGCTCCGGCTCCTGCCAGTTCCGCCTGCGCCGCCTGGGCGCGAGACCAGATGCCACTCTCGGCGACGATGACACGGTCGCGTGGCGCGCCGGCCACGAGATCGAGCTGCGTTCGGCGATCGATCGCGAAGCTGGATAGGTCGCGGCAGTTGATCCCGATCGGGTCGGCGCCGAGCGCGATCGCGCGTTCGAGCTCCTCGGCGTTGTGAGCCTCCACGAGTGTGTCCAGACCGAGAACTCCGGCGAACTCGCGCAGGTTGCGAACCTGTGCGTCGGAGAGATCGCGGAGGATCAGCAATACCGCGTCGGCGCCCGCCTTGGCGAGCTCGCGGANNCCGAAGCGCTCATCTACGAGCACCGAGATCGCCGCCGCGCCCGCGCCGGCGAAGGCGCGCGCAAGCCGGGCCGGATCGGCGTCGACGCGCAGATCTCCGGCCGAGGGCGAGCGCCGCTTGACCTCGGCGATCGCCTGCAGGCCCGGGCGGGCGAGAGCGTCCCGGAGGCGTCCCATCTAGCTCTTTACCTCGATCTCCTGGGAAAAGGCCACAAGCTCGTCCAGCCGCTGGTCGGCCTTGCGCGAGGAGACGGTCTCGATCGCTATCTCGACGCCCTCGGCGAGATCCTCGGCCAGGCCCGCGGCGGCGATGGCTCCGGCGGCGTTGAGCAGGATCGCATTGCGGCGGCCGCCGTTGCCTCCTCTGAAGACTTCTCGGATGGCGGCGGCGTTGGCGGCCGCATCTCCTCCGCGTAGATCCTCGAGCTCGCAGCGCGGGATGCCGTAGTCGAGCGGGTCGATCGTGCGCTCGATCACCTGGCCACCTCTGACCTCGCAAACTTCGTTGGGGCCGAGCGGCGAGAGCTCGTCGAGTCCGCCGGCTCCGTGGACGACGAAGGCGCGCTTGCTGCCGAGCTGCAGCAGCGCCTCGGCGATCGGGCGCACCAGCGCCGCCGAGTAGACGCCGATCACCTGGCAACGGGCTCCGGCCGGGTTGGTGAGCGGGCCGAGGATGTTGAAGATCGTACGGGTGGCCAGCTCGCGTCGCACGGGGCCGGCGTACTTCATCGCCGGATGGTGAGCCTGCGCGAACATGAAGCCGAAGCCGAGCTCGTCGATCGAGCGGGCGATCCGCTCCGGCGCCAGCTCGAGGTTGAAGCCGAGCGCCTCGAGCACATCCGCCGAGCCGCAGGCCGACGAGGCGGCACGGTTCCCGTGCTTGGCGACGCCGGCTCCGGCTGCCGCAGCCACGAGCGCCGCCGCCGTCGAGATGTTGATCGTGCGCTGGCCGTCGCCGCCGGTTCCAACCACGTCGACGAGGTCGGTTCGCTTGGGCTCGACCACGACCACGTGCGCGCGCATCGCCTCCGCGCAGCCGGCGATCTCCTCGGGAGTCTCTCCCTTGGCTCTGAGCGCGATCAGAAAGCCGGCGATCTGCGCCTGCGTGGCCTGACCGGACATGATCTCGTTCATCACCTCGAACGCCTCCGAGCGTGTGAGGTCGTTTCTATCGAGCGCTTTGGCAATCGCGTCTTGGATCATCGCGTTCCCTCCAAAAAGTTCTTCGCCAGCTGGGGACCGGCCGGCGTCAGCACCGACTCGGGNNCGGCCGGCTTCGAAGTCCTGTGGCAGCCCGGTGAAAATGCCGCGCCCGTCGTGGTGGACGGGGCTCGACTTGCCGTGAACCAGCCTCTTCGCTGGACCGATCGCGCCGCCGAAAGCTTCGACGATTGCCTGGTGACCGAGGCAGACGCCAAGCGTCGGTACGCGCGGTCCCAGGCGCTTGATCAGCTCGATCGAGACGCCCGCGTCGCGCGGCACTCCCGGCCCGGGCGAGACGACCAGATACGAGGGCGAGAGCGCCTCCGCCTCCTCGGGTGTGATGGCGTCGTTGCGGCGGACGATCACCTCGGCCCCTAGCTCTCCAAAGAGATGCGCGAGGTTGTAGGTGAACGAGTCGTAGTTGTCAATCAACAGGATCATCTTTCCGCCTCCGCCAGCTCGATCGCGGCTTCGACCGCAGCCAGCTTGTTCAAACACTCCTCGTGCTCGGCGGTCGGGTCGGAGTCGGCTACTAGTCCGGCGCCGGCCTGCAGGTAGGCGACCCCGTTCTTGAGCGTCAGCGAACGGATGGCGATGCAGGTGTCGAAGGAGGAGTTGGCCGGGTCGTAGTAGCCGACCGCGCCGGCGTAAGTGCCGCGACGGTAGCCCTCGAGCTCGGAGATGATCTGCATCGCCCGCACCTTGGGGGCGCCCGAGACGGTTCCGGCCGGGAAGCAAGCGCGGAGCAAATCGAACGGAGTCGCTCCAGGCTCGAGCTCGCCCACTACCTCGGAGATCAGGTGGGTGATGTGCGAGAAGCGTTCCGGGCGCATGAAGCGCTCGACGTGCACGCTGCCGGGCCGGCAGACGCGAGAGAGATCGTTGCGACCGAGATCGACGAGCATGACGTGCTCGGCTTTGTCCTTCTCGGATGAGAGCAGCGCCTGCCCGTCGCCGTCGCCCGGCTTGATCGAGCCGGCGATCGGGTTGAGGCTGGCNNGTCATTCGGGAGCTCGAGGAGGAACAGGTACTCGGACGGGTTTACGCGCCGGAGTGAGCGGTAGAGGTCGAGCGCGCTGGCTGAGGTCGGCCGCTCTGCTCGCTGCGAGATAACGATCTGGAAGGCGTCGCCGGCCGTGATGTACTCCTTCGAGCGGCGAACCCAGCTCTCGTAGGTCGCCTGGTCGGGGTAGCGGCGAAGCGGCCCAGAAACCCCCGTTCCTCTCGGGAGCTCGGGTCGCGGCGCCGCGAGTAACGCGGCGGTCGTGTCGGCGTCGCCGTAGAGAACCTCCGCGATTCCGCGAGCGTGGTCGAAGCGCACCAGCGTCTCGGGAACGACGAACTGGCTCTCGGGGTCGCGTGGCCCCACCTCGGGGAGCGGCACCGTCGGCTCCAGCCGGGTGACGTAGTCGTAGGAGAGGTAGCCGACGACCGGCTCGCC
>PMMN01000026.1 GCA_003162235.1 Actinomycetota bacterium | reverse complement strand
CGCGGATCGACGCCGACGATCTGGATACGGGCGCCACGGACCACGACGGTCCGCGCCTCGTCCAGCAGCACCTGCGCCGGCTCGAGCTCGAACAGCGCCGAGGGCTTGGCGAAGGGATCGTGCGAGAGCGCGAAATCGTGGTTGCCGAGCACCACGTAGCAGTGCTCGAGCCGCGCCAGCAGGCGCCGCAAGTCGGCCTCGCCGCCCGGACGCGAAAGCAGGTCGCCGCTCACCAGCACGAGATCGGGCTTGCGCTCGGCGACCCAGTCGACCGCCCGCTCGACCGCGCGGTGCCCACGCGACGGAAAGCCGAGATGGAAGTCGCCGAGGTGAGCGATGCGCAGGCCCTCGAGCTGCTTCGGCAATCCGGGCAGCTGCACCTCGATCGTCTCCAGTCGCACCCAGCCGGCCTCGAAGATGCCCCAGGCGAGCGCGGCGGCCGAGGCGAGCCCGAGCCCGAGCCCGAGCCCGACCGGAAGCCAGATCACCGCGCTCCGAACGGCGGCGTCACCGATCGCACCCAGTCGACGGATCGTCAACTCGCTCGAGCTTCGAGAGAACCGGCCCGAGCGATACCACGTGGCGAGAGAATTGGAGTTGCGAGGGCTCAAGACCCGCGGCCAGCGCCACCAGCTGCGAGAGGTGGAAGATCGGTAGGCCGAGCTTGCGTCCTTCCGTGCGCTCCAGGCTCTTCTGCCAGGCATCCAGCGACAGGTGACAGAGCGGGCAGGAGGTGACCATCGCCTCGGCGCCGGCCTCGAGCGCCTGTTCGAGCGGGCGCGCCAGCTCGGCCATCGAGGTCTGCTCGCGAGCGAGCAGGATCGGGAAGCCGCAGCAGCGCGTCTTCGCCGGATAGTCGACCGGCTCGCCGCCGCAGGCCTCGATCACCGACTCCAGCGACGTCGGTCGGTCGGCGTCCTCGAAGCCCATCAGATTCGAGGGACGAAGCAGCTGGCAGCCGTAGTAGGGCGCCACGCGCAGACCGTCCAGCTTCTTGAACGCGATCTCCGCGAGCCGCTCGAGCGCCTCGCCACGCGCGAGCAGCCAGAGCAGGTGCGTCACCTCGACCTTGCCCGAGTAGGGCCTGGCGCCCGAGCGCTCCAAGTTCTCATTCACCCGAGAGCGCAGCTTCTCGTCGTTCCCGAGCTGCCAGGCCGCCTGCCGGAGGTTGAGCGTGCAGACGTTGCAGATGGTCAGGAGCGTGTCCGAGCCGGCGTGCTCGGCCTCGGCGAGGATACGCGCGTTCAGGTGCAGGGCGTAGTCGGGATCGGCCATCTGGATGTCGCCGGCGCCGCAGCAGGTGACCGACTCCAGATCGATCAGCTCGAGGCCGAGCTTCGGCGCCAGCAGCTTGGTCGAGGCGTCGAGCTCGCGGGCCGAGAGCCCGGCGACGCAGCCCTTGTAGTAGGCGATCCTCGTCATCGGCTTACGTCCTCGCTGTCCGTCTCGGCGACCGAGCGAACGAATTCGATCCGATCGAGAGCGCGCTCTCCCTGGACGATCCCGAGCGCGCCGCGGCGATCCTGCTCGCCGACGAGACGGTGGAGCTCGCGCGCCGGGCCGAGATCGCGGGCCTTATGGCGCGGCCACGGCAGGGGCGCCTTGCCGTGGCGGAAGAGGCGCAGGGCAAGCGGGATCCGCTTGAGCGAGGCGACGATGCCAAGTGTCTTGACCACGAGCTCGCTCTCGCGCAACCAGCCGGTCGTACGCGCCGAGGTCAGGAACCAGTTCGCATGCCGGGCGCCCCGGTCGCGTGTGTGGCCGGCCAGGATCGCCTCGGCGCCGAGCTTGGCGATCGCGTCGCGCGGATCGACGCCTCTGGGGCAGCGCTCGTTGCAGAGGTAGCAGCGCGTGCACTCCCAGATGCCGTGCTCTCCGCTCAGCGCCTCGAGGCGCCGGACGGTCTCGCCCTCGCGCGGGTCGCCGACGAAGCGCCAGGCCTTGGCCAGCGCAAGCGGCCCCAGGAACTCGGGGCTGACGCTCATTGCGTCACATTCCGAGACGCAGGCGCCGCAGTTGATGCAGAGCGCCTCCTTGCGCACGACCTCCATGGCAGCGGGAGGAACAAGCGTCTCGCGCCCGTCGGCGGGACGCCCGGGTTTGGGCTTCAAGAACGGATCGACGGCTCGGAACTTCTCCCACATCGGCGCCGTCTCGACCACGAGGTCGCGCAGGACGGGAAGATTCCCGATCGGCGCCACGGTCGGCGTCCCGCCGGCGGCGGCGAGCTCGGCGACCGGAGTCCGGCAGGCGAGAGCGGTGCGCCCGTCGACCCGAACCGCACAAGAGCCGCAGGTTCCCTCCCGGCAGCTGCGACGGAAGGCGAGCGTGCCGTCGATGTCGTCCTTGATCTGTTCGAGACAGTCGAGCAGCGTCGCCTCCTCGCGCACCTCCAGCTCGTACGGTTGCAGACGCGTCTCGCCCGAGACGGGGTCGAAGCGCTCGATCTGGAGCTCGACGCGCATCAGTAATTCCTGCTCTGCGGTTGCCACTTCGTGATCCGCACCGGCTCCCAGGAGAGCTGGGGGCGACCGTTCTGCCAGCGCACTAGCGAGTGCTTGAGGAAGTTCTCGTCGTCACGGGCGGGGAAATCCTCGGGCCGGGAGTGGGCGCCGCGGCTCTCCCGTCGCTCCAGCCCGGCCGTGACCATGCAGACGGCGAGGTCGAGCTGGTAACCGAGCTCGAGCGCCTGGGTGAGGTCGCTGTTGAAGATCTCGCCCCGATCGTCGACGAGCACGTACCGGTAGCGCTCGCGCAGGCTCTCCAGGATCTCGAG
>PMMN01000037.1:34888-35037 GCA_003162235.1 Actinomycetota bacterium | reverse complement strand
CTTTTCGGGCTCAACATTCCGCATGTCGGCTTCGTCACAGCGCAGTCGCTCGCCTACCACCTCGGCTCGGTGGAGCGGTTGGCCGCGGCCACGCAGGAGGAGATCCAGGAGGTCGAGGGGATTGGCCCGATCGTGGCCGAGGCGGTCGC
>PMMN01000037.1:0-34841 GCA_003162235.1 Actinomycetota bacterium | reverse complement strand
AAGATCGAGAAGGCCACGCGTCTCGGCGTCGCCATCGCCGACGAGCGGGGCCTCGAAGAGTTACTGAGCGGCGAGTAAGGTCACGAACCGGTCTTGCGCCGCGCGCGCCCGGGTGCTCGGGACGGGATTCCCGTTCTGCAGGATGACGAAGGCGTAGCGGCTGCGAACGTAGCCCGAGAGGGCCGAGGCGCGATTCGTAGTACCGGTCTTGGCCCGTACGTTGCCGAACGCGGGTCGCCGGCGCAGCCTGTGCTCGAGGGTACCGCTACGTCCCGCGACGGCGAGAGAGGTCAGGAACGGCCCGCGCAGGCTCGGGTCGCTCCAGACGACCGTCAGCAACTCGGCCAGAGCTGCCGGTGTGAGCCGGTCGAGCAGCGAGAGCCCGGAGCCGTCTACGATCCTCACCCGGGCGAGCGGGATGCCGGCGTCGTCGAGCGCGCTCTTCACCTCGGCGGCGCCGTTTGCGGTCGTTCCGCGTTCGTTGACGTAGGCGCCGATCTGCTTAAGCAGGAGCTCGGCGGTGTAGTTGTCGCTCTCGTGGTCCATGAAGCGGATGAGCTTCCACAGTGGCGGCGAGTTGATCGTAGCCAGGGTGGACGCATCGTCCGGTGCGATTCCGGTTCGTACACTCCCCTCCAGGCTCACACCGACGGTCTCGAGCGCCGCGGCAAAGACGCGGGCGGCGATAAGGGGCGGGGACGCGCTCGTGTTGCGACCGCGATCGACCGAGAGCGCCGAGAGCGGAGCACACTCGTCGATCAGGAAGGAGCTCTTCCAGCCCGGAGCCGTCCGCCGCGCGTCGAAGTAGCTTTCGTCGCCGAGCAAATCGCCGGAAATCGAGCGAATCCCCTGGGCGCGTAGACGGAGCGCGAGAGTCTTCAGGTTGGCCGTGGAGAGGTGGGGATCGCCGTACCCCTTGAGCACTATGTCGCCGACCCATTCCGTCCCGTTCTGTTCGCCCTCNNTTCGAGGCCGGCGCCAGCCCGGCCTGCGCGTTGCGGGAGAAGAGTGTCTCGCCGCTGGCGAGATCGACGACGACGGCTCCGCGCCGGAACGCCGGGACACTGGCGCCGGCGAGCGCCGAGTCGAGTCCGCGTATCAACAGGGTTCGCGCTGGAGCGCTCTCGATCGCGGCCTTCGGAACGACCCGAGGCGTTTCGGCGACGACCGAGCTACTGCAGAAGGCCAGAGCCAGCGTGAAGAAAACCGCAACGGCGGCGAGCCGGCAAAGCACCGTTGCGAGTCCCCATGCGCCGAAGTTCTTCATCCGCCGTCGGAGGATACGCAAGTCGTCGGCGCGACTCCGGTCAATAGACCGTGATCGTGACGGTGCGGCGGCCGTAGGCACTCGCCTGCGCGCAGCTCGCGACCCAGAGATCGATCGTGTCGCCTTTGACGGCGGACCCCGTATCGGCCGCGACAGCCTTTCCATAGCCGGGGACGAAAACGCTCGTCCCGAGCGGAATCACAGTCGGATCGGTGGCGATGATCCCGGGCCCGACCGGCAGGCCGCTGGCGGTGTTCCCCCTCAGGCAGTAACAGGTAGAAGAGACGCTCAACTGTCGCCCGCCGCTGTTCGAACCGCTGCTCGGTGCCGTCGTGGTGACGGTCGTCGTGGTGACGGTCGTCGGACTCGTGCTCGGCGTCGTACTGGGCTCCTTCTTGATCGAAATCGTGGCGGCCCTGATTGCCTGCGCCGAGAGATCCGCCAACTGCCGGCCGGTCAACGCCCGCGCGCTCGTGAGCCGGTGAATAGTGCTCGCCTTGGCCGATCGAGCGGCCTCGAGGCTCCGGGTGTTGGCCTGCGCTCGGTAGCGGAGCTGGTCGAGCGCAGCCTTCCGCCGTTCGAGGTTGGTCTTGAGCGTCAATAGCCTGGACTGGGCTTCCTGCGACTGGCGCAGGATCGCGTTCTGCTGGTTTGTGATCTGCTCCAGACTCTCGAGCTGGGTGACGGCATCGTCGATCGACCCGGCGCCGAGCATGATCGCGATCGGGTCGTTCACCTCGCCGGATTCGTAGAGCGCGCGCGCACGATCGGCCAGGGTTCGGCGAGTAGCGGCGATCGTTCTGTGCGCAAGCGTCAGACTCGAGCGCAGGGACGCGCTTTCGCGTTCGAGCTGGGCTTTTCCCCGGTCGAGAGCCGTAACCTGAGCCCGTGCGCGCTCGAGCTGAGTCTCGATCGAGTAGAGCTCCAGCAGGGCGTTGTGAGAACGCTGTTGGAGCTGGGCTCGGTGGGCACGCAGGGACGCGGCGCCCTTACCGCCCAGTGCGCCTTTCACGGCCGCCGGTAAAGCGATACCGACCAGTGCCGCCGCGCAGGAAGCGAGCGCAATCGCTCGCAGCGTCTGTCCGCCTGCTCGCACGAGGCGCGGACCGTAGCACAGTCGCGCGGATAGTGGTTTAGGGCCTATCCCGTCAGGTCTACACGTCCAAAGCGCCGCCCCGCGGCGCGAGTGGCCGCCCAGACCGCTTGACGCACTACCAGTGCGTCTTCACGTCTCGTCCGGCTCCTTACATCCACGGCTCAACCCCTTCGATCGCGCATTCCTAACGGGATAAGCCCTGGTCGCGCCCGTAGCTTCCGGCTACGAACGCGACACTGCGCCCTAGCCTCGCGTCCACCGATCGCACCCAGTCGACGGGTCTTCATTCCGAAACGAGCTCTTGGTATCCACGGCTCAACCCGTTCGACCGCGCAACCCTAACGGAATAGGCCCTTCGCCGCGGTTCGTGTTCACCCTTCCCGGTTGCGGGCATCCGGGGGCCTTGCTAGGGTCCGAGACTTGTGAGGGGCCGGCCCGCCCGGTTCTCGCTGTCTGTGAGCAGCCCGTGAACGGCTTTCGAAAACGACAGCTCGTAACACTCCTTGTCGCGGTACCGGCGATAGCCGGTCTTCTTGTGTTGGCCGGAAGCGCGGGAGCCGATCCATCCGTCACCTCCAAGCGCGCCGAAGCGCAGCGGGCGATGGATCAGATCAATCAGATGGATATACAGCTCGAGCAGGTCGGGAACAAGTGGCAGGGCGCGTTCTACCATCTGCAACAGACCACCGGGAAGCTGAACAGCACGCGAGTCACCCTCGGGATGGCGCGCAAGAGCCTCGGTTCTGCTCGCCACGCTCTTGCCCGGCGTGTCATTTCGGTCTACATGGAGCAGGGCGACGGGGGCGATTCGACGGTCGCCATCCTCTTCCAGGCGACGAGTCTCCAGAACATGATCGATAGCATCGAGGCGGCGCAGCGCATCTCCGATCACGACGCCCAGGTCGTGAAGCAGGTCACGGTTTTCGGCAAGCAGGTCGCTACTCAAGCGGCGGCGCTCGAGAAGATGCAAGCCAGGCAGAGGGTGCTTTTGTCCCAGGTCACGGCCGAGAAAAACGCGCTCGAAGCGAAAATGGCCGAACGCCGGGCCTACGTCAAGAAAGTGAAAAACGAGATCGCCTCGCTGGTTGCCGAGCAACAGCGCCAGGCGGCAATCGCGGCCGCGCAGGCGAAGTTGACGGTTGCCACCTACCACACAAACCCCGTTTATATCCGGCCGAGCGGACCGGTTCCCCCGTCTTCGGTCGGCACCGCGGTCGTGCAGGCAGCCATGACGAGGCTGGGAAGTCCGTACGTTTGGGGTGCCGCCGGTCCGGATGCGTTCGACTGCTCGGGCCTAGTGGTCTGGTCCTTCGCCCAGGTTGGGATCAGCCTTCCCCACTACACCGGCGATCTGATGGCCGGCGGAGTTCCCGTTTCCTACAGCGACCTTCAGCCGGGCGATCTCGTCTTCTTCTACGGTGGCGGCCACGTCGGCATCTACGTCGGTAACGATCAGTTCATCCAAGCGCCACATACCGGCGACGTTGTCAGGGTCTCGAGCCTGGGCGGATACGGGGGCGGTATGACCGCCGCTCGGCGCTACGGGACATAGCCCCGGCCTAGCAGCAGAGAGAAAGCGCGGCGCCTATGCGCCTGCGCCTCTGATCGCGCGTACGTTTGGGCACAGCCGAGCAGGGCTATCCGCCCACTGCTGAGACGAGTTGGCTACTACCGACCGGACGCCGATGCGCCCAGTGCCTCGAGTTGCGCCTGGAACAGGTACTTGTCGATCTTGCCGTGGTAGATCGGCACGCCTTCCTGCATGCAGACGCGGATCACCTCGTCGCGATCGATCCCAAGCTCCTTGGCGATCTCCTCGGGCGTCAGGTGGTTTGCCATCTCGCTCCTTTCCGGTAAATAAAAACCCGCCCTGTGCAAACGCACCAGGCGGGCCGATTAGTTCCTCCGTAAATTATCTGTGGCGGCCATCAGGCGCACCGCCCTGCCAAGACACTCATTACTTGTGCAGCATAGAACTCTCGGGCGACGTCGGCAACGACTGGCGCTCGCCTGATCGGAGCCGCCGTCCGTGGGCCTATCCCACTGGGCCTGCACGCCCGACGCGGCCGATCCGCGGCGCCAGCAACCGGCGAACTTCTCAATGCACTACCAGTGCATCTTCGCAGTCCTCCGGCCGCTGGCATCCACGGCTTGACCACCTCGGACGCACATTCCTACCGGGATAGGCCCCTAGACCGGATTCGGGAGCTCGACGAACTCCCACTCGATACCGAAGCGCTCGCCGATCCTGGTCGCCAGAGCCTGAACGCCGAGCTTCTCGGTGGCGTAATGGCCCGCGGCCAGGAAGTGGATACCGAGCTCGCGGGCGACGTGGAGGCTCGGTTCCTTGGGCTCACCGGTGAGGAAGAGGTCGTAGCCCTCTCGGGCCGCCTGGAGCAGGCTCGGACCGCCGCCGCCGGTGACGATTGCGACCGTTCGCACCGGCTCGGGGCCGTACCTGAAGGCGAGTGGCTCGCGGCCGAGCTTCTCCCGTACGAGCGAGACGATCTCTTCGCTCGACCGGGGTTCCTTCAGCCGGCCGCCGATCCCGGTCTCCTCGAACACTCGCTCGGGCTCGACGCCGAGCTCGCGGGCGAGCAAAACGGAATTGCCGATCTCGGGATGGGCGTCTAGAGCGAGGTGATAGGCAACGAGTGAGAGATCGGCGTCGAAGAGAGCCTTCAGCCGCCCTTTCTGGCGCTGATCGATCACGAGCTGCTCGTTGTTCCAGAACAGCCCGTGGTGGACGAGCACCATCTGGGCGCCGCGCTCGGCGGCCAGCTCGAACAGCTCGAGCGAGGCCGAGACAGAGCAGACGATCTTCTCGACCTCGCTCGTTCCCTCGACCTGGAGCCCGACCGGTCCGTAGTCGCGGAAGCGGTCTACCTCGAGCAGCTCGCTTGCGAAGGCGACGATCGCGTCACGTTTGGCCACGCAAGCGATTCTAAGCGACTGCATCCCTGACGGGACGCTATGACGCTACCGCGACGGCTTCCTTGGTCTGCGCTTGACCTGCTTCCTTGTGCTTCGGCTTGGAAAGGAACTGCACCCGGCTGGCGACGACCTCGACCGCGTTGCGGCGTTTGCCGTCGGGATCCTGCCAGGAGCGGCTGCGCAGGCGTCCGTCGATCGCCACCTGCTCGCCACGGGCGAGGTACTCGGCGCAGGTCTCGGCCTGCCGGTTCCAGCAGACGACACGGATGAAGTCGGCGCCGCCGTCGGCGGACTCGCGGTCGACGGCGAGTAGGAAGCTGGCCAGCTTGCGCTCCTCAGCCAGCTCCTTCATCTCCACGTCGCTAGCCAGGTTCCCTACCAGGGTCACACAGTTCACGATCTCCTCCTCTCGTTGTCAGCAAAGGCAACGTAGCCGGCGAAATCGCACAAAACACACACGCTTCGTGTCGAGCCTGTGTCGAAGCCGCTAACGTATGAGACTGCTCGGGGTGTGGCGCAGCCTGGTAGCGCGCTCCGTTCGGGTCGGAGAGGTCCCCAGTTCAAATCTGGGCACCCCGATTAGAAAGGGCGTGCGCCGTTCGGCGGGCGCCCTTTTCTCTTCCCTCCTGGGGCTATCCTGCAGAGGTGTCCGACTCGCTTCGTGTCGCCTGCGTTCAGCTCACTGCGGGCTCCGACAAGGCCGCCAATCTGGAGAAGGCCGAGAGCCTCGTCGCCCGGGCTGCCGCGCTCGGAGCGGAGCTGGTCGCTTTACCGGAGAAGTGGAACCTCGTCGGTAACCCCGAGGCGCTGCATGCCGGTGCCGAGACGCTCGAGCAAGGCGAGTCGGTCGGCGCCATGTCTGCCTGGGCGAAAAGGCACGGGATCGTGCTCGTCGGCGGCTCGATCGTGGAAAGGCGCGACGGCCGCGAGAAGCTTTCGAACACGAGCCTGGTCTTCGATGCCTGCGGCGAGCTCGTCGCCCGCTACCGAAAGATCCACCTCTTCGACGTCGAGGTCGGCGGTCACGTCTACCGCGAGTCGGAAGCCGAGGAGCCCGGTGACGAGGTGGTCGTGGCCGAGGCCGGCGGCTGGAAGATCGGTTTGACCGTCTGCTACGACCTGCGCTTCCCCGAGCTCTTCCGGTTGCTCGCGTTGGCCGGCGCCGAGCTGGTGACCGTACCGGCTAACTTCACCCAGCGCACGGGTATGGATCACTGGCAGGTGCTGCTGCGAGCGAGAGCGATCGAGAACGCGCTCTATGTCGCCGCGCCCGGCCAGATCGGCGAGCCTACGGCTGGCCGGGCCAGCTACGGGCGCTCGCTCGTCGTCGATCCGTGGGGCACGATACTGGCCCAGGCCCCCGACCGCGAGACTGTTGTTCTGGCCGAGTTGGAACGTTCGCGCATCGGTGAGATCCGCTCGCGGCTGCCGGCTCTCGCTCAGCGCCGGCCGGATATCTATCGACGCTTCGAGCCGGCTTGAGCGTCGAAGCCGTCCTCTTTGACGTCGACTTCACGATCTGTCGACCGGGACCGGAGCTACGGCCCGAGGCCTACGCCGAGCGGGGGCGCGAGTTCGGCCTGGAGCTCGACCCGAACCTGTTCGAGCCGACGCGGAGGGCGGCGCTGGCGGAGCTGAAGCGCCACTCAGGGCTCGTTCACGACGACGAGCTCTGGATCTCCTTCAGTGAGCAGATCATTTGCGGCATGGGTGGGGATGGGGACGGTGTGCGCGCGCTCGCCGAGACGATGGTGCTCGCCTGGGAACGCGCCGAGCACTTCGAGCTCTACGACGACGTGCTGCCGACGCTCGCCGAGCTCCGCAGCCACGGTCTCTGGCTGGGGCTGGTCTCGAACACCGCCCGCGATCTGCCCGACTTCGTCAGCCACCACCGCCTCGACATCGACGCTGCGATCGGCGCCCGCGAGCACGGAAAGACCAAGCCCGATCCCTCGATCTTCAGCGCAGTGCTCGCCGAGCTGGGCGTCGAGCCGGCGTCTGCGGCGATGGTGGGCGATTCGCTCGAGGACGACATCGGCGGCGCACTCGCTCTCGGTATGAGCGCCTTCCTCGTCGATCGAAGTGGCGTCTATCCGGATTACCCTGGCCGCCTGGGCGGACTCGCCGAGCTGCCGGGCGCGCTGGGGCTGTGAACTAAGGGCCTATCCCAATAGGCCTGCACGCCCGGCGCGGCCGATCCGCGGCGCCGGCGACAGTAGGACTGCTCAACGCATTACCAGTGCGTCTTCATAGCCCTACGGCCACCGGCATCCACGGCTTGACCACCTCGGTCGCACATTCCTATCGGGATAGGCCCTAAGAACTCGTCGTAACACGAAGCACTCCGCCGCCTGGTAGTGCTCGACAGGTCTTCATTCCGAGGGAAGTTCTAGGCACTCGTGTTCTGCGGGCTCGAATAAGTTGACGCCCGCGTTCCGGGAAACGCGGGCGTCTGCCGCTGGGACTGACTGGCAAATCAGGAAAGAGCGAGCAGCGATCCGGGTCGCCGGCTCGCTACCGGCAGGAAGAGGTCGGCGCGCCCGCCACAAAACGCATGTCGAGCGCATACGAGCGCGCCGCCTCCTGCCTCCGCCGCATGGCGGAGCGTCGCGAGACTCGGCCGCTCGAGTCGTTGCGACGATCCCATCCGGGTGGTCCACGCACTAGCTGCGTCGCCCGACCAGCCCCCTGTGTCGGCGACACCGATACGTACATACTCACCCGGTGGTAAACCCGTTTCTTCGGAAAGGTGCTTGTCCAGCTCGATCAGCGACGTATCGAGCGAGAGCAGCCCGCCCTGACGCATGTGGTCGCGGGCGCGCAGGCTGAGTCCGAGCAGCAAGCCCTCGATCAAGGGACGGTCGACGGCCATGGACGTCCAGCGGTCGCAACCCAGAGTGAGGTGAACCGCGATGCCGTCCTCGGCGAGGAAGTCGAGTGCGCCGCCGAGATGCTCGACGAGCTCGTTCACTGGAACGAGCGGCCCGAGGTGCTGACGAACTACCTCGAGCTGCTCAGGAAGTTGAAGATCGTCACGAAGGAGGACGCTCATGGCTCGAGCACCTCTGCTTCCAGAACGCGCTCGAAAGCGATCTGCGCGCGGGTGAAGCCCTCCGCGATCGCTTCGGCCGACGGACTGCGGAAGAGACAGAAGCTGACTTCGTCGTCCGGAATGTAGATGGAACGCAGGTAGACGACCTCTGCCCCCTCGAATCCTTCCAGCTCCCGCACCGCGGCTGTAACACGCTCCCCTTCCGAGCGCAAGTCGCTCACGGTCGGACGCGGAACGTATCTCTCGACGACGAAGGTTCGCATAGGTAGTGATCCGGCACGCAGGGGAAAACAGATCAACTTAAGGTTAGAAAACCGCCGACTAAACCGAAATCCGAGGATCCCGCAGACTTTGCCGTAGCCGAATACGTAGGCCGGCGGTTATGAAACCGTGGAGAACGTTTGCGGCAACGTTTGCAGAGGTTTTCAGGCTTTTTCGGGGTTCTCAACCTCGCCGGCACGCAGGCGACTCGCGAGCTCCGCACGTGATTCGATACCGAACTTGCGGTAGATCTTGGAGAGGTTGGCCTCGACCGTGCGCACGCTCATGAAGAGGGCGGCGGCCACATCTTTATTGGATTGCCCGGTGGCCACCAGCTCGGCGACGCGACGCTCGGTCGGAGTGAGATCGTCGCCTTTAGCTCTCCGGACGGTGCCCGTACGCTCGAGCTCGGCGCGAGCGTTTACGGCCCATTGCGCGGCTCCGAGCGTCTCGAAGCGTTCGAGCGCGCGCGTGATCATCTCTCGCGCCTCGCCGCGGCGCTTCGTCCGGCGCAGCGTCGTTCCGTAGAGCAGCTCCGTGCGCGCCAGCTCGAACGGGTTCTCGCTGCCGGCGTGAGCCGCGAGCGCCTCTTCGAAGGCCTCGACTGCGGCGTCGAAGTTACCGCGTGAGGCTTCGATGAGCGCGCGGGAGCGGGCCGCGGTGGCTAGAGCCAGCGGTTGCCGGGTGTGCTCGGCTATCTGTGCGAGATCCTTGTAGTAACGGTTGGCTTGTTCGCTGTCGCCGAGCGCGATCAGCGCTTCGACGGCGAGCACGCGATCGAGGATGAAACGCGGTTGGTTCGGGCTCCGAGCGACACCCTTCTCCCCGCCACTACCGGCGGGCGGCTCACGATACGCCGCTATCACGGAGATCCAGCGCCAGACCGCGCCCGCATCGCCCTTCGCGGTCTCGAACATGGCGAGGTAAACGAGCGAGGTGAACGCGGCTTGGATATGGGCACTTCGCGTCGCCTCCTCGACTGCGTTCATGAGGCCCTCACGCGCGGCGGTTTCTCCGCGCAGCGAGTGGATAACCAGAAGGATCACCTCGAGGTTCTGCGCAACGTAGGAGATGCCGACGTCCCGCGCCTCGGGGAGAGCCTCTTCGGCCATCCGTTCTGCCAGCTCCCAGTTGCCGGCGCGTAGCTCGAGGTTGATGAGCATCGGTACGAGGTTCAGCCACTCGGTTAGCTGCCCCTCCACGAGCGCCCGCTCGGTCTCTTTTTGAAGGATGGGCCTGGCGGCTTCGATCTCGTCCATCCAGAGCAGCTGCATCCCCTTCCAGAGGCGCGGACTGCGTCTTCCCGGCAGGCCGCCGATCTCACGCTCGAGCTCGAGCGCCCGCCGCATCGCGGGCTCGTCGATCGGATCGCCCAGTAGGACGCCGGCGTTCGCCACACCCTGGAGGGCCTCGATCAGAAGGCGCTTGTCGCCGCAACGCTCGGCGTGCTCGAGAGCGATGCGAGCGGCTTCGAGCTGCTCGCGGTTTCTGTTTTCTCGCCCGGAGGCGGCGCTGAGCAAGATCGAGGCGCGGGCCACGCGGGCGTCGTCTCCTGCCGCCTCCTCGACTGCCTGGCGGCAGAGGAGGACGGCCTCGTCGAGGTCGACGATGATCTCCGAGAGAAGGATGAGCGCGTCGGCTCGCTCGGGGCAAGGCCCGAGATCGGTGATCAGCGCTTCGAGCAGAATGCGGCTGCGTTCGGCCTCGCCGGTCGCGAGCAGATGCTGCGCCGTCGCCAGCTGCCGGCGCGTGAGCGAGTTGTGATTCTCGCGCGGCGTCAGCTTGGCCGCCAGCTCGCTCAGCTCGGCGGCAGCGTCGGGCGCGGCTCTTGCGGCCGCCGCCTCTGCCGCCAGCTCCAGCTCCCGCGCCACTTCTTCGTCTGGTTCCGTGTTTGCCAGAGCAAGGTGGCGCGCGCGCTCCTCGCGGCTCTTCGTGAGTCCGGCGGCGCGGGCATGGGCGGCCCGTCTCTCCTCGGTAGAGGCCTCGGCGTAAACGATCGAAGCGCGCAAGGGGTTGGTGAAGCGGACCTGACCGTTGCCGATCTCGACGATCCCCGCTGCCACGGCTTCCTTCAGGCTGTTGGCGTCGCTTCGGCCGAGCACGGCGACGGTAGGGTTGGCGAGCGTGGCCGAAATCAGGAGAACCTTCCGGGTCGAGTCCGGTAGAGCGCTCAGCCTGCTGTGAACGAGCGCTCCAAGCGACGCCGGTACCTGTAGCGGCTCGCCCGGCTCGAGCGTGCCGCCCTCGATCTGGGCACGTGCCAGCTCGAGCGCATAGAAGGGGTTGCCGCCCGAGGCTTCGCAGATGGAGACCAGGGTCTGGCGTGGCAAGCGGGCTGAGAGGCGGCCGCGGATGAGGCTCTGGATCGCACCCAAGCTGAGCGGTCCGATCGTGCAACGCTCGAGCGTCTCCAGAAAGCGCGGAGCGAAATCGAGATCGAGCGGTAATTCGGTTGCGGCACCGTCCTCGATACGCCTGACCAGCAGCACGCGGCAGCGGTCGTGCTCGATGCGGCGAAAGACGAAGGCGAGCACGCGGGCCGAGGAGGCGTCGAGCCACTGCACGTCGTCGATCGCGATCAGGAGAGGAGTCTCTTCCGAGGCGGTGCGGAGTAGGTTCAACGCGGCCAGCGATACCGCCCGCTGGTCGGGGACAACGCCCTCGGCTTCGCGCAAGAGAAGGCTGATCTCGAGCGCGTTTCTCTGTGGAGGCGGCAGTTGCCGTAGGAACTCTTCGGTCAGCTCGCCGAGCACGTCTCCTAGAGCCGAGAAGGCGAGCGGCGCCTCGGTCGGCGAGGGTCGGCAGAAAAGGACGCGGAAGCCGAGCTCACGGGCGCGGCGAAGCCCGCCCAGCCACAGGCTCGTCTTGCCGATCCCGGCCTCGCCTTCGAACATGAGGATTCCGGGACCGTGCGTGCGTGAAACGTCCGAGAAGAGGCGTTCCACCGCACTGAGCTCATCTTTTCGGCCGAGAAGCTCGGCGCTCGACATACTTCGAGCTTACGCCACCGGGAGCCGGCCCGGAAAGGCTTTTCTCAAGTTGCCCGCGTTACTCGGGAGAGACCGGCTCCGATCGAGGCGGAAAGCGGGTCGCCAACTCGGTGCGCGAATCGATGCCCAGCTTGCGGAAGATCTTGGAAAGGTTGCCCTCGACGGTGCGTAAGCTCACGAACAGCTGAGCTGCGACCTCCTTGTTCGAGCATCCGGCGGCAACAAGCTTTGCGACCTGCAGCTCCGTCGGCGTCAGGCCCGAGCCGCTGTCGCGGCGCCCGCCGACGCGCTCGAGCTCCGTTTCGGCCTTCCCTATCCAGAGGCGGGCACCCAGCCCGGAGAAGATCTCGCGTGCTTCCTCGAGCGCCTCGCGTGCGTCGCGCTTTCGCTTTGCTCGGCGCTCTACAGTTCCGAGCACGAGCAACGTGCGGCCACGCTCGAAAGGATCGGAAAGGAATTCGTGCGCGGCCAGCGCACGCTCGAGCGCTGACTTGGCGGTCTCTAGATCGCCCTGTGCGGCGGCGACGAGCGCTCGGCTGCGGGCCGAGCTGACTAGACCGTTGGGCCGGCGCGTGCGCTCGACGTGGCTCTCGAAGTGGGCAAGCAGACCCTCGGCCCTGCCGATCTCGTCGAGCGCCACGAGCGTCTCGATCGCGTTCGGGCGGATGATGCAGAGCGGCATTGCCACTGAGATGTCGCGACCGAACTCGTCCTGGAGCTCGAGTGCGGGCTCGAGCCAGCGCCATGCCTCTCGAGCATTGCCGAGCGAGAGCTCGAGGAAGCCCGATAGGGACATCAGCGTGAGAGTCTGGGCGCGGCTGCCAGCTCGCTCGGTCTGCGCCATCTGGTCGGCGAGACCACGCCGCGCTTCCTCGACCTGACCGCGCAGAACCAGCAACTGGAGACGCTGGAAGGCGACGGAGCGAACGACGTAATCATGGCCGGTGTCGAGCGCTTGCTCGAGTCCTTCGTTCGCGAGTTCCTCCGCGATGTCCCAGTTGCCGATTCGCACCTCGGTCTCGATCAACGGGCAGAGGATCTGAAGGCGACCGATCAAGTCGCCTTCGCCTAGAGCTCGCTCGAGCTCAGAGGTGAGGAGCGGTCGCGCGCGCTCGATCTCGTCGATCCAGTTGAGCTGCATGCCGTACCAGAAAGAAGGCCGGTGGAACGCCGTCAGATCGACTCCCTTACGATCGATCTCGATAGCTCGTTGCATGATCTCTTCATCGATGGCGCCTCCCCCGAGGACGATCACGTTGCCGACGCCCTGGAGGGCCTCGACGAGCAGACGAGGGTCGCCGCCGCGCTCGGCGTGGGCGAGCGCTTTGTGCTGGGCATCGACCTGGCCCGAGAAGTCCCCGAGGATGGACTGAGCTCTGGCCAGCGCGAGATAGGCCATCGCCAGGCGGCATTCGTCATCGCCCGCCGCCTCGATTGCCTCCTCGCACAGATTGACGGCCGTATGCTGGTCCTCGACCATGTCGGCGAGGCGCACGAGGACATCGGTGCGCCAAGGGCTCTCATCGAGCTCGCTCAGCATCTCTTCGCCGAGAGCTCTCGCGTGCTCGAGATCGCCGGCCTCGAAGTAGCGAGATATCGCCTCGACGCGGCGTCGGCGGATGTCGCCGAGGTTGTCGAGAGGCGTTAACCGGGCCGCGTGCTCGAAAAGCTCGGCGGCGGCGTCGGGCGCCCCGCGGGATGCCGCTCGATGGGCTGCCGTATCGAGATCGGCCGCTACTCCAACATCGGGCCCATCGCTGCCGAGCGCGAGATGGCGCGCCCGTTCTTCCGGGTTGGCGACGATCTCGGCGAGGCGCTGATGCAGCTTTCTCCGGCGATCGGGTGCGGCACGCGCGTAGAGAACGGAGGCGTGAAGCGGGTGGCAGAAACGAATGCGGCCGTTCGCGATCTCGACCATACCGGTCTCGATCGCCTCGCCCAAGCTGTCGCCGCCCGCTGCCATGACCAGCTCCTCGGTCGGCTCGCTCAACGCCGCGGTGATCAGCAGCGTTTCCTGCGTGGCCGCCGGGAGTGCGGCAAGGCGGTCGGAGACGAGAGCGCTCAGGTGCTCGGGAACGCGGATAGGCTGGCCTGTCGCGATCGGATCTCGCTCGATCTCGGAGCGGGCGAGCTCGAGAGCGTAGAAGGGGTTGCCGTTTGCGGCTCGGTAAAGCTGCGTGAGCAGCGGTCGCGGCACTCGCTTGTCTGTGCGCTGATTGAGCAGGCGCCCGATCGCGCCGAGGCTGAGCGGTCCGAGCGTGCGGATCTCGATCGCCTGGGCGAGCTCGTCGTTGCGTTCGAGACCAAACGGAAACGCCTCCATTGGGCCTTCGTCGCTACGGCGGGTCACGAGCAGGCCGACAGGGCCTTCGTGGACGCGCCGGAGCGCAAAGGAAAGCACGCGCGTCGAGGAGCTATCGAGCCACTGGACGTCGTCGATCGCGATCAGTATCGGCGTCTCCCTCACGACCGTTCGTATCAGGGCTAGGACCGCTAGCGCAACCGCGTGCTGGTCGACCGCGCCTTCGCTCGGCTCGGCGAGGAGGAGGCTGACCTCGAGGGCATTGCGCTGTGGCGGGGGAAGCCGCCTGAGAGTCTCGAGCGGGAGCTCGTCGAGGAGATCTCCGAGTCCGGCGAAGGCCAGTGGGGTTTCAGTCTGGGTCGGCTCGCAGGCCAGAACCCGGAAACCGCGCTCGCGCGCGAGCGCAATTCCCTCGCGCCAGAGCATTGTTTTGCCGATGCCCGCCTCTCCATCGAGAAGAAGTCCCGCGGGTCGGCTGCTTGCGCGCTCGAGGACATGCTCGAGAGCAGCTCGCTCCGCGGCTCTGCCGAGCAGCTCTGCCCTCGTCATAGCTTCGAGCTTAGCGCAAGAAACCAGGGAAATCGACGAATCTATATGAAGTTGCCCGGAGCCGCTCCGTGGCGCTCACGACGCTCGGTAGCCTAGATAGACTTGCCAACTCAAAAGCGCCGCGGCTCCCGCACGAACGTGAACTCAACCAGGCACAACTACCGGTCTTCGAACGCCCCGCGTCAACGCCGCCGGCGACGGCGTTCGCGCCGCTCTCTGGTCTTGCTCGCACCGGCGCTGGTCGCCCTGTTCCTGATCGCTCTCGTCGGGATCGGCTTCGCGGGCTCGTCCGGTCGAATCGCCGCCGGGGTCGAGATAGCGGGAGTCAACGTCGGCGGGCTCACGCCTGCTCAGGCCCAGCGCAAGCTCGAGCAGACGTCCAGGAAGCTCTTCTGGGTGCCGGTCGAGTTCCGGGCCGACGGAAAGCGCTTCAGTATCGCGCCGGTTCAAATCGGAGTTCAGACCGACTGGAGCGCAGCCATCGATACCGCGCGCCACGACGGAGCCGGACTCGGTCCGCTGCGAGGTTTCAAGCGGCTGGAGATGCGGTTCTTCGGTGTCGACGTAGCGCCACCGATCACGCATTCGCCGCCGGCGCTCAACCGGCTCCTCTCGCGGATAGCGCGATCGGTCAATCACCCGGCGCGCGAGCCGGCGATCGTGCTCGACGGCGCGGAGCCATCGATCGCATCCGGGCACAGCGGTCGGGCACTGAACCGCCGGACGACCGCTCGTCTGATCGTCCGCGCTCTGGGCTCGCCCACCCGCGAGCCCGTGACGCTGCCGGTCAGAGTGACGGTGCCCAAGGTACGCCGATCCGATCTGGTTCGAGTCATGGGGCAGATCCGGACGGCGGTCTCGGCGCCCGTTCTGATCAATCTGGGGGCGGTGCGCTGGCGGATCTCGCCGGCTCAGATCGAGAAGATGCTCGTGTATCCACACGACGGGCAGCGGAATCTGAGCATTGCCAGCGACAAGGCCAGCACCTATCTGAGATTCCTCACCAAACAGCTGGACAAGCCTGCCAAGGACGCGACTTTCTCGACCTCGGGGCTGAGCGTGAGCGTCGTTCCCTCGCATCGAGGTCGCGCGGTCGACCGCGTAGGAACTGCGGCGGCGATTCTACGTGCCGCTCTGGATCCTGCCAACCGCGTCGCTTCGGTCGCGATCACGAAGACGGAGCCGAAGCGATCAACCGAGCAGGCGAGCGCGATGGGGATCAAGGGCCTTGTCGGCCACTACGAGACGTCCTTCGGCGGTGTCGCAAACCGCATCCACAACGTCGAGCTGGTGTCCAAGCTGATCGATAACACATTCATAGCCCCGGGCACGGTCTTCTCGTTCAACCAGACGACCGGCGAGCGCAACTCGAAGAAAGGCTTCCTCACCGCGCCGGTGATCATCAACGGCGAGGTCTCCGAAGGGCTTGGAGGCGGCATTTGCCAGGTTTCGACGACCGTGTTCAACGCGGCCTTCGAGGCCGGGCTCGGCATCGTCGAGCGCACGAATCACGCGCTCTACATCAGCCACTACCCGCTCGGACGCGACGCGACCGTGAACTGGCCCAGCACCGACCTCAAGTTCCGCAATGACACCGGCCACTGGTTGCTGCTCAGAACCTTCTCCAGCTCGGACACGCTACTGGTCGCCCTCTACGGAACTCCCCAGCACCGCAGGGTCGAATCCCAGGCGGCGCCGCTGCACATCAACGGCCCGCCGCCGTTGAAGAAGATCTCCGATCCGACCTTACCCGTCGGAACGACCGTGGTCGACGACCCGGGCGAGTCGTCGAGCTCCACGAGCGTGCACCGGCTTGTCTACAGGGCCAACGGCAAGCTGCTCTACGACGACACCTTCTACTCGAGCTATCGCTCGTCGCCGAAGATCGTTCGAGTAGGTACCAAGAAGAAGCCCGGGAAGAAGAAGGACAAGACCGACACGACCCAGACGGTTACCACGCCGGTCGACACGGGTGGCGGCAGCACAACCGTGACTACGAGTCCGTCACCCGGCGAGCCGGTCCCGACCAACTGAGAGCCTATTCCGCTAGGTCTATCTCGACCGGAACAGGCTCTACACCGGAAACTCGAGTCGAAACGAAGCGGCGAGGCAGCGGCTAAAAGGCGCCGCCCTCCTGCTTGCCCGGCAGATAGGTCGAGGGGCAGACGAAGCGGANNCTCGCCCGCATCGAGCCAGACGCCACCGCAGTTCGGGCACTCGTCGATCGTCACCTTGCGGGTGATGCTCGTGAAGTGGCGCATCATCGTCACCTCGGGCCCACACTTGGGGCAGGTCCGGAGCCGCTCGGGGTCGATGGAGACGGAGGGGTCACGCGGTAGCTCGAGCAGTGCCGAGCCCGCCGAGTCGCTCTGCTCGTCGACTTTCTTCAGCTCGAAGTCATCGAACCAGATCCCGGCGCAGCCACCGGAGCAGACATCGACGGTTATCGGACCGGCCGTCATCGTCGTCAGCGCGCGACCACACGCGGGGCAGTTCATCGCGTTCGTCCTTTCGACTCGGCTTGCTTGATCGCCTCGTTCAGCCATGCTGGCATGCGCGCCGGCCGAAACGTGCGCGAATCGACCAGGGCGTGCAGACTCGAGCCCTCCGCCAGACGCTCGCCATCGCGCTCAACCATGTACTGGCAGCGGAAGCGGGCACCACGGAGGTCGGAGATGCGTACATATACGCGCAGCTTCTCGTCGAAGCGCGCCGGCGAGAGGTAGCGCACACTGGCCTCGACGACCGGCGATTCGATTCCCTGCTCGCGGAGCTTCTGATAGCCGCCGGCGTACTCGGCCAAGTAGGCGACTCGTGCGACCTCGAACCAAATCAGGTAGGCGGAGTGATGCGCTATTCCGCCGGCGTCCGTCTCGGCGAAGCGGACCGTGATCTCGGTGAAGAAGTGGAATGGGGGCACGCGAGAACTCTAGGGCCTATCCGGTAGGGATGTGTGACCGAGGCGGTCAGGCCGTGGATGCCAGTGGCCGAAGGGCTGTAAAGACGCACTGGTAGTGCGTTGAGCAGTTCTACGGTTGCTGACGCCGCGGATCGGCCGCGTCGGGCGTGCAGGCCCACCGGGATCGGGCCTTAAAGCCCGTAGCTCTCCTCGGGCGTACGACCGGTGTGCGATCGCAGCGCGATTCGGCGCGTCTGAGTGCAAGGAAGATCACGACCGATCAGCCGAGCGCCTTCTTGGCGAACGAGCCCTCAGGCTGCCGCTCGTCGCAGCGGTCGTTCGGAGATTACTTCGTGGCAGTCGACGCAGAGCGTCCGCTCGACCTCATAGGGCACGCCTTCGCGCTTGCCGAGGACGCGGATCGTGACCTGCCTGTGCGTGTGCCCGTTATTTCTCACCGAGGCTTTCATTGCTCCATCCAGACTAATCACCCTATCGGCGGGATTGGCCCCGCGATTGAGCATTCCCGATCTTCGGCTTCTTAGACGGTTCGCTGCGGTGACTGTTTGCACCGCGAAACGGGGATCGACTCTCGTGGCGCTTGATCGATCATGTGACTAGCGATCAAAATGGCTACTGCGGCTACAACCAATGCGCTTTCGCAAGGCGTCGCGAAAGTATCTCGGACTCGGCTCGAAGAGCCGCTTCTCGAAGCCGACGAGCTAGCCGCCGTGAAGGCGGAGCTCGAGCAGGTCAGAGCGCAGCTTTACGGCGTTCTCGAGGGAGCCCGTACGGCTTTCTCGGCCGCGGACGGGATCGTGCGCGCTCTCGCCGGTGCCGAGCAGATCGACGAGGTCGCAGACTCCGTGCTCGACGTCCTCTGCGAAGCCTTCGAGTTCGACGCCGCCACCTTCTGGCTGCTCGATCCCGAGAACGGGAAGCTGTTCGCGATCGCGCATCGCCAGGCACCGACGCGCAGGGGTCGCTTCATCGAATCAGAGATTCGGTCGTTGCAGATGTCGCTGAACGAAGGAGTGGCGGGGCGTGTGTTCATGGAGCGAAAGGAGTTCTTGAGCGACGACGCACTTTCGATCGCGCACCCGGCGCTGGCATCGCTACTCGAGGCCGACGGCCTGCGTGGCGTCTGCGCCTTCACGGTGGCCGGCCACGACGGCTCTCCGCTCGGCGTGATCGAGATGGAGCGACGTGAGCCGCTCGCACCCGATCACGCGATCGACTCCGCCGTCCGCTTAATCGGCGAGCGTATCGGCGCCTTCATCGAGTTCAGCCAGCTGCACTGGCGCTACTTCTCGCTCGTCGCCGATCTCAAGCGGGGCCCGGGCGCGAGCCCACGGCAGAGCGCCGACGCTATCCCGCTCGAGCTCGCCGCCTAGAGCTCGTCGCAAACTATGGGCCTATCCCGCCAGGCCTACACGCCCGAAGCGACCGCGCCGTGGCGCCAGTGCCCGCCCAGACCGTTTGTCGCACTCCCAGTGCGCCTTCACGGCCCGTCCGGTCCCTGGCATCCACAGCTCAACCCCTTCGACCGCGCATCCCTAACGAGATAGGCCCTAAAATCAGCGCTCTGCGCCGGTTACTGCTTCTCTCTCTTGCTGTCGCCGCCGCCTCGGCGATCGGGCTCGCTTGGGCCTACCTCCCCGACGGCGGTGGCCGATCGGAGCGCGGGCAGGCATCGAAGTCCACGCCGCGGCCCCTCCGTCGCTGCCGCGCCGGGGAGACGCGTCTCGATTCGCCCCGGCTCAGCTTCGCGGCTTTCTTCCGCAGCTCTGCGGACGTTTACCGGCGTCCCGGGGGCGCGCTGCTTGCGACTTTCGAGGGGCGGCGTCCGAGCTTCGCTAGCTCGAACCGGAAGGGGGTACCCACCGTTGCGTCCGTGTTGGCGGAGGTACGGGCTGGCGATTGTCGCGCGCTCTGGTACCGGGTTCGGCTCTCTGGCCGCGGAAGTTCTCGCGCCGTGAGCGGCTACGTTCGCGCTCAGGCGGTCACGCTCTTCGAGGTACACACACGTGTCCTGATCGATCTCTCGAGCCGCCGCCTGATTCTTCTCGAGAACGGCCGTCCGGTGCTGCGCGCACCCGTAGCCGTCGGAGCGCCCTCAACGCCCACGCCGCGCGGCCGCTTCTTCGTGGTCGAGCGCATCCGCGTCACCGATCTGGGTGGGCCCTACGGCGCCGCCGCGCTCGCGCTGTCGGCCTTCTCCAAGAAGCTGGTCTACTGGCCCGAGGGAGGACCGGTGGCGATCCACGGCACAAACGATCCGGGTTCGATCGGCAGAGCCGTGTCTCACGGTTGCGTGCGCCTCGGGGCTCGCAGCCTGCAGCGGCTGTTCTCTCGGGTCGAGCTCGGCACCCCCGTTGAGATCGTTTCCTGAGAGCGGGCGCCGCGATCTCGCGGACGATTCGCTTCCGCAACGGGCCCAAGCTCGCTACGCTGCGAGTAGAGCTCACGACCGAAGCTAGGAGGAGATGCCAGGTGCCTCAGGGTACGCCTGAAATCGTCAGCAAGCTCGCCGATCGCGGCGAGGAAGCACTGCAGAAGATCGCAGGGACGCAGGCCGCGCAGAAGCTGCTCGATGCGCTGTACGGGATGCGTGCTCGTATCGACGAGCTGCAGAAGCGAGTCAGCGGCGTGGAAGCGCTCGAGAAGCGCATCGCCGAACTCGAGAAGCGCGTGCAAAAGCTGAGCAAGGAGCAGGCCAAGCCCGCGGCGCGCAAGGCTCCCGCCAAGCCCAAGTCGTCGGGCGGAAGCGCGGGCGCAAAGCGCTAGGAACTCGTCTCAAAACGAGGAACTCGCAGGCGTAGCGCGCCCGGAATCAACTCGAACAGCACCGGGGTCGTTCCCGGCTGCTCGCCGTCCAGCTGAATAGGTAGCGGATCGTCCGCCTCGACAGAGACGGACTTGCCGCGCAGAAGCTCGACCTTCGGATGCGAGAGATGCGTACCGCGGTAGGTCTTGTGCAGGTTGGCGGCGAGGTCGGCCTTGCTCAGGTCGCCGAGAATTAGCACGTCGAAGAGCCCGTCGTCGGGGATCGCCTCGGGACACAGCTTCATGCCGCCGGCCAGGTAGCGGCCGATCGCCACGACCACCTCGTGCATCTTTCCCTCGCGTTCTTCCTCGTCCACGCGCACGTGCACGTTGCAGTTACGCCAGCGTGCGAAGACCACGGCCACGGCCCAGGCGTAGCTTCCCCGCGAGCCGAGCGCCTTCGTACCGTCGTTCACGCGCCTGGCGATCGCCCCGCTTATTCCGGCTCCGGCGGCGTTGGCGAAGTACTGGCTGGCCTTGCTGCCGTCCCAGGCGTGGAAGGTCGCCCTGCCCAGATCGACCGTACGCAGGTCGCCTTCCAGGGCGATCTTTACTGCCGCGCTCACCGAGTGGGGGATTCCGTGCTCGTGTACGAAATCCGAACCCGTGCCGCGCGGGATCAGCGCCAGCTCGACCTTGCCAGCGTGCTTGCCGAGGCCGTTCACGACCTCGTTGATCGATCCATCCCCGCCTACCAGCACCAGCCGCCGGGCGCCCGCTCGTACGGCGGCGGCAGCGAGCTCGCCCAGGTGGCCGGGGTGCTCCGAGAAGAGAGCATCTCCGACGAGCCCGGCGCTGGCCGCCTCGTGCGCGATCTCGGGCCAGCGCTTAGCGGTCGAGCCGCCCGCTGAAGCGGGATTGACGAGGAAGACGATCTCGCTCATGAGGCTCGGCGGGAGAGTCGAGGTGCCGCGTTCACGCTGCAACCTTAGAGCCTAATCCACTAGGCCTGCAGATCCCGACCGGAATAGGCTCTTAGTGGATCCCGCCACTCCCTCTGGCAGGATAGGGCGGTGGCGAAGCTACGTCCGCCGCCGCTCAGTCAGGTTCTCGCCTTCTGCGCCGAGAACCCGGTCGAGCGCGTCTTCCTCGAGGACATCGCCCGCCGTGGGCTCGGGCGCTTTCTCGCGGTCCCCGGAAACGGCGGCCTGCAGGCTCTCTGCCATTTCGGGATGAACATCGGCCCCGCCGGGCTTGGCTGCGGAGTTTTTGCGCGCCAAGCTCTCGCCAGTAGCGCACGGATGATCGTGGGGGCCGAAAGCGCGGTCGACGAGCTCTGGCAGGAGGCGGCCAGGCATCTTCCGCCTCCGCGCCGCGACAGCCCCAGGGAGCCCGTCTACGAGTTGTGCGAGTCGCCCGAGCCCGGCGAGAGCGGCCTGCGCCCGGCTCGCAGCTCCGACCTGGATCTGCTCATTCCCTCCTGCGCCGCCGCGCACGAGGAGGAGCTGGGACTTAACCCGATCGAGCGCGACCGCGACGGCTTTCGCTGGCGTACGCGCGTGCAGATCACGGCCGGTCGCTCCTGGCTCTGGGAGGAAAAGGGGCGCATCCTCTTCAAGGCCGAAGCCTCGGCCTGGACTCCGTCGGCGGTGCAGCTTCAACAGGTCTGGACCGATCCGGAGATGCGCGGGCGCGGCTATGCACGCCGAGCGCTACGAGACCTCTGCCGGCTTCTGCTCGAGAGCACGCCCTGTGTTTGCCTGTTCGTTCGAGCCGAGAACGGGCCGGCGATCCGGCTCTACGAATCGGTCGGCATGAAGCCTAGCGGCTACTTCCGCAGCATCGTCCTCTGAACGCCGGGGAATCTCGCAATTTCCTGTCGCGACCTTGGAGGCGGCGAAATTAGAGGCGCCCGGTCCCGCGGCGTTCGCGCTGCGGTCGATCCGTTGCCTGCTTTGCGCTAGCGTCTTCTCATGCAGACGCTGATCCTCGCCCGCCACGCCGAGAGCGATTGCTCGGCCCGAGGCGTCGTCAACGGCGATCCGGAGAGTGGTGATTGTCCGCTCACCGAGCGCGGGGAGGAGGAAGCGCGGGCGCTCGGCCGCTCGCTGGCCGGTCGCGAGATCGATCTCTACCTGACCAGCGAGTTCGCGCGCGCGCAGCAGACCGCCAGGATCGCTCTCGCCGGGCTCGAATTGCCCTGGCTGGAGCTGGCCGAGCTGAACGACATCAGGGTCGGCGCCTTCGAGGGCGGACCGCTCGATTTCTACACCACCTGGGCACATGAGAATGGGCCCGAGGAAAGGCCCCCCGGAGGCGGCGAGAGCCGGGCCGAGGCGGCGGCGCGGTTTGTGCGCGGCTTTCGGATCGTGCTCGCTCGCTCGGAACGGACGATTCTCGTGGTCACGCACGGACTGGTTGTCAGCTACCTACGCGAGGCGACCGCGGGCAACGAGCCGCGGGCCCGGCACGCACCGGTTCCTTACGCGCGCCCATTCGAATACGGCGCCGATGAGCTCGAGCGGGCGCTCGATTTGCTCGAGGTCTGGCTACGGGCGCCGCGCTGGAACGAAACCTGAATTCCGTTCAGCCGCCGGCGCCTGCCACAATTGTTCTATGGAAGCAGCTCAGATCCGCGAGCGAATCGAGCAACTGATCCGGGCCGAGAACCTGATCGAGCCCGGCGGCGACGTGCTCTGCCTGGTTTCGGGCGGAGCCGACTCGACCTGTCTCTGGCACTCGCTCTCGGCGCTCGGCTATCGGGTCAGCGCCCTGCACGTGAACCATCGCCAGCGCGGCGAGGAGTCGGAGGAGGACGCCCGCTTCTGCCGCGAGGTGCTCGGCGCCGAGGTGGTCGAGGCGGGCGAGCCGGGGNNAGCACGCGCGGGATCAAGCTCGAGCGCGAGGATGGTGTGGTGCGCCCGCTTCTCTCCCTCTGGAGGGCGGAGACCGAGGCGTACTGCCGCGCAGAGAGCCTTTCCTTTCGTAGCGACTCGAGCAACCCCGACACGATCAGGGGCCTGATCCGCGGCGAGATCCTGCCGGCGCTGCGCCGTCTTCATCCGGCCGCCGAGGAGAACATCCTCGCTCTCGGTCGCGAGCGGCCGCGCCTGCCGCGCGGCCTGGAACGGGCGCTGCTCGACCTACTGGCCTCGCGCGAGGGGTCGAGCTCGGTCGATCTCGGCCCGGCGCTGAAAGCGGTGCGCGAATACGACCACGTCTATCTCGAGCAGGGGCCGCTTCCGCTCGTCGGGAGGGTTCGTTTCGGCCCTTGGACTCTCGAAACCGAACTGGACGGATTGCAGGTACGCTGCTTCAAGCCGGGCGATCGCCTGGCCGGACGGAAGAAGAAGATTCAGGACGTGTTCGTGGACGCCAAGGTGCCCCGCTCGCAGAGACGCTCCTGGCCGCTCGTGACCAGAGACGACGAGATCGTCGCGGTGCCGGGAATCGTTGCGGCGCCGGGCTACGAGAGCGCCGTGCGCGCGACCAGGGAAGAAGAAGCGTGACCGACGCGGGACTCGAGCACGGGCTGGGCGAGATCCTCGTCGCCGAGGAAGAGCTGCGCAAACGCGTGGCCGAGCTGGGTCGCGAGATCGCCTCTGACTACGAGGGGCGCGACCTGCTCCTGGTTGGAGTGCTCAAGGGCGCCGTCTTTTTCATGGCAGACCTTATGCGCGAGCTGCCGCTCCCCTGCGAGGTCGACTTCATGGCCATTTCCAGCTACGGGTCGGCCAGCGACTCCTCCGGCGTCGTGCGCATCCTCAAAGACCTGGACATCAACATCGAGGAGCGCCACGTGTTGATCGTCGAGGACATCATCGACTCCGGGCTGACTCTCTCCTACCTGATCCGTAACCTGCGCTCCCGCGCTCCCGCCTCGCTCGAGGTCTGCGCGCTGTTCGTGAAGGAGTCGGCGCGCCAGGTTCGCAAACACGTCCGCTACGTCGGCTTCGAGCTTCCCGACCGCTTCGTCGTCGGCTACGGGCTCGATTTCGCCGAGCGCTACCGCAACCTTCCCTATGTGGCGGTGCTGGACGAGTCGCTTTTCCCCGAAGGAGCTTAGGGCCTATCCCACCAGGTCTACATGCCCGAAGCGGCCGCCCCGTGGCGCCAGTGCCCGCCCGGACCGCTTGCCGNNCGTTCCCAGGCTGTTTCGAGCCTGGTTGCAGCAGGTTTCAAACGTCGGGACTGCTGCTAGGCTCCGTATAGAGGTTGTTGGCAATGGGCAGATTCTTTCGCGGAGCGCTTTTCCCGCTGATCCTGATCGTCGCGGGCGTTTTCCTGATCGCCCAGATCTTTTCGGGCTCGAGCAGTGGCAAGACGGTCAAGCTCGACTACTCGCGGCTGATCGCGGACACGAAGGCGAACCAGGTCGACAAGGTCACTTTCAATCCGGGCTCGCACCAGATCTCCTTCACGCTCAAAGACGGGCGCAAGGGTACCGTCAGCTACCCGAGCGATCAGTCCGGAGCCCAGTACGAGCAGTTCCTTCAGGCCCACCGGGTCGACTACGGCTCGAAGAAGACCGGCTCCAATCCGATTCTGTCGTTCGTGCTCGCGCTGCTGCCNNGGCTCGAGATTCGCGAGCTTCGGCAAGAGCCGCGCGAAACGGATGACTCCGGACGCACCGAAGATCGCCTTCCGCGATGTCGCCGGAGTCGACGAGGCGGTCGAGGAGCTCCAGGAGATCAAGGAGTTCCTCGAAAACCCGAAGAAGTTCCAGGCGCTGGGTGCACGGATCCCCAAGGGCGTGCTCCTGTACGGGCCGCCCGGTACCGGTAAGACGCTGCTCGCGCGGGCGGTCGCCGGCGAGGCCGGTGTGCCCTTCTTCTCGATCTCGGGCTCGGACTTCGTCGAGATGTTCGTCGGCGTGGGTGCCAGCCGCGTGCGCGACCTGTTCGAACAGGCCAAACAGGCGGCGCCCTGCATCGTCTTCATGGACGAGATAGACGCCGTCGGGCGGCACCGCGGCGCCGGGCTGGGAGGCGGCCACGACGAGCGCGAGCAGACGCTGAACCAGCTCCTGGTCGAAATGGACGGCTTCGAGCTGAAGGACAACATCATCATGATCGCGGCCACCAACCGGCCCGACATCCTCGACCCGGCGCTGCTCCGTCCCGGTCGCTTCGACCGCCAGATCGTTGTCGACAGGCCCGATCGTCTCGGCCGTCGCAAGATCCTCGAGGTGCATTCCAAGGGCAAGCCACTGGCGCCGGAGATCGAACTGGACACCCTCGCGGCCGGGACGCCTGGTTTCACCGGCGCCGATCTCGCCAACCTCGTCAACGAGGCGGCGCTCCTGACGGCTCGTCGCGGACTCAAGCAGATCGGCCAGGCCGAGCTGGAGGAAGGGATCATGCGTGTGATCGCCGGCCCCGAGAAGCGGACGCGGTTGTTCTCAGAGCAGGAGCGCAAGGTCACCGCCTACCACGAGATGGGGCACGCGCTCGTCGGGCACTTCCTGCAGCGAACCGAGGACATCCACAAGATCTCGATCATCAGCCGCGGGCAGGCGCTCGGCTACACGATCTCGCTTCCGCGCGAGGATCGCTACCTGACGACGCGGACGGAGCTGATGGAGGAGCTGGGTATGACGCTCGGCGGTCGCGCGGCTGAGGAGATCGTTTTCAACGAGGTGACGACGGGTGCGGCCAACGATCTCGAGCGGGTGACGCAGCTTGCCAAGCAGATGGTGATGCGCTTCGGCATGAGCGAGAAGCTGGGCCCGCGCGTTCTCGGCAGGTCGCACGACCAGCCCTTCATGGGGCGCGAATACGGCGCCGAACCCGACTACTCGGACGAAATGGCGCGCGAGATCGACGACGAGATCAGGCGCGTGATCGAGGAGGCGCACGTGACCGCGCAGAAGGTGCTGCGCGACCACATCGACGATCTGAATCGCATGGCCAATCTGCTGATGGGACGCGAGACGATCGACAGGGAGCAGTTCGAGCGGCTGCTGGCGGGCGAGTCGGAGGAGCAGGTGTTCGCCGACACGACGGTTCCCCCAAGCGGCGGCGATGGTAAGAAACCGCGCAAGTCGCGCGCCAAGCCGAAGCCCTATCCGCTACCGGGTACGGAAGGCGCCAAGGGCTGACGGGCGACCGCGGCGGCGTGTGTCGTACTCTCTGAGTGTGCCCGTGCGCCCGATCGAGCTCAGATTCCCGCGCCCCTCGGTGATGGGGATCGTCAACGTCACGCCCGACAGCTTCTCCGACGGCGGTCTCAACTTCGAAGCCGAGACGGCGATCGCGTCAGCCCGGCGCATGCTCGAGGAGGGAGCGGCGATCGTCGACATCGGCGGCGAGTCGACACGCCCGGGAGCTTCGGCGGTCGGTCTCGAAGAGGAGCTGCGCCGTGTCATTCCGGTGCTGGAGGCGCTGGCCGGTGCGCCGATCTCGATCGACACGAGCAAGGCAGAGGTCGCTCGCAGGGCGCTCGAGTTCGGCGCCGAGCTTGTCAACGACGTGACGGCGCTGCGCGGCGATCCGCTCATGGCCGAGGTGGTCGCGAGCTCGAACGCCTGTCTCTGCCTGATGCACTTGCGTGGCGAGCCGCGCACGATGCAGGCCGCTCCCCACTACCAGGACGTGGTCTCCGAGGTCGCCGCGTTTCTCGAGGAACGGCTGGCCTTCGCTGTCGCGCACGGGGTTCGTGAGGAGCGGATCTGTCTCGACCCCGGGATCGGCTTCGGCAAGACGGTCGAGCACAACCTGGCGCTTGTCAACCGCCTCGATGTACTGCTCGCCTTCGGTCGCCCAGTATTGATCGGCTTCTCGCGCAAGCGCTCGCTCGGACGGCTGCTCGGCGATCCGGAGGCAAGGCGCGGCACGACGGCGGCCTCGATCGGCGCTGCCCTGGCCGCCTTCGGGCGTGGCGTCAGCATCTTCCGCGTGCACGACGTGCGCGAGCACGTCGAGGCGTTGACGGTCGCGGCGGCGATCGAGCGTGCAAGCGCGGCAGCGGACGGCGCCTGAGCCGCCGCAGAGCTACGAAGCGCGGCTAGGATCGAGCGCGTGACCAGAGCCTATGTGGGACTCGGCGCCAATCTCGGCGATCGCGAGCAGATGCTGCAGCTCGCGCTCGAGCGTCTCGCCGCCGAGCCGAGCGTCGAGCTCATCGCCGCCTCGCAGCTGCGCGAGACCGATCCGGTGGACTTCCTCGATCAGCCCCGCTTCTTGAACGGGGCCGCGGCAGTCGAGACAGATCTCTCTCCCAGGCAACTGCTCGCGCGCCTGCAGCTGATCGAGTGCGAGCTGGGGCGGCGGCGCACCGGTCATCGCGCCGGCCCTCGAGTGATCGATCTCGACCTGCTTCTGTATGGGTCGGAGATAGTCAGCGAGCCCGAGCTGGTGATTCCCCACCCGCGTCTACATCTGCGCCGCTTCGCGCTCGAGCCGTTGGCCGAGCTCGACCCGGAGCTCGAAGTCCCCGGGAAAGGGTCGGTTGGAGCCCTACTCGCGGGGCTAAACTGAAGGCGCTATGTCGCATCTCGACGATCTCGACGATTACGAGGCCGAGCTAGAGCTCCGCTTGAAGAAGGAGTACTCGGCCGTCTTCGGCCTCTTCCGCTACTGCGTGCTCACCCCGGACGTTACCTACCTGTGTAACCGGCTCGAGGTCGAACAGACCAGCCAGCCGAGCTACCCGTACTTGCACCTGCGCATGGAAGACGTCTGGGTCTGGGACAAGAACCGGCCGACCAGAATCATCCCGCGCGCCGAGGTCTTTACCTCCGGCGACGTGACGATCGAGGAGCTGAACACAGGCGAGGGGTCGCAACTGACTGCCGAAGCCCTGGCCGAGCGCATCGGCGAGCAGCTTCAGTCCGAGGACGACCTGTAGCCGCACACCGATGTGGCCGATTCGCGGCGCCAGGAGTCACCCGAGCCGCTCGGAGCACGTCTGTGATTGGATGAATCCGGCATTGGATAGGCTCTCGGCATGCTGCTAGCCGTCGACGTCGGAAACACGCAGACCGTTCTCGGTCTGTACGAGGGAGAGCGACTCGAGCAGCACTGGCGGGTTACCACCGAGGCGCACCGCACCGGCGACGAGCTTGCTGCTCTCTACCGAAACCTGATCGACTTCGACGCCGTTTCGGGGATCTGTCTGGCCTCGACCGTCCCGTCGCTCGTGCGCAGCTACGAGGAGCTGGCCGAGCGCTGGTTCGAACGCGATCTGATCGTGCTCGGGCCTGGCACGCGTACGGGTATCTCAATTCGCTTCGACGATCCGCGCGAGGTCGGTCCCGACCGGATCGCCAACGCAATCGCCGCGCTCGAGCACTACGGCGCTCCCTGTATCGCGGTCGACTTCGGAACGGCGACCAATTTCGACGCCATCTCGGCCGAGGGCGAGTACGTCGGCGGTGCGCTCGCGCCCGGGATCGAGATCTCGATGGAGGCGCTCTTCGCCCGCGCGGCGCGGCTGCGTCAAGTGGACTTCGCCGAGCCGGCGAACGTGATCGGCAAGAGCACGGCCGCGGCGCTTCAGTCCGGGCTCGTGTTCGGCTTTGCCGGTCAAGTGGACGGCATCGTCGAGCGCATGCAAGCCGAGCTGGGGGGCCGGGCAAAGGTGGTCGCCACCGGCGGGCTGGCCTCGCTGATCGTTCCTCATTGCCGGACGATCGGAGCGGTGGAGGAGTTTCTCACGCTCGAGGGCCTGCGCATCGTCTGGGAGCGCAACCTCTCTTCGAGCTAGCCCCCGTCGCCGGTGCAAGGGCTGCCGTGTGCGACGAACCCGGCGCACTTTCCTGTCGGTTGATCGCGGTGCGAGCGGCTGGTCGAGGATGTACGCGACCCTTCTCGTCCTTGCCCTGACCGCCGAAACGCGGTCCGACCCGATCGCATCCGCCAGCTAGAAGCACCCCCGGGCGCGCTATAAAGAGCGAATGCCGACTTGGGGTTCGAACCAGCCGCGTAGCGGCGAAGGCTCCGAGCAGGTGGGGGAGCTCGTGCGGCCAGGCGGCCTGCGCCGGCTTTTCCCGGGCGGCCTCGCCGATCTCGCTCTCGCACTACCGATGCTCGTCATGCTGGTGCTGTTGCTCTTCTGGGCGGGAGATCAGGGTGGGTTTCCGCCGACGATCTGGTATCCGGGAGCGCTGATCGCTCTCTGGCTGCTCGTCGTCTTGTCCGCCGACTTCAGATACTCGTTGGTGAGGCGCGAGTGGCGTACCCGGGCGCTCTTCTTCTTCGCCCTCTTCACGATCTGGAGCTTCCTCTCGATCGCCTGGGCGACCGTGAAGGGCGANNTTCTCGCGCTGGTCGACAAACGCCAGGATCGTGGCCCTGTTCGCCGCTCTGTACGCGATCGCGGTGGCCGCGATCGGCCTCTTTACGATCGAGAACGCGCTCCACGGCGGGCATCTCGGCTCGATCTTCCTGAGCTGGCGGCTGGCTTCGCCGATCGGCTACCAGAACGGCGAGGCGGCGCTGTTCCTGATCCCGCTCTGGCCCGCGCTCTATCTCGCCTCGCGCCGGGAAGTGCCGGCGCTCGCGCGCGGGCTGCTCGCGGCGAGCGGGAGCTTGCTGGTGCAGATGGCGGTGCTAGCGCAGAGCCGGGGCTCGATGTACGCGTTCCCGATCGTCTTCCTCATCTTCGTGGCGCTCGTCAGCGGCCGTGGCAGGGCGCTGGTGACCGCTCTCGTAGTGCTCGCGGCATCGCTGCCCAATCTCGGCCGGCTGCTCGACGTCTTCCGGGCGGGCGAACGCGATACCGGCGTCGCGGCAGCGCTGGCTCAGGCACGAAACGGCATGATCGTCATCTTTGTCTTGCTGCTGGGTCTAGGGACGCTGGCGGCTATTCTCGATCGGCGCCTCTCGCTGGCCGATAAGACCGCACGCAGGCTCGATCTGACCGTCGTCTCCGGCTTCGTGGTGATACTCGTCCTGGCCGTTGCGGTTGCTGTCGGCTCGATTAACAAACCTGTTCATCGCGCTCAGAACGCCTGGCACAGTTTCGCCACGGGAGCCGCCGGTGGCTCGGACTCGAGCCATTTCACCTCGCTCTACGGCACCCATCGCTACGACTTCTGGCGCGTCTCGATAGACGAGTTTCGCGCCCATCCCGTCGCCGGAGTAGGGACGAACAACTTCGCTACCGAGTACATCCAGGCGCGGCGTAGCGACGAGGAGCCGAACGATCCCCACTCGATCGAGATGCGAGTGCTGATGCAGACCGGCACGATCGGAGCACTGCTCTTTATCGGCTTCCTGGTGAGCGGGTTCCTCGCCACGCGCCGGCGCAACCTCGACCCCTTCAGGAGAGGTTTGAGCGCCTCGCTCGTAGTCGGCTTCTCATACTGGTTGGTTCACGGTTCGGTCGATTGGTTCTGGAAGATACCCGCGCTCACCGCCGCTGCGCTCGCCTTCCTCGGTCTCGCCGCCGCGATTGCGGCGGGTGACCGTTCGGCGGACACATCCACCGGTCTTCGTGCGGGTCGGAAGATGCTGATCGTGCCGCTCGCTCTGATAGCGCTAGTGGCCTCGGCCAGCTACCTGGCTCCCTGGCTCTCCGCGCGTTACGTGGACAACGCCTCGCGCAGCTGGCGCTCGCATCCGGCGCAGGCGTATCAGATGCTAGACCGAGCCCGCACGCTCAATCCGCTTAGCGACACTCCCGACCTGATCGCCGGCACGATTGCCGGACGCCGCCACGACTACGTCCGCATGAAGGTCGCCTACACGAGGGCTCTAAAGCTTGATCCGCACGACTGGTATGCGCAGCTCGAGCTGGGGATAGCGGAGTACTTCACAGGGAATCGGAGCGCTGCTTTCGTCTCTCTCGAACGCGCCAAAGCGCTCAATCCGCGCGAGTCCCTGATCAGTTTCGTCCTGCGCCGCGTTCGCGCTCGGGAGAAGATCGATACCGCGGCACTCGATCGTGTTTTCCTCGAGCGTGCGCTCGGTTTCGCCCTGGGCTCATCCTGAGTTTGGTCCGGTCGATGACGGGGTAGGGTGCTAGCCCATGAATACGATTGACGGAAGGCGGCTACGACACTAGTGTGAGGGTACCCGTTCGAGTGATCCATCTTAAGAGACTGAGGATGATTTCAATGAAGCTAACAGCGGTTTTTGGAGTGTTGATTGCGGCTTTAGGCGCAGTTCCGTCGGCCCTGGCCGTTGGATCGGCCCAATCCGTGTACGGGGGGACGGCGGGTGCGGCACAGGCGCAAGTTGCGGCGCAAAGCGCGACGGCTTCGTCGTCTGGGGCACTGCCCTTCACGGGTCTCGATCTCTTTCTGCTCGGAGGCGGTGGAGTTCTTCTCCTGTTGGTAGGAGTCGCGCTCTATCTGATCTCGCGTCCGCGCACTTCGTCTCAAGCCTGACCCATTACTGGCCGTCGGGGTGGCGGGGGCACCTCGAGCGGCCGTAGGGGGCCGACTCGGGTGGCTTGCGAGCCTGTCTAGATCCGGAGCCGGCGCCTGAGCGATTTCGGTTTTGTCTGCGGGCGCGGCGGGATTGGCTCGTCCTCGACTATGGCCGACGGAACTCCCTGCGTCAGCCAGCTGGCGAGCTCGGGATCGCCGACAGCGGCGGCGGCGTTGCTCAGCCCACCGGCGCGCAGTCCTGGCCAGTGAGCGTCGCTGGCGATGATGTGGGCGTGTCCGGAAGCGATCAAGGTCGCCGCCGTGTGCTTGTTCCGGCGACCCAGCCGGCCGTCGACCGACGCGGCGGTGAGCTGTACCAGCGCGCCGGCCGCGACGAGCGCCGCAACTCGAGCGGGAGCGAGCTGCACCTCGGGATTGCGCTCCGGGTGAGCGAGCACCGGCGTGATTCCCCGACTTCTTAGTGTCCAGATCTCAGTCTCGAGCGAGAGCGGCCAGCCGAAATACGGGAACTCGACCAGCAGATAGTGCGGGTTGCCGCCGAGGCCGAATATGCTCAGCTCGCGATCGCTCAGCGTCTTCAGGCGTTGGATCGCAATCTCCGCTCCGCCGAGCACGCGCAGGCCGATGCCCTTCTCGCGCAGGATTCCTTCGAGCTCGAGAACCAGGCGCTCCATAGTCTCGGCAGCCGTCGGGTAGTCGTCACGCACGTGAGGAGTCGCCGCCATGACCGATATACGGTCGTCGGCCGCGGTCTCTGCGATCTGCACGCTCTCCTCGAGCGTTCGAGCGCCGTCGTCGAGTCCCGCGAGGATGTGGGAGTGGAGGTCGACCATGCCGTTCACTGTACTGGGCCCGCCCTCAGCCGCCACCGGAAAGCGTCAGCGGTAGCCCGAGCGCCGTCTGAGTCGGTCTGGGGATATCGGCTTCTAGCTGTGCGAGCAGATCCTCGGCGCCCAGCGCGGCGGCCAGCAAGAGCCTCTCCACCTCTTTCAGCGTCTCGGCCTCGACCAGCTCTCTCCTGAGCTGCCTCGGGAAGCGTCCGTGCCCCAGGTACCAGCCGTAAAACTTCTTCAGGAAGCTGCCGGCGCGCGGGTCGCCCAGCTCGCGTGCCGTCTCGCGCATGAAGTGGACGAGCTCGGCCGCGATCTGCGCCTGCGACGGCTCGGCCGGCTCCCCGCTCAGGATCTCGCTCAGCAGCCAGGGATTGCCTTCGGCCGCCCTGCCGATCATCACCGCGGCGATCCCCGCTTCGATCAGCTCGCGCGCGCGNNTGTGGCCCCAGCTCGATGCACGTGCGTGAGCCGGGCTCGATACCGCTACGCAGCTTGACCGTGACGGGCGCCGAGACAGCGGCGGTCACCTCTTCGACGATCCGGCAGGCGAGCCCGGGCTGCTCGAGAAGCGCCGCGCCGGCACCGGTCGCTGTCACTTTTCGTACCGGGCAGCCGAAGTTGAGGTCGATGAGATCGGCGCCTGCGGCCTCGGCGATGCGCGCGGCCTCGGCCATCAGCGCCGGCTCGGAGCCGAAGATCTGCACTGCCAGCGGGTGCTCGTCGGAGGCGATGCGCAGGTATTCGTACGTACGCCGGCTCTTGTGGCGGAGCCCTGCCGAGCTGACCATCTCCGACCAGACGAGCCCGGCTCCGAAGCGGCGGGCCTGACGCCGAAAGGCCTGTACGCTGACTCCGGCCATGGGGGCGAGAGCCAGCCGTGACGGTATCTCGACGCTGCCGATCTGCCAGCGTTGGCGGAGGTCGAAGCTCATATGTCCTTGTAGCCTAGAAAATCGTTCTTGACGCGCGACGCCGGCAGCGGTACCATCCGCGCCCGCGCTGGCGATTTCGCCACGCTTTTTCTCTTATTTTCGCAGGAGGCCGCGGTGAAGGAAGTGATTCTCACCCCCGAAGGCTACGAGAAGCTCAAGGGGGAGATCGACCATCTCTCGACCGTTAAGCGGCGTGAAGTCGCCGATCGCATCAAAACCGCGCGCGAGTTCGGGGACATCATGGAGAACGCCGAGTACGACGACGCCAAGAACGAGCAGGCGATGCTCGAGCACCGGATCGCAACGCTAGAAGAGCGGCTGCGGGACGCGCGTGTTATCGACACGAGCGAAGTCTCGGCCGATGCGGTCTCGGTCGGCACACGCGTTCGCCTGAGAGATCTCGAGGCTGGACAAACGGTCGAGTACCAAATCGTCGGCTCCGCCGAGGCCAATCCCGCCGAGAAGAAACTCTCGAACGAGTCGCCGGTGGGCCGGGCGATCATGGGTCGCAAGAAGGGCGAGACGGTCGAGGTCGCGGCTCCGCGTGGAAAGCTGAAGTTCAAGATCATGGAGATCAAGGCCGCCTGACCGCCGCAGCGCACCGCCGCAGGCGACAATAGCCCCGTGGCCTTCGAAGATGAAGTCAGGCGAGCTCTGGACGAGCTCCCACCCGAACTGGGGAAAGGTCTGCGCAACGTCGCGGTTCTGATCGAGGACGAGCGTCCGGGCGAGCCGACCCTGTTCGGTCTGTACGAGGGCGTGCCGCTGCCCGCACGCCGTTCCGGCGACCCGGTCAGGCCCGATACGATCACCATCTTCCGCCGGCCGCTGGAGCACTTCTGTCGCGATCCCGAAGAGCTGAAGGAGCAGATCCGGATCACCGTTCTGCACGAGCTAGCGCACTACTTCGGCATCGGCGAAGAGCGTTTGAGGGAGCTCGGCTACGGCTAGAGCCGATGCCTTTTCCGACACTGGTAGCTGGTACTTTCTGCAGCGCGATCCGGGTCTATGAGCGCGAGCCTACTTCGATCAGTGAGCGCGGTGTAGCGCACTCATTTTGATCGCACGTGACCACGTGCGCGAGACGTTTCCAGCCCGGTCCCAGACTCTCCAGCGGAAAACACCGGACTTAGCCAGCGTGAGAAAACGTCTGTACAAACTGCTCGAGGCGGTTGGAATCTTGCCGTTGGTCGTGTAACGGATCGCGCGTACGCCGGAGCCTCTGTCGGTAGCCCTGATAGCGATGTAGACGTGCTTGGAGTAAACGGTGCGGCAGCCCAGCTTTCCGTTGCAGGCGATCGAGGAGCTCGGGGCGGTGTTGTCGAGTCCGACTCTTCGCGCCTGCGAGACGAACGTGTTTCCGGCTCGGTCGGAGGTGACCGCGCGCACGTAGTAGCGGCCCCGCACCATTTTCGGGAAGCGCACGCTCGCGTTCCAGGGTGCCGAGGTAACCGTTGCGGCCGTTTGCCAGGGTCCGTAGCTCGACGGTGCGATCTCGAAAGCAACCCAGGCGACGCCGGAGGTTGGATCCGCGGAATCAGAGCTGACCACGACTTCCCTCCTCACGAACACGTTCGTACCGGGCCTGGTCAGAGAGCCCGTCGGCGCCGTGTTGTCGACCGAGA
>PMMN01000042.1:5055-12915 GCA_003162235.1 Actinomycetota bacterium | reverse complement strand
TCTACAAGCTTGTCCAGCGCTTTGATTTCATCCGGAGACCGGCTCGCTGGCGGCCTACCGCCGGACTAGCCCTCCTTGGTGGTCGCGCCGCGGGCGAGTGGCTCTCCCTTGGTGCCGAGCCCGTTAGTTGACGCCGCTACCCGAACCACGGGCCCAATTCGGAGCGACGCGTCACCTATTTCTAGGCAGCGAGTGCGAGGTTTTGATCCGCACTTACGTTGTTTTCCCGGTTGATTAACGAGGCCAACCGGGGACCTCGGCTTGCAACTCGACCGGAGAACCGACCACGTCGAAACCTGATCGCCCCCGTATGTTTTCTTCTCTCTGATTGTAGCCGCCAGGTTTTTCCGCACACGGCGCGGGCGCGGAATCCCCCGTCGAGAGCGCTTAGGCCCTATGCCGGTAGAGATGTGCGATCGAGGGGGTCAAGCCGTAGCTGCCAAGAACGCGTTTCGGAATATAAGACCCGTCCCTGGCCGCGATCGGCGAGTGCGAGGCTAGGACGCAGTGTCGCGTTCGTAGCGGAGCTACGGGCGCGACCGAGGACAACGCATCGTGCTTGCCTAGCGCGCCCAGAGCCTATCCCGGTAGAGATGGGCGACCGAGGGGGTCAAGCCGTGGATGCCAGTGGCCGCAGGGTTGCGAAGGCGCACTGGTAGTGCGGAGAGCGGCCCTGCGGTCGCTGGCGCCGCGGATCGGCCGCCTCGGGCGTGCAGACCTGGCGGAATAGGCTCTTAGGCGCTACCTATGAGCAGCACGACCAGCCAGATCCACAGCGCCACGACGACGACCTCGCCGCCCCAGGTCACCCAGACAGCCGCGTCGGTGTACTCCGACAGACGGCCGGCGGCTTCGATCTGCGCCAGCGTCGCCGGGTCGACTTCGCTCTCAATCGCCAGCATGCGCAGACGGTGCTGCTCTCTTCGCCCTCGAGCGGCTATCAGCAGCACCGCGAGACCGCAGGAAAAGGCCACGGCGCTGGCCACGAGCATCGGCGTGAGGAGTGCGTCTCTGAATGCGGTCGCGTCGGTCAAGAAGGCGTTGTTGGCGATCACGCCAAGGACTAGAACGAAGGCCGCGAGAAGCACCGGCACGGCAAGGAGCGCGCAGACATAGGGCCGCCACGGAAAGCCGGGGCTGAAGACGGGCTCTCCTTTTTCCTCCCTCTCCGCCTCGGTCGAAGCGGCGAGCTGCTGGTCGTAGGCCTCGCGTGTCTCGGGGTCGATCAACGCCGTGCGAGCTTGCTCGACTATTTTCAGCCAGTCACTCGCCAGCGGGTCGTTTAGAGCGAGAGCCCCCTTCCAGTGATCGGCAAGCGCCTGCGCTGCCAGATCGATGTCGTCTTCAGACGCATCGCGCCAGACGCCGAGTATCTCGTAGTAGTTGCTCATGAGCAGAGGATCACATTCGCTCCGGCTGGTACTTGCTCTTCGGCCTACCGCTGCCCTTCTCGAGCTCCTTTGAGCGCCCGCTCTATCTCCCGTTGCGCGTCGCGGCGGGCGATGTCCTCGCGCTTGTCTCGGCCCGCCTTGCCGCGCGCGAGCGCCAGCTCGACCTTGGCGCGCCCGGCCTTGAAGTAGAGCCGCGTCGCCACCATCGTCAGGCCCTTCTCGCGTAGCTCGCCGCCGAGCGAAGCGAGCTGATGGCTGTGCAGCAGAAGCTTGCGATCACGGTCGGGGTCGTGCGAGCCGAGCGAGGCCTGCTCGTAGGGGGCGATGTGGGCGCCGATCAGCCAGGCCTCGCCGTCCCGGATCTCGACGAAGGCTCGGGTCAAACTCGCCTGCCCCTGCCGAAGCGACTTGACCTCGCTCCCGGTCAGCACCAGCCCGGCCTCGAAGCGCTCGAGCAGGTGATAGTCGTGGCGGGCGCGCCGGTTGTCGGCGATCAGCTTCTCTCCGGATCCGGCCATGGGACGATTGTATGAGCTCGCTCCAAATGAAGCACTCTCCCGCCTGGCCGCGCTCGGCGAGTCTTCATTCCGCTAAGCGCTCTCAGCGGCGGCCGCCCTTGCGTGGATGAGGCGCCCCGGCCGGTCGCAGCCCAACCTTGCCCGAGTGGCGCTCGATCCGATCCACCTGCACTTCGGTAGCGTCGCCGAGGCGGTGGCGGCCGCCACGCCGTCCCTCCAGCGCCGTCCCGAGCGGATCGAGCTGGAAGTAGTCGCCCCCGAGCCGGCGCGCGGGCAGGAAGCCCTCGAAGACCTCGCCGAAGCGCACGAACAGACCCGAGTCGATCAGCCCGATGATCTCACCGGTAAAGCGCTCGCCCGGTCCTTCGATTCGCTGGCGCCGATCGAGCAGCCAGGCGAGACAGATCTCGTCGGCGCGAAACTCGACCTCGGCCGCCTCGCGCTCGACCGCCGAGCAGTGATCGGCCAGGACTTCGAGGTCGCCGGGAAGCACTTCGTCGCCGAGACCGAGCTCGCGCAGCAGCGCGCGGTGGCAGACGATATCCGGGTAGCGGCGGATGGGAGACGTGAAGTGGCAGTAGGCGCTGCTCGCGAGACCGGAATGGCCGAGGTTGCGAATGTCGTAGCGGGCTCGCTTGAGCGCACGCAGGACGAGCGAGGGGAAGGCCTCCCGGCCTCGGTCCGAGCGTGATACGTACTCGGTCACGGTCTCGGCGATGCTCGCGGCGAGCTTCTCGGCCTCCTCCGGTGTGAGCGAGCCCTCCTTCGGCGCCGGCGGCGTAGGCACCTCGAGCGCGGTCAGCTTGGCGACGAGAGACACGAGCGACTGCGGATCGGGGCGCTCGTGGACACGGAAGAGCGCCTCTCTCCCCCGCCCCGCGAGCAATCCGGCCACGGCCTCGTTGGCGAGGATCATCAGGTCCTCGATCAGCGCGTGCGCCCGCGGCTCGGTCTGGAACCNNCGGTCGGCGAGCGCCAGCGCGGCCGCGAGCTCAGGCGCCGCCTGCTCGTTTCCGCTCAGGATCCGCTCGACCTGCCCGTAGGCCAGGCGCGCGCCCGAGCGGATGAGCGAGCGGTAGAAGCGCGGCTCGCCGCGGCTGAACTCCCCNNGGGACGCCGCTCGGGAGATAGGCGGAGACATCCGCGATGTGAACGAAGACGCGTACTCCTCCCTCCTCCTCTTGTACGGAGATCGCGTCGTCGAAGTCCTCGGCCGTCTCAGGGTCGATGGTGAAGGTGAGGAGATCGCGCAGGTCGACCCGATCTTCGAGCGAGGGCGTTGGACGCTCGTAGGGCTCGAAGCGACGCCGGCGCCCGCTCTCGACCAGCAATCCTTCGAGCACGATCTCGATCCGCGAGGCCCGTCCGAGCACCCGCTCGACCCGCGAGCGCTTGCGGCCCGGCTGCACTACGACGAGATCGCCCAGCTCGACTTCCGAGCGCGCCCGCTGCTCGAGGAGTAGCGGCAACCCGGGCGCGAAGTAAGGCTCCGCGTAGACGAGCTTGCCGCGCCTGGTTACTTCCGCTACGACCAGGTCGGCGGCCGAGGGCACAGCCTCTCCGATCAGACCTGCAGGAAGCGGCGCAGGGTGATTCCCGTGCCGAGGGCACCGAGCACGAGCCCGGTCAGCAACATCAGGAACGCGGTAAACGCGAACGGCCAGGCGTGTACGTCGGTGCCGGCGTTCACGTCGAGATGGAGCGCCGGCATGGCCACGGCCTTGGTGATGGAGAGGAGAATCACCGCCAGCAGGGCGCCGCCGAAACCGCAGATCAGACCCTCGATCATGAACGGCCCGCGCACAAACCAGTTGGTCGCTCCGACCAGCTTCATCACCTCGATCTCACGCCGGCGAGCGAAGATCGAAAGCCGGATCGTGTTGCCGATCAGCGCCGTAGACGCGATCAGCAGAATGATGACCATGAGCGCGAACGAGAACTCGATCACCTTCGCCGTTCTCAAGATGCGCTTGGTCACTTTCTGGTTGTAGGCGATGGGATATTGAACGCCGTGGAGTGCCGGATTAGTGAGATCGCCGGCGATCTTGCTCGCGTTCTCGCCACGGGAGGGCGTGACGTAGTAGGCGTCGGGAAGCGGGTTGACAACGAGGCCCTGGATCAGCTTGGGGTCCGTCTTCCTCATTTGCGCGAGCGCCTGCTCCTTGGAGACCCAGCGGTAGTTCTTGATCAAACCCTGCTGCTTGATCTGAATGATCCGGTTGTGTGTGGCGCTTAAGTCCTGCTGAGTCGCGGGCTTGCCGCAGGTCTCGGCGGCGCAGAAGTAGACGTGAACGACGATCTCGCGCTTGGTGTGGTTGCTCCAGGAGACCATCCAGCTTCCGAGCGCGATGCAGACGCCGAGCAGGAACATGCCGATGAAGACCGTCATCGTCGCCGCCACGGTCGTGGAGATGTTGGATCGGATCGAGTACAGCGCCTCGGAGAAAAGCAAACGGAAGCGGCTCATTCGGAGGAGTACCCTCCCCGGCGAGCGTCGCGGGAGATCCTGCCGTCCTCGAGCGCGATCACGCGACGGCGCATCTTGTCGACCATCTCGCGGTCGTGCGTCACCATCAGGATCGTCGTGCCGGTGCGATTGATCGAGTAGAGCAGCTGCATGATCCCGACCGAGGTGTCAGGGTCGAGGTTCCCGGTCGGCTCGTCGCAGACCAGAAGCGGCGGATGATTGACGAAGGCGCGCGCGATCGAGACGCGCTGCTGCTCGCCGCCGGAGAGCTGCCCGGGCAGCGAGTCCATCTTCTCGACCAGACCGACCAGCCCGAGCACTTCCGGCACCTTGCGGCGGATGTTCTGGTTGCTGTCGCCCTGGATCTTGAGCGCGTAGGCGACGTTCTCGGCCGCGTTGCGATTGGGGAGCAGCTTGAAGTCCTGAAAGACGCAGCCGACGTTTCGCCTGAGCAGCGAGACGCGCGAGTGGCGCAGACGCGAGATGTCGCGACCTCCGACGATGATCTTGCCGCGGGTGGGCTCTATCTCCTTGAGCAAGATGCGAATCAGAGTCGACTTACCCGAGCCCGAGGCGCCGACGACGAAGACGAACTCGCCCTTGTCGATCTGGAAGGAGACGTCATCCAGAGCGACCACGTGCGGGTCGTAGATCTTGGTCACGTCCTCGAAGACGATCATCGAACCGGCGCTTGCAAGTGGCGAGGCGCCGCCCGCGCCGGGCGCAGGGAGACCGCTCAGGTTCTGTATGTCGAGATCCACGTCCTGTGCCGGAGTCATAGCGGCGGCCGTAGGAACCGCAGCCGGTCGAGGTCGATGAGAGAGTCTAGCCAAGTGCTCGGTCGTCAGATCGGAGAACCGTCCGCCGTGCACCAAACCGACCTCGAATCGAGGTTTGACCTGTTCGTGGTCCTGAGCCGGCTCTCCTTGGGGCACATCTGCNNATAGGGCGAAGACGCGTCGACTGGGTGTATTACGGCGCTTCTTACCGCCACCCGCCCGCGGGGTCTTCACAAAGTACCGTCCCGGCGGGACGAAAAGCGCTACTCGATGTGCCGGTTTCGTGCCGACTTTGGAACGCAGCTGGTTAGACGACCTTCCCGGCCGCCTTGGCGAGGAGGAAGGCACGCACGAAACCATCCAGGTCGCCGTCGAGCACGCCCTGCGTGTTGCCCATCTCGAACTCGGTGCGGTGGTCCTTGACCAGCTGGTAGGGGTGCAGGACGTAGCTGCGGATCTGACTGCCGAAGCCGATGTCCTGCGCCGCCCCGCGCTCGCGTGCAATCTCGGCCTCGCGCTTCTCCTCCTCGAGCTCGACCAGGCGCGAGCGCAGCATCCGCATGGCCGTCTGCTTGTTGGAGCTTTGCGAGCGCTCGTTCTGGCACTGGACGACGACGCCCGTGGGCAGGTGCGTGATGCGCACCGCCGAGTCTGTCTTGTTGACGTGCTGCCCGCCGGCGCCCGAGGCGCGGTAGGTGTCGATTCGGATCTCCTCCTCGTCGATCTCGAGCGCTACCGAGTCGGGTAGGAGCGGGCTGACGATCACCTCGGCGAAGGAGGTGTGACGGCGATGGGCGGAGTCGAAGGGCGACAGGCGCACGAGTCGGTGCACCCCGCGCTCGGCTTTGAAGATGCCGTACGCGTTCTCGCCCTTGGCCGTGAAGGTAGTGGACTTGATCCCCGCTTCTTCGCCCGGGCTGGCCTCGATCATCTCGGTCGCGAAGCCGCGCCGCTCGGTCCAGCGCAGGTACATACGAAGCAGCATCTCGGCCCAGTCCTGGGAGTCGGTGCCGCCCGCGCCGGCGTGAATGGTCACGACCGCGTCGCCGGGGTCGTACTGGCCGCTGAAGAGCGCGTCCTCCTGCAAGCGCTCGAGTTCCCTGCGGAGCGGGGCGATCGACTCGGCGATCTCGTCTTCCATCTCGGAGTCGAGCTCGAGCAGGTCGCGGGCGTCCTCGTATTCGCGCGTCAGGCGCTCGTAGCGATCGAGTCGCTTGGTCAGGCGCGACTGCTCGGCCGAGACCGACGCGGCCCGCTGCTGATCGTCCCAGAAACCGGGCGCGCCCATCTCCTTCTCGAGCGCGACGGTGCGTTCCTTCAGCGTGTCGGGGTCAAAGGTAATCACGGACCCAAGCGAGCTGGTCCCTGATCTCCTCGAGTTGATGCTGTACCGGTACGCGTTCTTCGTTCATCGTTCCCCGATGCTAGCTGAGCCGCCAGCCGAAACCGGGATCAGCCCTTACGAACCGCGCTCAGTAGCTTGCCCAGACGCGTCTGCTCGGCGGGCGACCAGTGCTTCGCGACAACCCACTCTGCGTCTTCCTGCGCGGTCGGCAGCGTCTGCTCGAGGAGCTTCGCACCCGCATCGGTGAGCACGACCAGCGCAAGGCGGGCGTCGGAGGGGTTCGACTCTCGTGTGACGATCTTCCTTCGTTCGAGCGGGGCGAGCTGGCGAGCGACACCGGAAGCGGTTATGCCGAGGCGATTGGCAAGCTCGACGCGCCGCATGCGCCCCTGAGGCGCAGCTTTCAGCTCGAGCAGGAGCGCGAGGTCGTTCAAGCCCAAGCCATGAAGGGCGCCCAGCGCGCCGTCGAGCTCCTTGACAACCAGCGTGCGAGCCAGCGCAAGATCGAGTACGAGAGACAGTTCTGATTCGCTCATGTCGTGACTATATCATTTACTACTCAACGACTATTGGTTCAAAGCCATTCGCCCTCGTGAAGACGATCCCGGTTGCGGCCGGCGCCAATGCTGGCGCCGGCTCCATCGGTTTTCTCAGTAGCCGTAGGGATTGGTTGAAGTAGTAACGGTGGTCGTCGTAGTGCCGGTGCTCGACGGCATCGCCAGGTCACCGTTCGTCTTGATCGCGAACCAGATTCCGCCGATGCCTTCGCCGTTGACGTTGCCGCGCTTTACGTCTCTGAAGGAGCGGTACAGCGGTTTACCGTAATAGGTCACTTGGTAGTAGTGCGAGTCGGGGCGCTTGACCTTGCCGAACTTGGAGGCGTTGATGCCCGGACCGGCCTTCACCTTCTCGCTCCTGGTCACGAGCAACGGCGGCCAGTTTCTCGCACACGAGTTACTGCATCTGGTCACGCCGTTTTTCTCCCGCGTGTTTTGATAAAGAGTCATTCCACCGGAGTTGACGACGATCCTGCCGAGCTTCGCGTTGTTCGCCGACCTCACCGTTATCGTCGCGGCGAGCGCCACGCCGGCGGTGAGGAGCGCGACGGCGGAGAACAAGGCTAGAACGCGCGAGAATCGAGTGCTCATCTCAGCCCCTTCCTCGAATATGCCTCGCGATCGCGGCGGTCCTCAGCCGTAGCCATCGTGGACAGAAACCTCATTTGCCACTTGTGCGAGATGTCGTTCCCGCGCCACGAGCTCGCAAACCGAGTTAGAGCGAGGCTTCGGGAACTCTTACTTTCACACTGGTGTCTCGGAACGACCCGGCGAGGGTAACCGGCTTCGCCAATCCGCCGCCG
>PMMN01000042.1:0-5014 GCA_003162235.1 Actinomycetota bacterium | reverse complement strand
GCGCCGTGGCAGCGCTTGTATTTCTTACCCGAGCCGCACCAGCAGGGGTCGTTGCGCCCGACCTTCTCGTGCTCGGAGACGACGCGCTGCTGGGGAGAGGAGGACCTCCGCGGACGCGGCTCCGTGGCGAGCGCGGCGCCCGCCGTCTCGCCGGCGGCGGCGATTGCGTCGGCGCCCGCGATGGATTCGTGCTCGTAGCTGAGGCCCATACCGGGCGTCGTGTCGGCGGCGGGAGCGGTCGTCTCGACCAGCTCCTGGGCGGCCTCAGGATCGATCTGAACGTGGAAGAGCGTGAAGACGACCTCCTCGCGGATCGCGGCGCCGAGCTCGTCGAACATCTTGTGGCCCTCGCCCGTGTACTCGACCAGCGGGTCCTTCTGCGCCATCGCGCGCAGGTGCACGCCCTCACGTAGGTAATCCATGTTGTCGAGGTGCTCGCGCCAACGGTTGTCGACGACCTGGAGCACGATGAAGCGCTCGAGGTCACGCATCAGCTCGGGCTGGAGCTTCTCGAATTCCTCGTCCTTNNGTCGAGCCGTAGAGCGCCTGCATGGCGCCGCAGAGCCCGACCAGATCCCACTCTTCCTCGAACTCGCCGGAGGTGAAGTTGGCGACCACCTGCTCAATCCCCGCTTCGATCCAACCCTTGATCTCCTCGGAGAGATCTTCGCCGTCGAGCACGCGCCGACGCTGCTCGTAGATGACCTGGCGCTGCATGTTCATCACTTCGTCGTACTTGAGCACGTGCTTGCGGGAGACGAAGTTCATCTCCTCGACCTTCTTCTGGGCGCCTTCGATCTGGCGCGAAAGGATGCGGTGCTCGATCGGCTCTTCCTCGGGAACGCGGGAGATCTCCATCACGCGCTTGATGCGATCGCCCGCGAACAGGCGCACCAGGTCGTCGTCGCCGGAGAGATAGAAGCGGCTCTCGCCCGGATCGCCCTGGCGGCCGGAGCGGCCGCGCAACTGGTTGTCGATTCGGCGCGCTTCGTGACGCTCGGTGCCGATCACGCACAGGCCGCCGACCTCGACTACGCCCGGCCCGAGCTGGATGTCAACACCGCGACCGGCCATGTTGGTAGCGATAGTGACCGTGCCCGGCTGGCCCGCGTCCTTGATGATCTCCGCCTCGCGCTCGTGCTGTTTGGCGTTCAGGACGTTGTGGGAAACGCCGGCGCGATCGAGCAGCTGCGCCAGGTATTCGGAGGTCTCGACCGCGATCGTGCCGACGAGCACCGGCTGGCCGCGCTCGGAGCGCTCCTTGATGTCCTGGACGACGGCGTTGAACTTCGCCTCCTTGTTCTTGTAGATGAGGTCGTTCTTGTCGTCGCGGACGACCGGCATGTTGGTCGGGATCTCGATCACGTCGAGACCGTAGATCTCGACGAACTCCTTCTCCTCGGTCTTGGCCGTCCCGGTCATGCCGGCTAGCTTCTCGTAGAGGCGGAAATAGTTCTGCAAGGTGATCGTCGCCAGGGTCACGTGTTCCTCGCGGATGCGGACGCCCTCCTTGGCCTCGACCGCCTGGTGCAGGCCCTCAGACCAGCGCCGGCCCTCCATGATGCGACCGGTGAACTCGTCGACGATCTTGACCTCGCCCTCCTGGATCACATACTCGACGTCGTTGTGGTAGAGCGACTGGGCCCGCATCGCCTGGATCATGTGGTTGACGAGCTGCGAGTTCTGCGGCGCGTAGAGGTTCTCGATCCTGAGCGCCCGCTCGACCTTCTCGATCCCGGGCGGGAACGGCGAGACGGACATGTGCTTCTCGTCGTACTCGTAGTCGGCATCGGGCGGTGGCTCCTTGCGCAGCGGATCGGCGCGGACGGCGTGCAGCTGCTTGGCCACGCGGGCGAAGTCGTAATAGATCTTGGCCGCCGTCTCAGGCTGACCGGAGATGATTAGCGGCGTCCTCGCCTCGTCGATCAGGATCGAGTCGACCTCGTCCACGATCGCGTAGTGATGGCCGCGCTGGACGAGCTCCTCGTGTGAGACCGCCATGTTGTCGCGCAGGTAGTCGAAGCCGAACTCCGAGTTGGTGCCGTAGGTGACGTCGGCGTCGTAGGAGGCCTTGCGCTCGGCGAACGGCATCATGTTCTGGACGAAGCCGACCGTCATGCCGAGACGGCCGAAGACGCCGCGGTTCCACTCGGCGTCGCGCTTGGCCAGATAGTCGTTGACCGTGACGAGGTGAGCGCCGCGACCGGTGAGCGCGTTGAGGTAGAGCGATAGCGTGGCGACGAAAGTCTTGCCCTCGCCGGTCTTCATCTCGGCGATGTCGCCCTCGTGCAAAACGATGCCGCCCATCAGCTGGACATCGAACATGCGCTGATCGGACTCCCGGCGCCGCGCCTCGCGCACGGCGGCAAAGGCCTCGGGCAGCAACTCGTCAAGCGACTCGCCGTTCTCGACGCGCTGCTTGAACTCGGCCGTCTTGGCCGCGAGCTCGGCGTCTGAGAGCTTGACGAAATCGGGCTCGAGCGTGGTGATGTACTCGGAGGTCGAGTGCATCCGCTTCATTCGCCGGCCCTCGCCGACGCGCAGCACTCGCTCGAAGGTTGCCCCGATTTCGGTCATAGAGAAAGGTTACAGGGACAGGGCTCCCCGTAGTTCCGTGCCGGGAACGGCTACGACCGGCGCAACTAGAGAAGGTCTACCGAGAGCTCCCAGATCGACTCGTCCACGTTCTCGAGCCTGACCAGGCAGGGCGCCGACTCCTTCAGGATCGGCTCCAACTCGGGCTGAGCGAGCGCGAGCGCCTTGCCGTCGAGGATGGCGGTGCGCTCGCCGTCCGGTAGTGCGAAGACGACGAGCTCGTCGCCTGTGACGCCCGCCAACTCGATCGTCTCGATCTCGTTCGCCACCACGACGAAGCGGCGCTCGTCCACGCGCAGAGCCCGCGCCCGGTACGGCGCCGCCAGCCTCTTTTCGACCGCATCGGCGAAGACACCGAGGTCACCGTCACCGTCCTGCTCTTCGACGATCAGCAGGCGCGCGGGCAGCGAGACGAAGACGGCGTAGTCGCCGACGGCATCCGGCGCCAGCAGCGAGACGACCACCCCGCGGGGCGCCTCCCCATCGTGATCTTCGCCGCCGGGCTCGATCGCTTCGCCCTCGTCTGCGCCAGCCCTCCGCACTTCGATTCCCGAGACGAGCTCTTCCGAGCTCTCGGGGTGCTTGTAGGACGGCTCTTTTTTCTCTTCGGGTGACAACGCGTGCCTTTCTCTTGCTCGCTCTTGGTCAGGACATTTTATTGCGTCGGGCTCGAGACGGAGCGACCGACCAGTTGGCCCGATCGGCGCGGTACGGTCACACCTTCAAGCCCGCCTGGCCGTCGCAGTTAATCAGAGCGCCGGCTTCGCGTCATCGGCCTGCAGCCAGGCCAGCGCCTCGTCGAGCTCTTCGAAGACCCTGATCTCGAAACCCACTTGCGCCGAGAGAAATCCCTCGAACATGCGGCCGAGCCCGTATCTGAGCGGAGACCCTGGGCCGACGACCAGCGCCGAGCGAGCCTTACTCTCACTGGCGAATCGCACCCGGAGGCTCGCGAGCTCCTCCATATCGGTCGCCGTGAGCAGCGAGATATCGAGTGCTGTGAGATCCATCAGCACGCTGACATCGGGCCCGAACTCGGGACTCGAGGTCAAAGCCCGTAAGAACTTCTCGTAGCTCTTCACCTCGGCCACTCCCGACGTTCGGCAGACAACGAGCGTCGGATCGACCCAGGTGATCTCGAACTCCATAGCTTCCGGAAGTATCGGCGCGCTGTCACCGGCAGTCAACAGAGCCTGGCGCTACGACACCGAATCTACGACGCCCGGGGCTCGAACGGAGACGGAGAATTCAGCGACTGCTGCCTCGACCCGTGAAGAGCTTGCGGCTCAGCCGCCAGCGGTGGTCTACCGCACCTGACGCCACTCAGACCAGGCGAGCGCTGCGGCGCCAAGAGCAACACCGACACCTATGAGACCCCAGGCCGTGTCGCCATTCGAGAACTGGATGGCTGCGACGGACAGCATCCCAACCCCCAACACAACCCAGCCCCAGGCGAAGAATAAATTCCTTGATTGCCGTTCGCGGGGTATCGCTGATCTCTCTCTGGCGATCGTCGCCCGCAGGACTAGATCGGGTTGACGGTGACTTCCCAGAGATCGTCTTCGATCCGCAAGGCGCGGGCGAAGAAATCCGCGGAGGCTTCCTTCCCGATCTGCTCGAGCTCGGGGACGCTGCCGAACGACCTCTTCCCGTCCACGACCAGCTCGCTCTGATCGCCTCTGACCGTCAGCTCGAGCTCGTCGCCGGCGGCCTGGAAGCGGCCGAGCTCGATCTCGCGCGCCGACACCGCCCAGAGATCGGCCTCCTGGCGGACGCCGTAGGCTCGATAGGGCGGCGGCAGCTGCAGCTCGATCGCCTCGGCGAGCGGAGTGACGTCGCCGTCGGGGAGGTGGGAGTCCATGTAGATGTCTCCGTCCTCGACGACGACGAAGCCGAGCTCGTCGGCGCCGGTCAGGTCGGGCGCCTCGCCGGTGATGACCAGATCCCAGTCGCCGCCGGTGCGCGGGACGCCTATAAATGCGAGCCCGCCCGTCTCGTCGCTGATGCCGGCGAGGCTCATCCCGGTGGATGCCGGCTCTGCGGGCCTTTCGACCTCATCCTCCCCGCCGGTGTCCGCGGCCGCGCCCTCGGCCTCCGCCGCCTGGCGGAGCGGTTCGTCGTCCGTGTGCTTCCAGGGCTTCTTCACAGCTGCGGCTCGATCAATCCGTAGTTCCCGTCCCGGCGACGATACACGACTCCGACCTCACCGACCTCGCTGTTTTGGAACACGAAGAAGTCGTGGCCGATCAATTCGAGCTGGAGCACGGCCTCCTCGGGCGTCATCGGTTTCACCGGGAACTGCTTCGTCTTTACGATCATCGGCTCGGACTCGCCTGCGACGACGGGAGCGCCGCGCGAGTATTCGGTCGCGCCCTCTCGCGCGACCGGCGGCGCGATATTCGTGTGAACGTGGTGGTTG
>PMMN01000019.1 GCA_003162235.1 Actinomycetota bacterium | reverse complement strand
TCTACTACCACGGCGACGAGGACACTTGCGAGCCCGAGCTGACGGTCGTTTACACGCCCAACCTGACCGCTCCCGGCTTCCCCGACGACCGCCTGATCATGGTGGACGTCGAGGCCGGAGTCACGCGCGTCCTCAACTCCGACTACTTCGGCGAGTCGAAGAAGGGCGGCCTCAGGATGTGGAACAGGCGTGTCTACGACGCCGGCGGCCTCGCCCTGCACGCGGGCTGCAAGATCATCCCCACCGACGCGGGCAGCAGGGTCGGCCTGATCGTCGGACTGTCGGGCACCGGTAAGACGACGACGACCTTCACGCGCCAGAACGGGTCGCTTCCGGTTCAGGACGACTTCGTTGCCTGGATGCCGGGCGGCCGCGTCTACGCGACCGAGCGCGGCTGCTTCGCCAAGACCTTCGCTCTCTCTAAGGAAGACGAGCCGACCATCTACGGCGCCGTCACCCGGCCCGAGGCCTACCTCGAGAACGTCTCCCAGAACGACGAAGGCGGGCTCGACTTCTTCGATACCTCCTACACCAAGAACGGACGCTCAACCTTCACCTTCGACTCGATCGAGTCGGCGGCGGGCACGCTGATCGAGCACGCCGATTTCCTGCTCATCCTCAACCGCAACGAGGGCGTGATCCCGGCCGTCGCCAAGCTCGAAGGGGCGCAGGCGGCCGCCTACTTCATGCTCGGCGAGACGAAGGGAACCAGCGCGGGCGGCGCCGACGAGGCGGGCAAGTTCCTGCGCGTGCCCGGCACCAACCCCTTCTTCCCGCTCCCCCACGACAGGCAGGGCAACCGCTTCCTCGAGCTGCTCTCCGAGCACCCGCTCGAGGTCTACCTGATGAGCACCGGCCGCGTCGGCGGCCCCGAGAACGACAAGCGCTCGAAGAAGGTGCGTATCCCCCACTCCTCGGCGATCGTCAAGGGCATCGCCGAAGGCACGATCGAATGGGAGACCGACCCCGACTTCGGTTACCTGGTCGCCAGCTCGGTGCCGGGCATCGACGACATCGAGCTCCTACAGCCGCGGCGCCTGTACGAGCGCACCGGCCGCAGCGACGAGTACAAGCAGATCGTGGCGGGCCTCAAGGCCGACCGGGCCGAGTTCCTGAGCAAGTTCCCGAGCCTGAGCGAGGAGATCGTCGCCGCGGTTCGCTAGCGAAGGCAGGAAAAGCTTCTCTGGGTGGGCCCGCTTCAGCGGGCCCTTCCTGTTGGCGCCGGGTTCGCGCGATCAGGTGGCCCCTGTGGAAGGAGCTGTTTCCCAGTGCTGCATCGAGACCCGAGCGCTTGGTGCTCTCTTTGCGCTAAGTCGGTACAGTCGCGTGCGCCTTTTCTCGATACCGTTCTCCGCCCCGTAGGAGGGTGGGGGGAGGAGGGTGGTCCCGCCGGCGGGACGACGAAAACCCGAGCCGGTCTGATCCGACCGCATCGAAAAGCCTTAGCGGTCGATGCCGTTTCGGCACGAAGCTGGCACAGTCGCGTGCGCTTTTCCGAGTTAAGCTCGAATTGGGGATGGGAGGCGGGGAACCCGCCTCCCCGGGGCGCTGACCAAACCCAACTCGAGCCCCAGGCGGGATTCCCAACCGGATGGCGAATCAGCCAGAAGTGGAGCTGAACCGCACGATCGACCGCTTCCTCGACTCGCCCGCTTTCTCGGCGGCAACTCGGCGCGCCTACCGAACCGACCTGGAAGAGTTCGCCGGTTTCCTGAACCGGAAGGGCGCGATCCTGGAGCAGTTGGATGGTCGCCTCCTCTCTCTCTATGCCGCCGAGCTCGGCGCCGCGCGCCCCGGACGGCAACCGAGCCGGCTCTCGGAACGAACGATGGCGCGCAAGCTGGCCGCGGTGCGCGGGCTGATCGGCTTCGCGCTCGGCCCCGCCCGCGTGCCCGAGCTGGCGTTGAAACCGCGCCGCTCGCGCCACCTGCCCGAAACGCCGCGCCCGGACGAGGTCGACGAGCTCCTACGGGCAAGCGAAGGAAAGGGCCCGCTCGCACTCCGCAACCGCGCCCTGCTCGAGCTCGTCTACTCGGCCGGCCTGCGCAGCGCCGAGGCGGTCGGGCTCGACCTGATCGACGTCGACTTCGAGAGCGAGACCGTGCACGTGCGCGGCAAGGGCGGCAAGGAACGCGTCGTCCCGCTGGGCGAGGAGGCCGCCGCCTGGACCGCTCGCTACCTGCACGAAGCCCGCTCCCAGCTCGCCCGCGGCGCTGAGAACGCCTTCTTCCTCTCCGTCAGCGGCCGCCGCCTCGACACGAGCACGCTGCGCCGTCTCGTCCGCCACCCGCACCGCCTGCGCCACGCCTTCGCCACGCACCTGCTCGAAGGTGGCGCCGATCTCAGAGTCATCCAGGAGCTGCTCGGTCACAGCTCGCTCTCGACCACCCAGGTCTACAGCCACGTCGACGCGCGCCGGCTCAGGCGGGTTTATGACCGGGCGCACCCCCGTTCCTGACGAAAGTCCGCCCTCCTGACGGAGGGCATTGCGACTTTCGCCAGCGTTCTGTGCAAACGAGTCGCGGCGCCTGCGGCGCTTAGCGACTCGTCTGCTCCTAGAAGCGCGGTGGGCTGACCGGGGTTGTGGAAGGGGTCCGAGACGGAGCGGTTGGGACGGCGTTGAGTGAGCCGCGCCCACCATGTCGGTCGCGGCGGCCCCGAGGTGGCTTGAGCGATCAGCGGAGCTGCTATCAACCTCGCCGACGTCGACCATGCCGATCAACCTCGGCGGACGTTGAGACCTCAACTGGAACAGCTACTGGATGAGAAATACCCGGCGACAAGTACTTTGTCTCCGGAGACGGCGATCGCGTAGACGAGTGTGCAGCGGTCGAGGTTGGGCCGCCAGTTCGTGAACCTCCCTGCGGGCAGGACTACCGCGGCCAGGCTGTTCGCCGGCTTGCCGCCCGCGTGATCGAAGCCGTAGCAATTCGATGGGAACGCGGTGTTCGGACAGGCGCTGCCCAGGTAGACCGTGTCTCCGGAGACAGCGAACGTGGAGGCATCACCGCCCAGGCGATCGCGCCAGGGGAGCTGGCGGGCTGTGCGGGCGTCAAAGACAGCGAAGCTCGAGTCGTGGAAATCTGAGCCGACGAGAACCTGGCCGTGGCTGACGAGGATCGCGGTCGCGTCTTCGAAGAGCTGCGCCACCCAGGGTGTAGGCAGAGGTAGGCCCGTGCGTGGGCTGACCGCGGCGAGGCCGAGCTCCCTCTTGACGCCGTACACGCGATTGAAGTCACCGCTGAGGTAAACAACCCCATCGGCGACCGCCACGGGGCCGACCGCCGCCGGAGTGCCCGTCACCCCCGTGGAGAGATGAACCTGCCACGCGGTCGGCTTGCCGCTCGCCGGGTCGAGCGCGGCAATGCCGTCCCGGGCAACGCCACCGATGTGCGTGAAGTCGCCGCTGACGTACAGGACACCGTTCCCGAAGGCGAGAGCGTTGGCCTGATCGCCGCTCCCTATCGAGACCCTCCACAGCCGTCTGCCGCTTCGCGCATCGAGTGCGACGAAGCCGAAGTCGCCGCCTGCATACACCACCCCGCCGTGGCGTAGAAGCTGGTCCACGTAGTGATCCCCGGGCAGGTTGGGCGCGAAGGCAGGATCGAGCGTGCCGTCCCTCCTCAGGAGCGCCAACCCTCTCTGGGCCACCTTGCCAACGCGCGTGAAGGCGCCGCCGACGTACCAGCCACCGTTTCCATCGGCGACGGTAGACAACACCATGTCGTTGGCGTCGGGGAAGTCGCGATCGATTGCCCCTGTCTTCGCGTCGATCAGAGCCAGATGACGAACCGGTACCGGCCTCGGCGACGTCGAGGTGGTGGATGACTTCGAGGAGCTGGAAGCGCAGGCAGGCAGCGCGACGAGAACGACGACGAGCGTCGCGAGGCGGATATGCCACGTGACTTTGGGCACGAGCAGCCAGTCTATTCGGAGCCGCGGATCGAAGCAGTCACGCCGCGAGCGCTAAAAAGAGATCTCGCTGCGGCGGCGAACTAGAACTGTCCGATGGAACGAGAGGTCGAAGGCTTTCTCGCCCTGCTTGCCGCGCGCCGTTCGAGGCAAACTGTCGATGCCTATCGCCGCGATCTCAAAGACGCCGCCCAGGTGCTCGCAAAACCGCTAAGTGGAGCCTCGACCGACGACCTCGAGCGCTACCTTGCCGAGTTGCGTGCACGCGGCCTGGCGCCGGCGACCATCGCGCGCCGACTGGCCGCGCTGCGCTCCTTCTACCGTCATCTAGTGCTCGTCGGGGCTCGTGGCGACAACCCGGCCGCCGAGCTGCGACCGCCACGGCGTCAGCGACATCTCCCCCACCCACTCTCGCCCGCCGAGGCCGAGCGCCTTATCGAGGCGGCCGCCGGCGTCACTCCGCGCGACCTGCGTGACCGAGCGCTGGTGGAGCTGCTCTACGGCGCCGGGCTGCGGGTGAGCGAGGCAACCGGGCTGGAGAAGGCCGGAATCGATCTCGAGAGCCGGATCGTGCGCTGCATCGGCAAGGGCGACAAAGAGCGGATCGTCCCGATCGGGCGCCAGGCAGTCGATGCCCTGACGCGTTACCTGGCTCGCGGGCGCCCGTTCCTCGAAAAGCGCCCGCGGCCCGAGCTGTTCCTGAACGCCCGCGGCGGTGCGCTCACTCGCGCCGGCGCCTTCCTGATCCTGCGCCGTTTGGCCGAGGTCGCCGGGCTCGAGCCCGGGCGCATCCACCCACACCTGCTCCGCCACTCCTTCGCCACCCACTTGCTCGAGGGCGGCGCCGACCTACGCAGCGTCCAGGAGATGCTCGGTCACGCCGACCTCTCCACCACCGAGCTCTATACCCACGTCTCCGACCAGCGTCGGCGCGAGAGCTACTTCGCCGCCCACCCGCACGCCAAGCGGCGCACGAAGCTGACAAATCACTAGCGAGAACACCACTTCCGAGAGCCTTTGGGTCGCTAGCACCAAGCGATACTAGGACGCAGGGAGCGTTCGTAGCGGCGCTACGGACGCGACTGAGGACAACGCAGCGCGCCGCGTGGTAGCGGGCCAGAGCAGGAGATGCTCGGCCACGCCGACCTCTCCACTCCGAGCTCTATACCCACGTCTCCGACCAGCGTCGGCGCGAGACCTATTTCCGCGCCCATCCGCACGCACGGCGACGAGTCAAGCTACCGAACCAGAAAGCTCGCTAGTTCCTTTTCGGGCCGCGCGCGCTGGCCTTGCGCTTGAGCGAGACAACAACGGCCTTAGCGGCCGCGCGCAGATTCTCGTCCTGAGAGTCGTCGTCGGCCATGCCCGCCAGCATCCCAAGCGTGTCGGGCTGCGCGGATCCGTTGCGCAGGCAGAGGATGGCGAGCCGGCGAACGGCGCTGTTCGAGTCGCGGCTGGCAAGTATGTGCAGGTTGGAGCGAACGGAGTTGACCGCTCCGGGGTGCTCGCGCGAGAGCAGTTCCAGCGAGACCAGCGCTGAGCCGCGGCAGGCCGGGCTCTCGTCGTCGAAGCCGCGCTTCAGGAGCTCGAGCTTCTGGCGAAAGCGGAACTGACCCACAGCCTTGTAGGCGGCCGCCCGCTCACGGAAGTCGGCGTCGCGCGCTGCGGCCTCGATCTCCTCGTCCCACTCGCTGCGTATCTGGGCCAGCTCGCGCTCGGCTCCGCGCATTGCTAGCCCGTCCGCCTCGGCCGCTGCCTGGGCAAGCGTCATCGACTTCTCTCCTCCCGTTTCACTCATGCCGTCTGACCGGCCCTCCGATTGGCGACCGGGAATTCGCGCGGGGCTGGCCCCGTGTAGTTGATGGTAGGTCTGATGATCCTGTTGTTGAGGTGCTGCTCGATTACGTGCGCCGCCCAGCCGACCACGCGGTTGGCGGCAAACAGCGCCGTCAGCAGGTCNNATCGGGAAGCCGAGGTAGTAGAGCACCGAGGCCGAGTAGAGGTCGACGTTCGGCACCAGTCCCTTACGCTCGAAGACACGGCGCTCCATGCGCTCGGTCATTGCGAACCAGTTCGGGTCGTTCGGGTCGGCGCGCTCGAAGACCTTGCGCCCAATCTCCTTGAGCACGATCGCGCGCGGGTCGGTGACTTTGTAGATCGCGTGCCCGAAGCCAGGAATCTTCATTCCCTGGTCGAGTCTCTCGTCGACCCAGGCATCGACTTTGTCATCGGAGCCGATCCGCTTCAGCGTCGCCATCACCCACTCGTTGGCGCCGCCGTGCAGCGGTCCCTTGAGGGCGGCGATCGCGCCGACGATGGCCGAGTGCATGTCGGTGCAGGTGGCGGCGATCACGCGCGCCGCGAAGGTCGAGGCGTTCATNNTCGTGGTCGGCGTGGAGGATCGAGATGGCGTCGAGAACGCGCGCGTCTTCTTCGCTCGGCAGCTCGCCGCGCAGCATCCAGAGGAAGTTGGCCGCGTAGTCGAGCTCCGGGTCGGGCCCGACCGGCTCGAGGCCGTAGTAGCGACGGCGGTAGCGTGCCATTACCGTCGGTAGCTGAGAGATCAGTCGTACCGCTTTGCGCTGGTTGGCTTCCGGCTCGTTCGATGCCTTGTCGGGATCGGAGAAGGAGAGCGCCGAGCCCATCGAGCGCATCGCCTCCATCGGACGCGCGTAACGCGCCGAGTCATCCACGACCGCCTCGACCTCGGTTGGGATCGAGCGAGCGGCGAGCAGCTCCTCCTTGAACGAGGCCAGCTGATGGGAGTCGGGAAGCTCCCCGTGCAACAGCAGGTGGCAGACCTCCTCGAAAGTCGAGTTGTTGGCGAGATCGACGACGTTGTAGCCGCGGTAGCGCAAAATCCCCTGCGCCCCGTCGATCGACGTGATGCCCGAATCGACGGCTACGACACCTCTCAATCCTTTTTCGCTCTCAGCCATTGGTTGCACTGTACCCCACGCTCCGAGCCGGGATCCAACCGGTATTGCGCAGGGGCGCCTGCGCCGGCGGGCGCCGCTACAACCGCACGCGGCCCGGCCGTCATCCGTAGAATCGCGCCCACGATGACGCACGAGGTGACTCTGATCCCCGGCGACGGCACCGGCCCCGAGCTGACCGAGGCGACCAGACGCGTGCTGGAGGCGACCGGTGTCGCCTTCGAGTGGGAGGTCGTCGAGGCGGGTGCCGACGTGATGGAGCGCTACGGAGGCAATCCTCTTCCCGAACAGGTTCTGGACTCGATCAGGCGCACCGGCGTCGCCCTCAAGGGGCCGATCACGACGCCCGTCGGCGGCGGCTTTCGCTCGGTCAATGTCGGCCTGCGCAAGGCGCTCGATCTCTACGGTCAGGTGCGGCCCTGTAAGACCTACGAGGGAGTGCGCAGCCGCTTCGACAATGTCGACCTGGTCATCATCCGCGAGAACACCGAAGACCTCTACGCCGGGATCGAGTACGAGCAGGGAACGCCCGAGGTAGAAGAGCTGCTCGCCTGGATCGAATCCAAAGGCGGAGAGCTCCGCCACCGCGACGCCGGCATTTCGATCAAGCCGATCTCGATCAGCGGCACGCGCCGGATCGTCCAGTTCGCCTTCGACTACGCCCGCTCCAACGACCGTCACAAAGTGACCGCGGTGCACAAGGCCAACATCATGAAGTTCTCCGACGGCCTCTATCTGCGCGTCGCGCGCGAGGTGGCGGCCGAGAACCCCGACATCGCCTTCGACGACCGCATCGTCGACAACATGTGCATGCAGCTCGTGCAGCGGCCCGAGGAGTACGACATGCTCGTACTACCGAACCTGTACGGCGACGTCCTCTCCGACCTCTGCGCAGGGATGATCGGCGGGCTCGGGATGGCGCCGGGCGCCAACTTCGGCGAGGGCATCGCGGTCTTCGAGCCCACGCACGGCTCCGCGCCCAAGTACACCGGCCAGAACAAGGTCAACCCGATGGCGCAGATGCTCTCCGGGATGATGATGCTCGATCACCTCGGCGAGGACGAGGCCGCGCGCCGGCTCGAGAACGCGATCGCCGCGGTGATCCGCGAGGGAAAGTCGCTCACCTACGACATGAAGCCGACGCGAGACGACCCGACCGCGGTCGGCACCAGCCAGGTCGCCGACGCGATCATCGCCAAACTAGAAGCCTGATCCTCTAGCTCCCTTGGTAGGCACACCCAGCCTCCTCCCCGCTGCGAGCATAATTCCCGAACCCGCACGTGTCTGCGACGGAAGCGTGCCCGAACCGTGACGATCGAGACCCTGCCCAACAAGCACCGGAAGCGCGACTACGAGGTCGAGCTGGAGGCGCTCGAGTTCACCTCGCTCTGCCCGCTGACCGGGGCGCCCGACTTCGGCACGCTGACGATTCGCTACGTCCCCGGCGAGGCGCTCGTCGAGCTGAAGTCGCTCAGGGACTACCTGACCTCCTTCCGCCAGCGCCAGATCCTGCAGGAGGAGGTCGTGAACGAGTTGCTGGACGAGATCGTGAGCTCGGCGGCGCCGCGCTTCTGCGAGGTCGAGGGCTACTTCAACGTCCGCGGCGGGATCGAGACGCGAGTAAGAGCCCGGATGGGAGAGAATCCCCTCGATGACTAGAGCTCGTTTCGAGACGAAGCGCTCCGCCGACTGGGCTGTCATTTGAAACGAGCTCCCAAGACCGATCTGAGAGGAAGGACGGCGATCGTCTGCGGCGCCTCCTCGGGCATCGGCCTGGCGATCGCCGAGGAGCTCGACAAGGCGGGTGCCAATGTCGCCATGTTCGCCCGGCGCCGGCAGCTGCTGGAGAAAGAGGCCGACCGCATCGGAGCGCTGGCAGTGCAGGGCGACCTGACCAGCCCGCGCGACCTGCGCAACCTGGTCGAGCGCACGGTCGGCACTTTCGGCGGTATCGACATCCTGGTCAACAACGGTGGCGGCCCGCCCGCCGGGCCGGCGCTCGAGATCGACGACGAGTCGCTCGAGGATGCGGTCACGCTGCTGCTCTTCTCCGCCGTCAGGCTGACGAACCTCTGCCTTCCCCACCTGCGAGGTAGCAAAGCGGGGCGGATCATCAACATCACCTCGAGCGCCGTCCGCGAGCCGATCGACAACCTCGCCCTCTCGAATGCCGTCCGCCCCGGTCTCGTCGGCTGGGCCAAGACGCTGTCCCGCGAGCTCGGCCCGCAAGGAATCACTGTCAACTCGATCGCGCCCGGACGGATCGCGACCGAGCGCCTCGAAGAGCTCTACAAGACGCGCTCGCGCGGCGACGACCTGGCGCAGATCCCGCTCGGTCGTGTCGGCGATCCGCACGAAGTTGCCGCCGTCGTGGCCTTTCTCGCCTCCGACGCGGCCAGCTACGTCACCGGCACGCTGATCCCGGTCGACGGCGGCGCAAGCAGAGGATTGCTCTAGCCGGTACACGAGTCGGCGCCTGTATGCTCGCCGGTGATGTCCGTTCGCTCGACCCTGTCGGCTCTAGCGGCGCTGACCGGAGTGGTTTTCGTCGTTTTCGTCGCTTTCTGCCTGTACGCGTTCATCGCGTCTTCGAGCTCGTACCTGCTGCTTCCCGACAGCCCGCACCCGCTCGCTCCCCTAGTCGAGGTGAAGGGAGGGCACGACAACGGTCAGGGCGGCTTCTATTTCGTGGACGTGGTCGAGCGACAAGCGACGCTGGCGGAGCGCTACGTCTCCTTCCTGCGCGACGGCGGCGAGCTCGTGTCGCGTCAAGATGTCGTGCCCGCCAACCTCAACGAACGCGAGAGCGCGCGGCTGGACGCCGCCGCCATGGTTCGTTCGAAGACGATCGCCGAAGCGGTAGCTCTAGAGCACCTCGGCTATCACGTCGTCATCCATCCGTCGGGAATGCGGATCGAGCAGACCGCCGAGGGCTCACCCGCGGCCGCGAAGCTACTCCCCGGCGATGTGATCGTGGCCGTTGACGGGAAGGCGGCCCTGACCGAATCGCGTTTGCGGGCTCTCATCGAGCGGCACCGGGTCGGCCAGACGGTCGAGCTCACCATCGTCCGCGCCGGCCGGAGACAGCAGCTGGCGATTCGAACCTACGCTCTGCGCCCGCGCCCGCGCATGCCGATGATCGGCGTCTTCCTCACGCAGGCGGCAAGCATCAAGCTCCCGATCAAGGTCGAGATAAACGCCGGTAACGTCGTCGGGCCGTCGGCCGGGCTCGCCTTCGCGCTCGAGCTCACCGAGAAGCTCAACGGCAACGCCGATCGCGGATACAGAGTTGCGGCGACCGGCGAGCTCGCACTCAACGGCAGCGTGGTGCCTATAGGAGGAGTCGAACAGAAGGTGATCGGCGCGAAGCGCGCCGGAATCGAGATCATGCTCGTGCCGGCTGGGGATAACGCGACCGAGGCCCGCCACTACGCAGGGGATATGAAGATCATCGCGGTCACCAGTTTTCAACAGGCGTTGCGTGCCCTGGCAACGCTGCCGCCTCACAAGTAGTTTTCGGTAGTTTCCGGCAAATCCGAAACTCCCGCAATTTGCGGTCTTTTCCTCCGCCGTAACCCTTGTCTCCGGCGGACAAGCCCTTATCATCCAGGCTTGTACCTGGGTAGCCGCCACCAGAGCAAAAGGGGAGCATGAGCAATTCCGTCAAAGTAACCTGCAGTGACTGCTATTTCCACGGAGCAGGGCTTTGCGCGCTCCGCTGCGAAGAGCCTTGCCCCACCTTCCGAACCAGCATCCAGGGATCGCGGATTTCTCCCCGTTCGTCCCGTCTCGCCGCTCGCCCGCTCGCGGAGTTGGCGCACGAGCACGCGGTCGCCTGAGAAGCGCCTACACCGGAGCGCGGCCCTTTCCGCGAGGTCGGCCGATCGGTGAGCGTCCTGGTCGCGCATTCCTATCCGCTCGATCACGTACTAAGGGACCGCCCCGTTAGGAACATGCGGCCGAGGTGATCGAGGCGTGGATGCCAGAGGTCGGAAGGGCCGCGAAGGCGTACTGGTAGTGCATCGAGCGGTTCGGATGGCCGCTGGCGCCGCGAAACGGCCGCATCGGTCGTGCGAGCCTAGCGGGAAAGGCTCTAAACTCCCGCTCATGAACGAGAACGAGCCCCAGCAAGCGCAGGAGCCCCGCGACAAGAACGCCGAGAAGAAGAAGCACGGAGCCGAGTTCGACGAGACCTGGCAACCGCAACTATGGTCGAAGATCATCGTTCTACTCCTGCTTGTTGGCTACGGGATCGCGCTCGTAGTGGCCAACAGCGCCAAGGTTAAGATCTCTTTCCTGATCACCTCGATCAAGGTCTCGGAGATCTGGCTGATCCTCCTCTGCTTCGTGATCGGGCTGGCGAGCGGTGTGCTCGCCTCGCAGATGTACCGGCACCGCAAGGTCCAGCGCACTAGCTTGAAGCAGCAGGCCGAACAGGCGAAGAAGGAGTAGTAGCCGGATAGATGGAGCGGCTCGCGTCCGCTCGCCCGGCCCGGACTAGGCCCTAGAGCCTATTCCGGTAGGAAAACGGCCTAGTGGGATAGGCTCTTAGCCAGCTCGGCGAGGATGGAGATGCCCTGCTCGATCTCCTCGGGCGAGGGGTAGCTATAGGCGAGCCGGAGCGAGCCCGCGCCGCGGCCGTCCGGATAGAAGTCGGTGCCCTTGCAGTAGACGACGCCGGCTTCGGTGGCGCGTACGAGCAACTCTCCGGCATCGACGCCCGTGGGCAGATCGAGCCAGTTGAAGTAGCCGCCCTCGGGCCGGCTCCAGCTCGCACTCGAGCCGAAGTGGCGTTCGAGCGCCTCGAGCATCGCGTCGCGGCGAGCGCGGAGAAGCCCGTTCATCCGCTCCAGGTTGGGCTCGAAGTGGCCGCGCCTGGCGAACTCGTACACGGTCGCCGCAGGCAGGTTCGAGGGCGAGATCGTGGTCGACGAGGCGATCAGCTCGAGCGGCTTGAGCAGCGGCTTGGGCAGGATGATGAAACCGACCCGAAGCCCTGGAGAGACCGTCTTCGAGAACGACGAGGTGTGAGCGACCTTGTCGGCGATCGAGCCCTCGATCTGGAACATCGTCGGCGGCGCCTTGCCCTCGTAGCGGACGAAGCCGTAAGGGTCGTCCTCGAGCACGAGCAGGTCGTAGCTCTGGGCCAGCTCTACGATGCGCTCGCGGCGCTCGACCGAGAGCGTGCGCCCGCTCGGGTTCTGGAAGGTCGGGATCGTGTACAGGAACGCTGGCTTGGGGCCACGCTTGAGCTCGCGCTCGAGCGCGGTGGGATCGAGCCCCTCGTCGTCCATCTCGACGGCCGTCACCTCGACGCCGTGGTTGCGCAGGATCAAGAGCGGACGGTCGTAGCTCGGTGCCTCGACCAGCACGCGTCCGCCGATACCGCTCCAGAAGAAGTGCTGAGCCAGGTAGACGAAGCCCTGGAGCGAGCCGTTGGTGAGCAGGATCTGGCTCGGATCGATCTGAGTAGCGCTCGCTCGAGCCACTCCCTGAGCGGCGCATAGCCAAGACCGGTGCCGTAGGAGAGAACGGCGGTGCCGTCTCGCTCGATCGCGCTCTTGGCACACTCGGCCAGGAGGTCGACGGCGAGGCATTCGGGCGCCGGCGCGCCGCGAGCGAAGGAGATGACTCTGCCCATGGAGCCGCAGCCTAGCTAACTGCGCCGATACGCTGACGGGTATGAACGACTGGATCGAGCGCGACGAGACCCGCGTCTGGCACGGCTTCACCCAGATGGCTACCTTCGCCCTGAACGAGCCTGTGATCGTCGAGCGCGCCGATGGACGCGAGCTGATCGACACGGAGGGGCGCCGCTACCTGGATGCGATCTCTTCGCTCTGGGTGACGACGCTCGGCCACCACGTACCTGAGCTCGACGCCGCCCTCACCGCCCAGCTCGGCAGAGTGGCCCACACGACTCTGCTCGGGAACGGCAACCGAGCAGTGGTCGAGCTCTCCGAGGCGCTCGCCCGGGTGGTTCCGGTCGCAGACCCGCACTTTCTCTTCGCCTCCGACGGCGCGTCGGCTGTCGAACAGGCGCTCAAGTGCGCCGTCCAGCACTGGCGCAACATCGGCCTCGAAGAGAAGTCCGGCTTCATGGCTCTGCGCGACGCTTACCACGGCGACACGATCGGGGCTCTCTCGCTCGGTGAAGGCTTCCACAGCGAGCACTTCGATCTGCTCCGCTTCCCGGTGCTCCGCGCCCGTGGCTACGCGAGTCCCGGCTGGACCGAGGAGGCTTGCAGCCTGGTTGCCGCCAACGCCGAGCGACTGGCCGCGGTCGTGATCGAGCCGCTCGTGCAGGCGGCCGGAGGCATGTGGATCGCCCATCCCGAAGACGTGCGCATGCTCGCAGAGAGCTGCCGCGAGCACA
>PMMN01000064.1 GCA_003162235.1 Actinomycetota bacterium | reverse complement strand
ACCGGCGTCTGCTTCACGCGTAACCCCTCCACCGGCGAGCAGGGCCTATATGGCGAATTCCTTCTCAACGCCCAGGGTGAGGACGTCGTCGCCGGCATCCGCACACCGGAGCCGCTCGAGCAGATGGAGAAGCCCTTCCCGCAGGGCTTCAAGGAGCTGGTCGAGTCGATGAAGACGCTCGAGCAGCACTACAAGGACATGCAGGACATGGAGTTCACGATCGAGGAGGGCAAGCTCTACCTGCTCCAGACCCGATCAGCCAAGCGCACCGCCAGGGCCGCACTGAGGGCCGCCGTCTCGATGGTCGAAGAGGGCTTGATCGACAAGAAAGAAGCCGTCAAGCGGATCAACCCCGATCAGCTCGATCAGCTCCTGCACCCCATGATCGACCCCAAGGCCAAGATCGAAGTGGCCGCCAAGGGCCTGAACGCATCGCCCGGCGCCGCCAGCGGCAAGGCGATCTTCGACGCCGACACGGCCGCCGAGCTGGGTAAGACAGAGAGCGTCATCCTGATCCGTCCCGAGACGACTCCCGACGACATCCACGGCATGCTTCAGTCCAAGGGCGTTTTGACGACGCGCGGCGGCATGACCTCGCACGCCTCGGTCGTCGCCCGCGGTCTCGGCATCCCCTGCGTCGCCGGCTGCGAGGCACTCGTGCTCGACCTCGACGCCAAGACGGCGAGCCTGAGCGGAAAGAAGATCAGCGAGGGCGACATCATCACCATCGACGGCGGTAACGGCAGCGTCATCATCGGTGAAGTGCCGCTGGTTCCGCCTTCTATCAACGACGACTTCCGCGTCATCCTCGAGTGGGCGGACGGCTTCCGCCGCCTCGGCGTCCGCGCCAACGGCGACACCCCCGACGATGCGATCAAGGCGCGCGAGTTCGGCGCCGAGGGCATCGGGCTGTGCCGCACCGAGCACATGTTCATGGCCGCCGAGCGGCTCCCCGTCGTGCAGGAGATGATCCTGGCCACGACCACCGAGGCCCGTAAGGTCGCGCTCGACAAGCTGCTGCCGATGCAGCAGTCCGACTTCGAGGGCATCTTCGAGGCAATGGAGGGCCTGCCGGTCACGGTCCGGCTGCTCGACCCACCGCTGCACGAGTTCCTGCCCAAGCTCGAGGAGACCGACGACCCGGTCGTCCGCGAGCGGATCGTGGCGCTGCACGAGTTCAACCCGATGCTCGGCACACGCGGTTGCCGTCTCGGCATTCTCTATCCGGAGATCTACGAGATGCAGGTGCGCGCGATCGTACGGGCGGTCAAGGTCGTCGAGAAGCGCACGGGCAAGAGGCCTATGGCCGAGATCATGCACCCGCTGATCGGCTTCGCCGAGGAGCTCAAGCGCATGCGCGAGCTGACCGAACGGGTCATCGCCGAGGAGAACGCCGGCGAGCTTCCCATCGGCACGATGATCGAGCTGCCGCGGGCCTGCGTGCGCGCGGACGAGATCGCCGAGTACGCCGATTTCTTCTCCTTCGGCACCAACGACCTGACCCAGACAACGATGGGTATCTCCCGCGACGACGCCGAGGGCAAGTTCCTCGCCAAGTACGTCGAGGACGGCGTCATCCCGCAGAACCCGTTCGCCTCGCTCGACCAGTCGGGCGTCGGCGACCTGATGAAGATGGCGATCGAGCGCAGCAGGAGCGTCAAGCAGGTCAAGACCGGCATCTGCGGCGAGCACGGCGGCGACCCCGTCTCCGTGACCTTCTGCCACAACATCGGTCTGGACTACGTGTCCTGCTCGCCCTTCCGCGTCCCGCTCGCCCGCCTGGCCGCGGCCCAGGCAGCACTCAACGAGGCGGCAATGGCAGCTGCTGAGGGCCGGTCGATTCGCGAAGTACAGGCGCTGGCGTTCGAATAACCGGAGTCAGAGCACAGAGGTAGTACCTGGGGCGCCGCCGAGAGGCGGCGCCCTTTCTTTTACCCGTGCGCCTCTACCGTCGCCTCGAAAGCTCCCGCGGCCACGTCGTCGAGCCGAGCCAGCGGCCGTCTGCCGCGTGATCTAGCCGAGATCCTTCTTGAAGTCGGCGATCGTCTTGTCGTAGTCGAGCTCGTAGACGGCGTGCACGTTCCAGCTCATCAGGTCCATGTATGGCTCGAGCAGCTTGCCCACGTCATGCTCATCGCTTTCAACGAGCATGAAGCCGGCGCCGCCGCCGGCGAGGTTGTACCAGCCCTTGATCTTCTCGGGCTGGTTGGTGCCGGCCGCGTCTTGCTCGAGAACGCGTTTTCGCACCTGAGTGACGGACGTATGCGGATACCATTTGAAGCGGCAGTACCAGAGCATCGGAGACCTCCCCTTTGGCGACTTGGACGCTTGACTCATCCTACGCCGGGAGGCACGGAAATCGACAGTCGCGGCGAGTGCGTTCGACGCCAAGTGCTGCCTTCCGCGACCTGAAACAGTCGGCCGAGCTACTCGGCGGGTTTCCGCGCGAGCACCCACAGAAACGCGACCTCGCCCTCAGGCTCGCGCACCGCGACGACCTCGTCGAGTACGAGCGACAGTCCGGCGCCGCGGAGTAACCGGCGGTTCTCGTCGGCGTCGTAGCTGCTGAAGAACATCGGGACACCCAGCCACTCTCCTGTCCAGCCCGGGCTCTCACCGGCACCGAGGGTTGCGAGGAACAGTCCGCCCGGCTTCAGCCACCCTGCGACGCACGCGAACAGGCGAGTGTGCTCGTCGCGCGGGACGTGCGAGATCGAATAGAACGCGGTAATCCCATCGAACGACTCATCCGGAAACGCCAAGTCGGAGAAGTCGCCGTGGACGAAAGTCGCCTGAGGAACGTTTGTCCGTGCCAGCTGGAGCTGGACTTCTGAGACGTCAACGCCGGTAACCTCGAATCGCTCCGCGAGGACGCGCGTAGATGGAATTCCGGCGCCGCATCCCAGATCGAGGACTCGCGCGCCGTCAGGCAGACGGCGAACGAGCTCGTCGGTAAATCGAGCGCGCGGATCGTTGACCACGCGCTCGCTCCAAGAGAGGTAGCGCTCGGCGATCTCGTTGTACCCGGCCCGAACGATCATCTTCTCGTGGTCGCTCATTCGACTGGAGTCGGAAGTTGGGCGCTAGCCCAGCGCGATCTCGATGTCCTCGAGAATGACGCCCTGAGCATTCGGGTCGGTCAGATCCTCCGACAGCTCCGCTTCGACCTTGGAGCCCTCGGCGATCGTGCCGCCGGTGGCGTCCTGCCAGTGCTCGAGGAAGTGCTCGGGAGTGAAGTGGGAGAGGGCGCCGAGGCGCACCTTGATGCGGACGACGCGGGTGGCGTCGTTCTCTTCGGCGACGTGGAGTACGGTTGCGACCAGGTCGCGGATTGTGGCCTGTTCGTGCATCAGCTTCCCTGGAGCGCTTCGATTTCTCTGACGATCTCCTCGACGATAGCGGGCACGGCCGCGGCGACGGCCGGCGACAGCGGCTCGCCGGGGCTGAAGCTCTCGCCCTCGATGCCGAAGAAGAGCGCTTTAGCGGGCAGGCGCTTGAGCGCGCGCGCCAGCTCGATCGTGTCGCCGAGCGAGAAATGGTGGGTCGAGCCCTGAAGGACGGCGTAGGGGACGGTCTCAGCGTTTAGGTCGACGCGGTGAATCGTGCCGGCCGCGGCGTCGGAGTGAACGGCGTCCACGATCAGAACGCTGCCACAGCCCACCCACTCGTCCAGCAAGCTCGACTGCTCGGCCTCGGTGGCGAGCACGCGCACCTGTTCTGGAAGCCGCGAGCGCAGAGCGCCCGCGACCTCCAGTCCTACCGAGTCGTCGCCGCGCCAGCTGTTGCCGGTGCCGACGACGAGGATTTCACTCAAGTTCTTTCGATCTCCAGCGTCAGGAAGTGCGTGGCGCAGGAGATGCAGGGGTCGTAGTTCCTGATCGCCTGCTCGCAGCGAAGTGTCAGTTCCTCGTTCGGGAGATCCATGAACTGACCCACGAACCCGCGCAGGTCGGCCTCGATCTGGGGCTGGTTCTGGGCCGTCGGCGGCGTGATCGTGGCGTCGAGGATGATCCCCTTGGCGTCGATCTCGTAGCGATGGCAGAGGGTTCCGCGCGGAGCTTCGCTGGCGCCGCAGGCCTTGCCGGCTTTGGGCACGACCTCGATGCTCGCCTCGGCGGGCTGCTCGTACTCGCGGATCAGGCGCAGCGCCTCGACGCAGGCCTCGACCAGCTCGACCGAGCGCACGAGGATGCTCTTGAACGGGTTCTTGACNNGCGTAGCGGGCCAGCGGGCCGACCAGGAAGGAGCCGCGCTCCTTCATGTGCCCCTGAAGTGCGTTCGCGTGCTTGACGTGCTCCTCGACCACGTGCTCGTAGAACTCGTCTATCGGGATGTCGAGACCCCTGTTCGAGACGAAGCGCTTGCCGCCCTCGATCGGATAGACGCCGCCGGCGTCGAGCGCGGCGAACTCGTAGTCCATCTCGAAGTCGGGGAAGTCGAGCGTGTTCGCCCACTTGACCGTCTCGAGCGAGGTCTCGAGCGCCCACTCCAGATCGGGCACCATCGCTTCCAGCTCGGCCTTGGAGGGCGCCTTGTAGAAACCGCCGACCTTGACGTTGATCGGATGGATCTCGCGCCCGCCGATGACGGTCATGACGTGGTTGCCGATCTTCTTCAGGCGCAGCGCCGTCTCGACCACCTCGGGCGCGTCCTTGGCGATCTCGATCGCGCTCGGGTAGCCGAGGAAGTCGGGAGCGTGGAGCATGTAGATGTGGAGCGCGTGGCTCTCGATCCACTCGCCGCAGTAGAGCAGGCGCCTGAGCGCCTTGATCTGGCTACCGACGTCGGCGCCGCAGATCGACTCCATCGCGTTGATCGCCGCGGTCTGGTAGGCGACCGGGCAGATACCGCAGATGCGGGCGGTGATGTCGGGCGCTTCGGTGAAGTAGCGGCCGCGCAGGAAGGCCTCGAAGAAGCGAGGCGGCTCGAAGATGTTGAGCTTGACCTCCTCGATCTCGTTGCCCTTCAGGCGGATAAGCATCCCACCCTCGCCCTCGACTCTGGCCAGGTAATCGGTCTTGATGGTGCGGGTCTCATCAGCCATGACGGGCACTCTCCTCGCGGAAGGCGGGCTTGTAGCCGTTGAAGGTACGGAAGGCGCGCAGCAGTTCGTCCTCGCTGACGCCCATCTCGCTCCAGCGCTTGGCGAGTGAGACGGTGTTCGGCGTCTCCTTGGGCCCGAAGCAGCCGTAGCAACCGCGGGCGTAGGACGGACAGATGGCACCGCAACCGGCCTGTGTCACAGGGCCCAGGCAGGCAGTGCCGAGAACCTGCACGCATGGTGTCTCGCGGCGCTTGCACTCGGTGCAGACGGCCTCCGTCGGTACGTTTGGACGCCTGCCCGAGAGCACGGCCAGGAGCGTGTCCACGAGCTGGACCTTCGAGATCGGGCAGCCCTGCAGCTCCAGGTCGACCTGGATGTGGTCGGAATGAGGAGTCGAGGTCTCGAGCGTCTCGAGGTACTCGGGGTGCGCGTAGACGATGCTTGCGTAGTCCTTGACGTTGGCCCAGTTGCGGAGCGCCTGGATGCCGCCGGCGGTGGCGCAGGCACCGATTGCCACGACGAGGCCCGACTTCTCGCGGATCTCCTTGATTCGCTCGGCCTCTTCGGGCGTCGTGACCGAGCCCTCGACGAGCGAGACGTCCCAGGGGCCTTCGATCTCGGCCCGGGTGGCTTCGGGAAAGTAGGCGATCTGGACGCGGCCGAGGATCCCGAGCAGCTCGTCCTCGCAGTCGAGCAGCGAGAGCTGGCAGCCGTCGCAGGACGAGAACTTCCAGACTGCGATCGTAGGTGCCATCAGAGCTCCTTCACGGCTAGAAGTTTCTCGACCTCGGCCCAGGTGTAGACCGCGCCGTCACGGCAGATGAGCGTGGGGCCGACCTGGCAGTGTCCGCAGAGACCGACGCCACAGCGCATAGTGCGCTCCATCGAGACGTAGATCGACTCGGCAGGAAGGTCGCGGTTCATCAGCTCCTGAGCGACGAACTTCATCATGATCTCCGGCCCGACGATGAAGCCCTTTGCGACGTCGGCGTCGAAATTCGCCGGCGGAATCAGCTTGGTGACCAGGCCGACCTTGCCCTTCCAGTCGGTGTCGCCGGCGTCGACGATCAGGTCGAGATCGACGTCGTAGTTGCTCTGCCAGCTCTTGACCTCGTCGAGGAAGACCATGTCCGACGGCGTGCGCGCTCCGTAAAGAAGGACGAAGCGGCCGTAGTCCTTGCGGTTCTTGAGCACGTGGTAGATCGCCGGGCGTAGCGGCGGAAGGCCGATGCCGCCTGCGACGATGACCACGTCCTTGCCCTTCGCATCCTCGATCGGCCAGGTGTTGCCGAAGGGTCCGCGGACGCCGATCACCGTGCCGACCTCGGCGGCGCAGAGCGCCTTGGTGACCGCACCGACCGCGCGGATCGTGTGCACGAGCCGCTCGTCGGTCTCGAAGTTGCCCGCGTTCGAGATCGGCACCTCGCCGACGCCGAAGGCGTAGAGCATGTTGAACTGGCCGGGACCCGGGACGATTGGAGCGCCGTTGACGGGCTCCAGCTCGAGCGTCCAGGTGTCATACGTGTCTTGCCGCGTTGCCGTCACCGCGTACGGGACGGGTGTCATGGCCTCGAGCGAGCCGGCGGTCTCAGTGAGAGTCTGTGCCATAGATATCGAGAAGTCGTAGGCGGGTCGCCTGCAGGCGCCCGACGATTACCTGGGAGAAACGCGTGAGGAGCGCGTAGCCGAGCTCGTTGTCCGACGCGCACTTCTCGCGGATACAGGCGCCGTCGAAGGAGACGGCGCGAACGAGCTCGGTAGCGGTGACGTCGTAGTTCCACTGGTAAGGCGGAATCAGCCACGCCCAGCCAAGAACCTGACCGGGCTCGACCGTGTCGACGCGCACCGGCTTCTTGTTCGGGACGTCGATGTCGAGCGCAACCTCGCCCATGCGGAGGAGGTAGAAGACGTCGGCCGGATCGCCGCGCTTGGCGATCTGCTGGCCTTCGTCGAAGTGAACGTTCTGGGCGCAGCCCGCGATGAATTCGAGCTGCTCCTGGGTGAGTCCGGCAAAAACCGGGCTCTCGGCGATAACAGCATCCAACGTCTTCACGACTTGGCCTCCTGGGTCGCTCTGATTGCGGCAACTTCCTCGCGAATGTCGATCCCGACCGGGCACCAGGTGATGCAGCGACCGCAACCGACGCAGCCGAGCGTGTCGAACTGGTCGTGCCAGGTGGACAGCTTGTGAATCAGCCACTGGCGGTAGCGCGACTTCGTCTCCCTGCGCGTCCCGCCACCGTGCATCTCCGAGTACTGAAGCGTGAAGCAGGAATCCCATTTACGGACCCGGTCGTTGCCCTCGCCCGAGAGGCTGTTCGCGTCGTCGATCGCGGTGCAGAAGCAGGTCGGACAGGCGAGCGTGCAGTTCGTGCAGGCGAGGCAGCGCTTGGCGACATCGTCGTAGCGCTCGTGCTCGAGATTGGCGAGCAGGAGATCGTGTACGTCGCTGCGATCGAGAGTGATCCCCATCCGCTTGCGGGCCGCGTCGGTGACCTTCTCGGCGGCCGTGGTATCGGCCTTCTCGGCCGGCTGCTGCGGGAGCTCGGCCAGCAACTCGGCGCCCTCGTCGGTGCCGGCTTCGACCAGGAAGCGGTGGCTACCGTCGAGGATCTCGGTCAGGACGAGGTCGTAGCCGTCCTCGGCCTTGGGGCCGGTGCCCATCGAGGCGCAGAAGCAGTTTGCCGCCGGCTCGCCGCAGTTGACGGCGATGACGAACGAGTTCGTGCGTCGCTCCAGGTAGTCCTCGTCGGTGTAGGAGCCGCCGATGAGTACGCGATCCTGGATCTTGATCGCGGCGACCTCGCAAGGCCGGACGCCGAAGAAAGCAGTTCGCTTCGTCTCGGCGGCGTTCTTGACCACCTCGAAGCTCTCGTTCGCGCGTTCGATCTGAAGCAGACGCGCGCTCGGAGCGAGTAGCTCGCGCTTCCACGACTGCGGTCCAACCGCGTATCCGAAGCGGGCTTCGTCGTCGCGGCGTTCCAGGCGGTACGAGCCCGGGGCCTGGACGTCCTTCCATCCAATCGGAAGCTCGGCGGCAGAAGCGATCTCGTCGTAGACGATCGCCTTGTCGCGGACTGTCGGCGCGACGACGCGCCAGTCGCGACGGCGAAGTACCTCAACGATCGCTTCGAGCGCCTCGGGCGCGAGGACGGCCCGCATGGCTTGCTCCTTTCGTTCGCTCGTCAGCGTAAATCCCTTTCTCTGGGGCGGCAGGCGAAGCTTTTCGGGCCGCCTTTGCTCTCGCATCGGTAGCCCGGCCCGATGCGCTTGCGGGAAGCCCGCACGCTCCGAGCAACGGCACCGATGCCGGTGGCTGCAGCGTACATCTACGCTGAAGCGGTGACGACTTTATCTGAGAGAGACGGAACCGTGGCGCAGCGAAGGCGCCTGCGGGTCGCCGGCGTCGTGCAAGGGGTGGGTTTTCGCCCGTTCGTCTACGGGCTGGCCCACCGCCACGGGCTCGCCGGGTTCGTCCGGAACGATGCGCGGGGCGTCGTCGTCGAGGTCGAAGGCGAGCCGAAGGAGCTCGACCTCTTTGCCGCCGCTCTGGTCGAGCAGACGCCTCCACTTGCTCGCATCGCCTCGCTCGAGACGAGCAAGATCGAAGCTCGTGGCGAGCGCGAGTTCGTGATCGGGACGAGCGCCGCGGTCGGTGAGCGCACGGCTCTCGTGCCTGCCGATATCGCCACCTGCGACGACTGCCTGCGCGAGCTTTTCGATCCCGGCGATCGCCGCTTCCGCTACCCGTTCGTCAACTGCACCAACTGCGGACCGCGCTTCACGATCGTGCGCTCGGTTCCGTACGACCGAGCGAACACGACCATGGCCTCGTTCGAGATGTGCGACGCGTGCCGGCGCGAGTACGAGGATCCGGGCGACCGGCGCTTCCACGCCGAGCCGATCTGCTGCCCGGACTGCGGACCCAGGCTCTCGCTCGAGCTGGAGACGGCCGTCTCGCTGCTGCGCGAGGGAAAGATCGTGGCGATCAAAGGTCTCGGCGGCTACCACCTCGCCTGCGACGCGGCGAACGAGCAGGCCGTCACCAGGCTCAGAGCCAGAAAGGGGCGCGAGGAGAAGCCGCTCGCGGTCATGACCTCGAGCCCGGAGCTCCTCGTCGAGCTCGGGTCGGATGAGGAGGCGCTGCTGCGCTCGGCCGAGCGCCCGATCGTGCTGGCCCGGCGCCGCGCCGGGGCGCCCGTCGCGCCGTCGGTCGCGCCCGCGACTGAATGGCTCGGAGTGATGCTCCCCTACACGCCGCTCCATTACCTGCTCTGCACAGATTTCGGAGGCGCCCTCGTGATGACGAGCGGGAACCTCTCCGACGAGCCGATCGCCTTCGAGAACGAGGAGGCGCAGCGGCGCCTGAGCGAGGTCGCCGATGCCTTCCTCTCCCACGACCGCCCGATCGAGCGCCGCTGCGAGGACTCGGTCGTGCGCGCGGCCTTCCCGATCCGCCGCTCCCGCGGCTACGCGCCCGCGGCGCTTCCTCTTCCAGTCGGCGCCCGGAGCCCGCTCGTCGCCTCCGGCGCCGAGCTCAAGAGCACCTTCTGCGTCGTCCGCGGCGACCAGGCCTTCCTCTCGCCCCATCTCGGCGATCTCGACAGCGAGCTCGCTTACCGCGCCTTCCGCACCGATCTCGAGCTCTACCTGGCGATGCTCGCAGTCGAGCCGGAGCTTTTGGCCTGCGACCTGCATCCCGACTACCTGAGCAGCAAGTGGGCGCGAGGTCAGGAGCTGGAGCTGATCGAGGTGCAGCATCACCACGCCCACGCCGCCGCCTGTTTGGCCGAGAACGGGGAGACTGGGCCCGCGCTGGCGCTCGTCCTCGACGGCACCGGCTACGGCACGGACGGAACGATCTGGGGCGGCGAGCTGCTGCGCTGCGACCTGGCCGGCTTCGAGCGGATCGTGCACCTCGATCCGGTGCCGCTGCCCGGCGGCGATGCGGCAGTGCGTGAGCCCTGGCGTGTCGCAGCCGCCTACCTCGAGCGGGCGGAGCGGCCGGTTCCCTTCCCGGACTGGTCGCGCGTGCGCGAGAGCCTGAAGGTGAACGCGCCCCTCTCCTCGGGCGCAGGAAGGCTGTTCGACGCCACCGCGGCGCTTCTCGGCGTGCGCGAGCGGGTCAGCTACGAGGGCCAGGCGGCGATCGAGCTGGAGCAACTCGCCGGTCACACCGAGGCGGAGCCGTATCCCTGTCGCAGCGAAGGTGAGCGCATCATCGCCGCCGACCTGATCGCCGCGGTGCACGACGACCTCGAGGCCGGGCGCGATCGCGCCGAGATCGCGGCGGCCTTCCACGAGGGGCTCGCGCTTGCCTGCGCCGAGGCCTGCGCCCGTACCGCCGAACCGCGCACGGTCGTTCTCTCCGGCGGCTGCTTCCAGAACCTGCGCCTGCTCGCGAGTGTACGCCGGCGTCTCGAGGAGCTCGGCTTCCGCGTGATCGTCCATCGCCTGCTTCCACCCAACGACGCCTGCATCTCCTTCGGCCAGGCGGCGGTCGCTGCGTACGCTATGCACTCATGTGCTTAGGGATTCCAGCTCAGATCGTCGAGATCCTCGACCCTGAAGCCAAGACGGCGAAGGCCGATATCGGCGGCGTACGCCGTATCGTTTCCTGCGCCCTGCTCGAGGGCGAGGCGCAGCTGGGCGAGTGGGTGCTCGTTCACGTCGGCTTTGCGCTCGACCGCATCGACGAGGAGCAAGCGAACGAGACGCTGCAGCTCTTGAGCGATATGGGCGAGGCCTACGAGCGCGAACTGGCCGGTATTCGCGCCAGCGCCGGCGAAAGTTCCAAAGGCGCCGCATGAAATACGTAGACGAGTTCCGCTCGGGCGAGCTGGCGCGCGCGCTCGCGAGCGAGCTCGAGCAGGCGATGCCGCTCGGGCGCGAGCTGGCGATCATGGAGGTCTGCGGCGGGCACACGCACGCGATCTACAAGCACGGGATCGACGAGCTTTTGCCCCGTGGGCTCGAGCTCGTGCACGGGCCGGGCTGCCCCGTCTGCGTGATCCCGGTCGGGCGCGTCGACGACGCCGTTTCGCTTGCGCTCGAGCCGAACGTCATCTTCACCACCTTCGGCGACATGATGCGCGTGCCCGGGAGCAAGGGCTCGCTGCTTGACGCCCGCTCGCGCGGCGCCGACGTGCGCATGGTCTACTCGCCGCTGGATGCGCTCGAGCTGGCCCGGGCCAACCCCGAGCGCGAGCTGATCTTTTTCGCGATCGGCTTCGAGACGACGGCGCCTTCCACGGCCGTGACGCTTCTGCAGGCCCGCGATGAGGCGATCAGCAACTTCTCGGTCTTCTGCAACCACGTCACGATCGGGCCACCGCTGCGCGCGATTCTCGATGCGCCGGAGCTGCGCCTGGACGGACTGATCGCGCCCGGCCACGTCTCGGCCGTGATCGGCTCGCGCCCCTACGAGTTCATCGCCTCGGAGTACGGGCGACCGGTCGTCGTCGCCGGCTTCGAGCCGCTCGACATCCTGCAGTCGGTGCTGATGCTGGTGCGCCAACTCGCCGCCGGCCGCGCCGAGGTCGAGAACCAGTACACCCGCGTCGTGCGCGAGAACGGAAACCCGCGCGCCCTGGAGGCGATCGAGCAGACGATGGAGCTGCGCGACAGCTTCGAGTGGCGCGGGCTGGGCTCGATTCCCCGTAGTGGTCTGCGCCTACGCGATGAGTTCGCCGGCTGGGACGCCGAGCGCCGCTACAAGGTGCCCGGGCTGAGCGTTCCCGACCACAAGGCCTGCCAATGCGGCCAAGTACTGCGCGGCCTCGTCAAGCCCTGGGAGTGCAAGGTCTTCGGCACGGCCTGCACGCCCGAGCGCCCGATCGGCACCTGCATGGTTTCGGCCGAAGGCGCCTGCGCCGCCTACTACAACTACGGGCGCAACCGGCCGACCAGACGTGACAAGATCCAGGCCTGAGCTCGGCTCGCAACCGGAAGAAGGAGCAGCCCGATGGCGCTAGAGGAGATCCTGGTTTTGGTCGGCGCCGGCGCGATCACGATCTGGGGGGTCGCTCACATCGCGCCCACGAAGGCCGTCGTTGCCGGTTTCGAACCGATGACGCAGACGAATCAGCGGATCTTGACCATGGAGTGGATTGCCGAAGGCCTGACCCTCTGCTTCGTGGGGATTCTGTCCCTCATCGTGACGCTAGCGCTCGGGATCGATGCGCGCGGCACGACGCTTGTGAACTGCGCCTTGGCTGGGTTCCTGGTGGTACTCGCAGGTCTATCTCTCTCGACCGGGGCGCGGACGCCAATCCTCCCGATCAAGCTCTGCCCGGTCGTCAAGTTGAGCGTCGCCGCCCTGCTCGTCATTGGCAGCGTGCTGTGAGGGCAGCTCGATGAGCGAGCAAGCCCCACGGCGTAAGCCACGACTGCGAGACGAACGCATCACGCTGGGGCACGGCGCCGGCGGCAAGGCCACGCACACGCTGGTCGAGGCGCTCTTTCTGGAGGAGCTCGGCAACCCGCTCCTCGACCCGCTCGGTGACTCGGCGCTGATCGACGCGGGCGGTACCAAGCTCGCTTTCACCACCGACGCGCACGTGGTTCAGCCGCTCTTCTTCCCGGGCGGGGACATCGGCTCGCTGGCGGTGAACGGTACCGTCAACGACATCGCCGTCTCCGGGGCGCGCCCGCTCGTGCTCTCGGCTGCATTCGTGCTTGAGGAGGGACTACCCGTCTCGGACCTGCGCCGCATCGTTGCTTCGATGGCCGAGGCCGCGCGCGAGGCGGGGGTCGTCGTTGCGGCCGGCGACACCAAGGTGGTCGAGCGGGGTCGCGGCGACGGACTGACTGTGACGACCGCTGCGATCGGTCTCGTCGACGAGCGTGTCTCGCTCGGCGCCGAGAAGGTTCGGCCCGGCGACAAGGTGATCGTCTCGGGCACCCTCGGCGATCACGGCATGGCGGTGATGATTGCGCGCGGCAACCTCGAGCTCGAGGTCGAGATCGAAAGTGACAGCGCCTCGATCTTTCCGCTTTGCGAGGCGCTCTTCGCGCTGGGCGCCGACCTGCGCTGGCTGCGCGACCCCACCCGTGGCGGCCTGGCGACCACGCTCAACGAGCTGACCGAGGCGAGCGGTCTCTGCGTGGTGCTGGACGAGAAGGCTCTGCCCGTGCGCGAGCAGGTGGCGGCGGCCTGCGAGATCCTCGGCATCGACCCCCTCTACGTGGCCAACGAGGGCAAGCTGATCGCAATCGTGGCCGCCGATCGGGCCGACGAGGCGCTCGCGTCGCTTCGGACCCATCCGCTCGGCGCCGGAGCCTGCATCGCCGGCGTGGTGGAGGCGGAGCCGGAGAGTCTGGTGCTGCTGCAGACGGCCTTCGGCGGTAGCCGCGTGGTCGACATGCTCGTCGGCGATCCGCTGCCGCGCATCTGCTGACGAGTCGGTACCGAGTTTCGCTCCGGTGTTACGCGGGCAGATCGAAGCAGTGTCGATGAGGGCCTCTACCGGCGCAGTGCTCGCAGCCGCGCTTCTCGTGGCCGCGTGCGTTGTCCTGGCGAGCACCGCCGGCGCGTCTCACGCCGGCGTGGTGGCGAAAACCGTCGCCGCCGGGAACGATTGGACGCGCTTCGACTGGAACGCGCAGCGGAGCGGCTCGGTGCCGTTCGCGACCGGCATCACCGCGGCGAACGTCTCCGGGCTGACGCGGCAGCAGGTATCGCTGCCCGGCACCGTCGACTCGTCGCCGATCTACCTGCACGGCGTCACGATCCATAGTGCGACGCACGACGCGTTCTTTGTCACGACGACTTACGGGATCACGCTGGCGATCGACGCCGCGACGGGTTCAATCCTTTGGAAGTGGACGCCGCCGGGATACCACGGCTGGGCCGGTTCGTACCGGATAACTACGGCGACGCCGGTCGCCGACCCGAGCCGGCAGTGGATCTATACCGCCTCACCCGACGGCCGCATCCAGAAGCTGTCCGTCGCGAACGGGCACGTTGTCTGGCGCGTCTCGATAACGAAGCTCCCGCAGTGCGAGAAGATCGCCGCCGCGCTCAACTACGCGAATGGGCACGTAATCGCGACGACAGGTGGTTACATCGGCGATCAGCCGCCCTATCAGGGGCATGTCGCGATCATCAATCCGGCGAACGGCCGGCTTGTGAGCGTGTGGAACTCGCTCTGCTCCAACCGGCACGGTCTGATCGCGCCCAGCTCGTGCGTCTCCAGCGACTCGGCGATCTGGGGTCGCGCCGGCGCCGTCGTCGTCCCCGGCAGCGGCAACCTGCTCGTCGCGACCGGTAACGGGAACTGGAACGGCAGCACCGATTGGGGCGACGCGACACTCCTGCTGACACCATCGGCGACGCGGCTGATCGGCAACTACACGCCGACGAACACCGCGCAGCTGGACGCGACCGATCTCGATATCGGCTCGACGTCGCCCGTGTTGCTCACCTCCGGCCTCGTCGCACAGGGCGGCAAGGACGGGAAGATCCGGCTTCTGAGCATAAAGCGGCTGCTGGGTACCGCGCCGCACAAGGGCGCCGAGCTCCAGGTGGTCTCGACTCCGTCGGGCACGGACCTGTTCACCGCGCCGGCGGTGTGGCGGACGAAAACGAGCACTTGGATGTTCGCCGCCGACAACGGCGGCACCGCGGCCTGGACGCTGAAGGGAAACAGGCTGCACCAGGCCTGGCTCAATGCAAGCGGCGGCACGAGCCCGATCGCCGCCGGTGGCCTGCTCTGGGTCTACGGCCCGGGCGGCGGCCTTCGCGTCTACGTGCCGGGGACGGGAAGGCTCGTAACGACGCTCCAAGCCGGACCCGGCCACTGGAACAGCCCGATCGTCGTCAACGGCCGAGTCGCGCTCCCCGAGGGCAACGCGAACGATCACAAGACGAGCGGCGTACTCGACATCTGGCGATAAGCGCTCGCTTCAATTGACGACCTACCGATCGGTCGCCCATCCCAACCGGATTAGGCTCTAAAGTGGCGCCGTGCCCTCTCGCCGGCGTCAACACGGACTCGAGCGGGTGCTCGGCTCGCCCGCTCTCTCTTCGACCGCCTACGGGGACGTCGGCTCTTCGATCTATTACGCGCTCGGCGTAACCGCCGCGCTCGCGTTGGGCCTGACACCGCTCGTCTTCATCATCGCCGGCATCTTCTTTCTGACGACCTCGCTGACCTACGCCGAGGGCACCGTTCGCTACCCGGAGGCCGGCGGCTCCTCGAGTTTCGCACGCCACGCCTTCAACGAGGTGGCGAGCTTCCTAGCGGCCTGGGGTCAGATGCTCAACTACGTGGTCACGATCTCGATCTCGGCCTACTTCGTGCCCCATTATCTGTCGGTGTTCTGGGGGCCGCTGCGCACGCCGCCCTGGGACATCGTCTTCGGCGCAACTCTGGTGCTAACGCTCGTCGGGCTGAACGTCCTCGGCCTGCGTGAGGCCGTCAAGCTGAACATCGTTCTGGCCATCCTCGACTTCTCGACTCAGGTTCTGCTCGTCGCGCTCGGCAGTGTGCTCATCTTCAGGCCGCACATCCTGATCTCGAACGTTCACCTCGGCGTCGCGCCGCACTGGTCGGGCTTCTTGNNGATCCGCCACGCGACGTCCCGCGTGCCTACAACATGCTGCGCATCGCGGTCTTCGCGATCTATCTGACTCTGCCGGCGATCGCTCTAATGGCGCTGCCGGTCACGTTCAAGAACGGCCATTACCAGACACTTCTTGGTCTGCCCCCGGGGAAGGGCGGCTATGCGAGCGATCCGGTGCTAGGAATTGTCTCGGGCCTCAAGCTCCACGGTCTGTTCCATACGATCCTGCGCTACTACGTCGGTGTGCTGGCGGGGACGATCCTCATCATCGGCACCAACGCCGGCATCATGGGCTCCTCGCGGGTGAGCTACGCGATGTCGAGCTACCGGCAGATCCCCGAGTTCTTCCGGAGGCTCCATCCGCGGCTGCGCACGCCCTGGCGCTCGCTCGTCTTCTTCTCGGCGACCTTCCCGATTCTGCTGATGCTGCCGGGAATAGTGCTACACGATCGGGAGGTGAACTTCCTCGGGACGATGTACTCGTTCGGGGCGATGCTCTCGTTTGCGATCGCCAACCTCTCGCTGATCGCACTTCGCTACCGCTACCGCGACGCCGAGTTGGCCTACAAGGCCGGGCCGAATATCCGCTTCAAGGGAGTGGACTGGCCCCTCTTCGCCTTCGTCGGCCTGTTCGGGACGGCCGCGGCCTGGCTTTCGATCACGATCCAGGAGTCGAGCACGCGGATCGCCGGTTTCAGCTGGCTGGTGGCGGGGTTCGCTCTCTTCATCATCTATCGCAAACGCGTTCTCAAGATCCCGCTACGCCAGACGACTCATGCGCCTGCCGAGATCCTGCTCGCGCAGCTCGAGTACCGGCAGATCCTTGTGCCTGTATTCGCCGAGGCCGACGTGGCCACGGCCATGAACGTCGCCTGCCAGCTCGCCGCCGAGCGGCGCTCGCGGATAACGGCCGTGGCGCCGCTGGAGGTTCCGCTCGGGTCTCCGATCGGGACGCGCCTACCCGAGGAGGAAGAGCGCCTCGACGACCTGCTCGACGAGACCGAGGCGATTGCGGCCGATTACGGCATCAGCGTTCTTCCGCGGCTCGTTCGCACTCGCAGTGCTTCGGACGCGATCGTCGCCGAGGCCCGTCACCACCACGCCGAGATCATCGTGCTTCCGACCAACCGGCCGTCGTTCCGGCGCCAGAGCCGGCGCATGCCGCTCGACCGCACGACCGAGCTGGTGCTCAGGCGCGCTCCCTGCCGCGTCATGCTCGCCGTGGAGCGCGGCGAGGCTCGCCCGTCCAGCTACCCGCCGGAGCTCGTCACGACTTGAGCTGGCAGCCGCCGGCGGAAATCTGCGAGACTCCCGATCCGTGAGCGAGCCCGTCCTCCGTTGCCAAGGCCTGCGTAAGCGCTTCGGCGATATCCAGGCCGTCAACGGTGTCAGCTTCGAGATCGCGCCCGGCGAGAGTTACGGGCTGCTCGGACCGAACGGCGCCGGCAAGACGACGACCATCTCGATCGTCGCCGGGCTGCTCGAGGCGGATGCCGGCGAAGCGTTCGTGGCCGGCGAGCGCCTGACTACCCGCAGTGTCGCGGCGAAGGCGGCGATCGGCTTCGTCCCGCAGGAACTGGCGATCTACCCCGACCTCACCGCGCACGAGAATCTCTCCTTCTTCGCGCGGCTGTACGGGCTCTCTGCCAAACAGGCGCGCGCACGCACGGAGGAGGTCCTGGAGGTCATCGGTCTCTCCGAGCGTGCCGATGATCAGGCGAAGACGTACTCGGGCGGGATGAAGCGCCGCCTCAACATCGGCATCGGGCTCCTGCACGAGCCCAAGCTGCTCATTCTCGACGAGCCCACCGTGGGCGTCGATCCGCAGAGCCGCAACGCCATCCTCGAGTCGGTCGAGCAGCTGGGCGAGCGGGGAATGGCGGTGCTCTACACGACGCACTACATGGAGGAGGCCGAAAGGCTCTGCGACAGAGTTGGGATCATCGACCACGGCGAGCTCAAGGCCGAAGGGACGCGTGAAGAGCTGGTCGCGCTGCTCGGCGAGCACGACAAGGTGCACTTGATGGGCACCGGTTCGCTCGAGGCGGCCGCGAACGCATGTGCGCGCATCGGCGCGGTCGACGCCGCGTCGGCCGGAGACGGCTCGATCGAGCTCCTGGTCAAGGGCGCGAGCGCGGCTTTGCCCGAGATCCTGACCACCGCGAGTGAGGCCGGCGTCTCCGTTCACAGCGTCGAGGTCGAGGCGCCGAACCTCGAGGCTGTCTTCTTGCACCTCACCGGCCGGGCACTACGCGACTGACGCGGTAGAGCGAGCCGGTGCGTACAGCCTTCCTCATCACCGCCAAGGACCTGCGCCAGCGCGTGCGCGACCGCTCGGCCTTCCTGGTTGCGGTTGTGGCTCCGCTCGCGCTTGCCTTCGCTCTCGGTGCCACTATCTCCGGCTTCTCGGCCGGAAGCAGTACCTTCAAGATCGGGGTTATCGATCTCGATCACGGCCCGGCTGCGAGCGGCCTCCTCGGCGCCGCGGCGAAACCGGGCTCGTCCCTGGTCGTGCAATACGTGGCGACGCCGGCCGAGGGTCGCAAGCTGGTCAAAGACGGCGAGCTGGATGGCGCGATCGTGCTTCCGCAGGGCCTCTCGGTCGCGTCTATGGGTGGCCCGCCGGTGCAGATCGACGTAGTTGGAGACCCCAAGAACCCGATCGGGGCGCTCGTCGCGCGCTCTATAGCCGGCTCCTTCGCCAGCTACATGCGCACGATCCAGGTCGCCTCCAGGGCGCTTGGCGCCGGCCCGGCCGAGACGATAAAGATCGCGGGACGGGTTACCTCTTCGGGTCCGCCGATCTCTACCAGCGACACCTCAACGACCAAGAAGAACCTCGACCCGAAGACGTACTACGCGGCCGCCATGGCCGTCTTCTTCCTCTTCTTCGCCGTCCAGTTCGGTATCTCGAGTTTGCTCCACGAGCGCGCCGAAGGGACGCTCGCCCGCATGCTCGCGGCGCCGATCTCCCGCCGTTCGATTCTCGCCGGCAAGGCGATGACCAGTCTCGTGCTCGGTTTCGTCAGCATGACGGTGCTGGCGCTGATCACCCGTTACGCGCTCGGAGCGCACTGGGGTAACCCCCTCGGGGTCGCCGTCTTGATCGCGTGCGCCGTGCTGGCCGCGACGGCCGTCACCGCACTCGTGACGACACTCGCCAAGACCTACGAGCAGGCGAACGCCTGGCTCTCGATCGTAAGCGTCGTCCTCGGTATGCTCGGCGGCTCGTTCTTCCCGGTGGCTCAGTCGGGCGGCTTGCTCGCGTTGCTGAGTAAGGCGACGCCGCACGCCTGGTTCCTGAGCGGTCTCCAGGATCTCTCCAGCGGCGGAGCGCTGAGCGTGGTCGTCGAGCCGGCGATCGTTCTGCTCGCGATCACGGTGGCCTGCGGCGCGGTCGCGCTCGTCCGAATCAGGAGGCTGATCGAGCCGTGAAAGTGCTCGCGATCGTGAGAACGGAGCTGACGAGGACCTTCCGCTGGCGCGCGAACATCTTCTTCCTGCTGATCATGCCGATGGGCCTGATCCTGCTTCTCGGCGTCGCCTTCGGGAACTCGAACGCCCGCGTCGGCGTCGTTAATAGGGGCGACGGGGCGCTCGCGGGACAGCTGGTCAAGGCGCTCGGAAACGAGCCCGGTCTCGACGCCAGAAGCTACGGCAGTCAGGGCAGCATGGAGAAGGCGGTCGAACGCGGCTACGTCTCGGCCGGCCTGGTGATCCCGAGCAGGTTCGACGCTCGTATCCAGGCAGGCAAGCCGGTGGCGCTCCGTTACTTCGGCCGTCCCGACTCGCTTGCGCCGCAGGTGCGGATCGCGGTCGAGTCGGCGGTCTCGGCGCAGGGAAGCGACATCGCCGCCGCCCAGATCGTTCGCAGCGCGCGGAAAACATCGCTACAGAGCGCCCTCGGGCGCGTGAAAGCGGTCAAGGTGGCCGCGCCCGTCAGCGTCCAGCTGCTCTCCGCCAAGGGAGGCAAATATCCCAAATCGCAGGGCCAGTTCGATCGCAGCGCCAGCACGCAGCTGCTGCTCTTCGTCTTCCTGTCGGCGCTCACGGGCTCGGTCTGGCTGATCGAGACGCGCCGGCTCGGAGTGGCTCGGAGAATGCTCTCGACTCCAAGCTCGGCGCGCGAGATCCTGCTCGGGATCGTGATCGGACGCTGGGTGATCACGCTCATGCAGTCGCTCTTGATCGTCCTCTTCTCGTGGCTCGTCTTCTCGGTCAGTTGGGGTAACCCGCTCGGAACCGCAGCCGTCATCCTCTCCTTCAGCCTGGTCGCGGTGGGAGCCGGGGTGCTGATCGGGACGCTGTTCTCGAGTGAACAGCAGGCCGGGCCGGTGGGGATGATCGTCGGCCTCACCTTCGCGGCGATCGGCGGCTCGATGGCACCGCTCGACGCCTTCCCGACGACGGTACGAAAGGTCGCGCACGTGACTCCGCACGCCTGGGCCAACGACGCCTTCAACCATCTGCTCGTGAACGGCGGCGGTTTCGGGACAGTGCTCCTCGACGTCGCGATTCTCTGCGGCTACGCGGTGGTGTTGCTGACGCTGGCGACCTGGCGTCTAAGGCGCGTACTGACAGCGTGAGCTAGCGTCTCGCCCTGCGAGCCGGTCTCGGTAGCCTGAAGCCCCTAACCCTCGTCGGGGAGTTCTATTGAGCGGGTCGGTAGACAGACAGAGCACGGCGGGTCAGCTGCGGGCAGCGCGGATAGCGGTCGCCTACATCTTCTTCGCCAACGGGGCGCTCGCCGGTAACTGGGTCACCCGCATTCCCACCCTCATGGATAAGCTCGGTCTGTCGGTCACCGCGCTTGCCTTCGCCTTCTTCGCTGCTCCCGTGGGCGCGATCCTGGCCATGCCGTTCGCCGGCCGGGTGGTTACCCGTGCCGGCAGCCGTCGCACGACCAGGGTCTCTTTCTTTCTCTTCTGCGCCGCGATCTCGCCGATCGCCTTTGCGCCCAACCTGATCGTTCTCGGGCTGGTCATTTTCGTGATCGGGTTGGTCAGCGCCGTCCTGGACGTGGCCATGAATGCCCACGGGCTCGTGCTCGAGCGCCGCTACGGACGTCCGATTCTCTCCTCGTTCCACGCCTGGTTCAGCGCCGGCGGGCTCGCGGGCGCGGGCACCGGAGCGCTCGCGGCCTGGGCCTCACTCGACCTGCGCGTGCACATGTCGATCGCCGTCGCCGTGGTGCTGGCGGGGGGTCTCGTCCTCAGCCCGTTCCTGCTCCGGGGCGGCGACGGCGTCGAGCACGAGGAGAGGCGTTTCTTCGTCAAGCCGCCCAGGCAGCTCGTCGCGCTCGGCATCGTCGCCTTCATCAGCCTGCTTGCCGAGGGGGCGGCGGGCGACTGGAGCGCCGTATACATCAACAAGCCTCTTCACGCCGGTAAGGGCGTGGCGGCGCTCGGCTATCTCGCTTTCTCCTTCGCGATGGTCATCGGCCGCCTGGGCGGCGATCGCTTGACGATGCGGTTCGGGCCGGTCGTCCTGACACGTGCGGGTGGCCTGTTGGCCGCCGGCGGTCTCGGCACAGCCCTTCTGATCGGGCATCCCGTGGCCGCCATAGCCGGCTTCGCCGGCATGGGCGCCGGGCTTGCCGCCGTTGTCCCGACGGTCTTCCGGGCCGCCGGCTCCCGTCCCGACGTCCCTCCGGGAATCGGGCTCGCCTCGGTCTCGATCATCGGTTATTTCGGTTTCCTGGTGGGGCCGCCTTTGATCGGCTCGACGGCGAAATTCCTGGGGCTTCCGGGGGCGCTCGGGGTGGTCGCGCTCATCATGGCGGCGATCGGCTTGCTCGCCTCCAGCGCGGCGCCGGCGCGCGCTACGGAGCAGGCGCAGTCTCTCGCAGCCGAGGTGTAACGGCAGGAGACCTAGCGGTTTGAAGGCGGTCGACAGACGGCACCACCTTTCTCTGCCTGCCACCGAGCCGCTCGCCCGCGGGGCGTAGCACGGTATCGGGAAAAGACGCTCGCAAATGTGACGGTTTCGTCCCGGTTTCGAGCACGAGCCCGCGCCCCCATCTCGCTCAAATGCCCCTGGCGTACGAGCTTCTAGCGCCATCGGCCGCGCGGGCGGCGCAGACCAGGCGGAAGGTCTCTCAGAACCGGTAGCTGCGCTGGCGGCTGAGGAAGAAGCCGTGCGCGCTCTTGTTGGTACAGCGCAGCCCGCTCATCTGCGACGTGCAAACGAAACCGCCGTGGCGCCAGGTCGTCCCGTAGGCGAGCTTACGCGCGCGCGTGTTGTAGACCGTATCGCTGGAGCAGGGATACGTGGCCCGACCGTACACGTTTATATCGGCACTCACGCCGCGGCTGCCCTCGACGCAGCCCTTGTTGGACGGTCGCGGCTTAAGCCCGCTCATGATGTCGCAGCGCAGGTATGTGTAGCGCGGCGAGGTAGAGGAGATGTAGGCGCAGAAGACGTTGTTCGAGGGCATACGGAAGTCGATGTAGGCGTCCTTGCTCGTCCGCGCCTTGCTCGAGCTCGCCGTTGCGCCCGAGCCGAGCGCTAACAAGACGGCGACTCCGGCGACGAGCGCGATGAGAAGGCGACGCTGCATTAACGGAACTGTCTCAGCTGCGGCGCTACTTTTCAAGGGCTGAGAGCGGGAACTCCGATACCGGCGCACTCCTGAGGTCGCGCTTCTCCAGCTCGGCGAGGATCAGTTCCAGTGCGGCCACCGTTGCCGTACGAGTGGGATCGCTACCGGAGTTCTCGGGCTGGCCGTCGTGTAGATCGACGATCGCTCCGGGCTCGAGGCGCTCGACTACGTAGGCGGCCGTCTGAAGCGCCGACCAGTGATAGTCCTCGGGCGCGATCGAGCAGCCGACCTCGATCAGCTCTGTTCCCGCGAGCGCTCGGCGCACGTGCTCGTCGGCCTCGAAGTAGGGCGGTCGCCAGAAGCGGGCCACGGTTCCGGTGGCCCGCTCGATCGCCGTCTGCGTCCGAAACATCTCGTCTCTGACTTCGCCGGGAGAGAGATCGGGAAGGTGCGGGTGCGACCAGCTGTGCAGGCCGAGTTGATGCCCTTCGGCGATCGCGCGCCGCAATGTGCTCTCGCGCCCGGCGATGTTCGCGCCCAGAACGAAGAAGGTCGCACGAGCCCCGTGCTCGGCGAGGAGATCGAGTATCTCGATCGTCCAGGGCGACGGACCGTCGTCGAAGGTGAGCGCGAGCACGGACTTCTCGGTACTCCGCCGGGGGCTCATGCCGGTGAGCATAGGCGTGCTCGATGGTGACTGCGTACTCTTTCGCCGATGTCTGCGGCGCCGAAGTCCGGTTCGTTGCTCTTTAGTCCACGCTCGAGAGATCGACGTGGCAGTAACCGCCCGGGTGCTTGTCCAGATAGCCCTGGTGATAATCCTCGGCCGGCCAGAACTCGCCCGCGGGCACGATCTCGGTTGCGATCGGGCGTGAGTAGCGATCGGACCGTGCGAGCTCGTCCCGGGCCTTCTCGGCGGCGGCCTGTTGTTCCTGGGAGTGCGTGAAGATCGCCGAGCGGTATTGCGTCCCGACGTCGTTCCCCTGGCGGCCTCGCTGCGTCGGGTCGTGGATCTTCCAGAAGTGGTAGAGCAGGCGCTCGTAGGAGACGGCTCGAGGGTCGTACTCGACTCTTACCGACTCGGCGTGGCCGGTCAGTCCGGTGCAGACGTCCTCGTAACTCGGGTTTTCGACGCTGCCGCCGCTGTAGCCGGCGGTCGTGGCCGCGACTCCCTTGACGCGCTTGAAATACGCCTCGACGCCCCAGAAGCAACCGGCCGCGAAGGTCGCAGTCTCAGTTGCCATCGCTCGGCTCTCCTTCGAACAGGGCGAGAAACTCTCCGTAGCCCTCATCCTCGAGCCTCTCGACCGGGATGAAGCGAAGCGCCGCCGAGTTGATGCAGTAGCGCAACCCGGTAGGAGCAGGTCCATCGGGGAAGAGGTGGCCGAGGTGGGAGTCTGCGCTCGAACTCCGCACCTCCGTGCGCCTCATGCCGTATGAAGAATCGCCATGCTCGACGATCTCGTCCCCGTCGATCGGCCGCATGAAGCTGGGCCAGCCGCTGCCCGAGTCGAACTTGTCGGTCGAGCTGAAGAGCGGCTTGCCCGAGACGATGTCCACGTAGATGCCGGGCTCGTGGTTGTCCCAGTATTCGTTCTGAAACGGCTGTTCCGTCCCGCTTTCGCAAACTACTTCGTACTGGAGCGGCGTCAGACGCTCCTTGAGTTCCTTCTTCTCCGGCCGATCGACCATGTCCGCCTCTCGTTTCTTTCTTGCGAGTCGTTACGTTCTTTCCCTACAGGAGTTCAAACGGCACAAGGGCTGGCGGTGTTCCCTCGGACTTTCGCCTACCTGCATCGGTTGCGGCGACCGACGATCACGAGACATGGCGTCTTCGGATCCGACGTAACCGTTTGCCATCGGCAGTGGAAACCTCGGCTTGCTCTTGACGGTTGTCCTGCCGCGAACCTACTGTGAGCAAACTTTCCCCCGAGACCCCACAGATCACTCAGGAGCCAGAGATGAAGAAGGTGTCTTGCCGCTCGGCGTACTAC
>PMMN01000020.1:12816-20472 GCA_003162235.1 Actinomycetota bacterium | reverse complement strand
ATCTCGGACGGGCTCGCCTCCGATGCCCTGCGCATCGCCGAGCGCTCGCACTGCCGCCTGGTGATCGAGCTCGAGCAGGTGCCCGTCGCCGACGGAGTCGCTGAGATCGCTCGGCAATTCGACCTCGACGTTAACTCGCTCGCCTGCGGCTTCGGCGAAGACTACGAGCTCCTGGCCGCCGTCCCCGAGCCCGGCCGCTTCACGGTCGTCGGCCGCTGCGAGGAGGGCGAAGGCGTAGTGTTTCTCCGCAACGGTGGGCCGGTTGAGCTCAGCGGTTGGGATCACTTCCGGGAGTAGAGCTTCGGGGCGGTTCGCAGATAGGTTGCTATGCGCCGCGCGGCCTCCTCGGGCTCAAGCTCGTCGGTGTCGAGCGTCAACTCTGCGGCGGGCATTACGGGCCTGGCGAAAACCCCCGCTGCCTCGAGCCGATGGTACTGCGCCACGTCACGCATCTTGCCGAAACGCTGTCTCGAAGGATCGGTGAGTCGCCTTTCGAGGGCCGCCTCCGTGCAGCGTAGCTCGACGAGCCGGAGTGACCCACCGCCGTCAGACGTATGCGTCAGCAGCGCCGGTAAGAACTCATCAGTGACGGTGCGTTCCGGCGCGAACGTGAGAATCAAACCGGCGAGACCATCTGCGAGCACGGCGTCGATCGCTTCAAGCCACAACCGCTCACGCATGGCGATGAACGGCGGGCTGCCGAACGGAAAGAGGGATTCGACCAAGTCGACGACGGCGTGGTTGTGCAGAAGCGGGAACCCGGTCGCGTCGGAGAGCGCCGAGCCGACCGTCAGCTTCCCTACGCCAGGGCGCCCGAAGAGCAGGACGATCTGTGGTTCGGCGGTCGGTCTCATGTCAGGTCTCGCCTAACAATGACTATAGGGTCTGAATAAGCCGCGACTACGGATCAGTCCACTATCAGCGCGCGGGTTTCGAGAACGTGGGCGAGACGATCGGACTGGGGCACGTCGTACCGGCGTTCCGGATCGATCAGCAAGCCTCGAAGCCCGGCCCCGATCGCTCCGAGGTAGTCCGTGGCGTAGGAATCGCCTACGTAGACTGAAGTCTCGGGCCTTCCGTCCGAACGCGCGATCGCACTCTCGAAGATCGACCGGGATGGTTTTCTCTTACCGTGCTCGACCGAGTGAACGACCGTAGAAAAGTACTGCGCGGCGTCCATCGTCTTCAGATGATCGCGAACAAGATCCGCATGATGGGTGTTAGTTACCAAGACCAGGGAGAATCGCTCGAACAGATCCTCGAGTAGCGATGTCACTCCCGGTATGTACTCGACGCCCCGATTCCACTCCATCAAGTAGGTATCTCGGAATCGAGCGATGACCTCGGCGCTCGCCGGTTGCGTGAGTACTCGCCGCAGGAACTCCTCGCAGACTTCGTCCATCGAAAACTCATCCAAGCTCTGCTGCGCTCGCAGCTCGAACTCTCCGAACGTGTCCGACCAGCATTCGAGGAAGCCGGAGTAGTCAACGCTTGTCCCGGCCGCTACCAGAACCTCGTACGAGCCTCCGTATCCTTGCTCGACCAGGCTCTCCGAATAGGTCACGAGCGTTCCAAAGAAATCGAACAAGACGTGCGTTAGCGCTGGAACTTCTGGCGTCATCCGTGGTGGTTTTCGGTCGCCGGTCGCCAGCGCCCCAGCTTCAGCACTGGCACCTTCCAGATCGCCTCGAGCACGATCCTTTTGCCCATCTTCGAGCCGCCGGCAGCGCGGTCGGAGAAGACGATCGGGATCTCGAGAACGCGGAAGCCGGCGCGCAGGGCGCGGTAGGTCGTCTCGATCTGGAAGGCGTAGCCACGGGCCGAGATCGTGTCGATCTCGATCGTCTCGATCACCTTGCGGCGGTAGCACTTGAAGCCGCCGGTCAAGTCGCGGATGGGGACGCGCAGGAGCGTTCGTGCGTAGAAGGATCCGCCGGTAGAGATCAGGCGTCTGATCGAGCTCCAGTCGCGCGTGCTGCCGCCTTCCACGTAGCGGGAGCCGAGCACCAGGTCGGCGTCGGCGGAGGCTTCGATCAGGCGTGCGACGTCGGCGGGGTTGTGCGAGAAGTCGCAGTCCATCTCCAGCACCAACTCGGCGTCGTGCTCGAGCGCCCAGCGAAAGCCCGCGACGTAGGCGGCTCCGAGCCCTTCCTTGCGCTCGCGATGGAGCACATCGACGAAGCCCAGCTCCTTCGCCAGGCGATCGGCGATCTCGCCGGTGCCGTCCGGGGAGTTGTCGTCGATAACGAGGACGCGATCGTCGGCGCCGAGGACGGCTTCAAGCGCGCGCAGCATCGCCTCCAGGTTCTCGCGCTCGTTGTAGGTGGGGAGGCAGACGCAGGCGCGCATCCCGGCATCATTCCTGATTGGCGTCGTCGCCCGGCTGTTCTTCCTCGCCGGTCGGCAGCGGGATGTGCGCCAGCAGGCGCGTTCCCTTCCCGGACTTGCTCTCGATCTTGAGCGTCCCGTCGAGAACGCGCAGCCGCTCCTCGAGCCCGTGCAGTCCGGTTCCCTTGCTTGCGTCGGCGCCGCCGCAGCCGTCGTCGGCGACGAGTACTTCGAGCGCTTCGCCTCGCTCGCGCACGCGCACCTTGACGAGCTTCGCTTCGGCGTACTTGGCGATNNCGCTTGACCTTGAACTCGATTTCGGTCGGAACAGGCTGGCGCTCGGCCAGGGATCTGACGGCCGCGTCGAGCCCCCGGTCGCTGAGGATCGCCGGGTGGATGCCCCGCGCCAGCTCGCGCAGCTCGGAGAGCGCCTGCTCGAGTTGCTCGAGGGCGGCGTCGAGGAGCTTCGCGCTTTCGGGATCGGTCGTTTTGGCGCGGGCGAGGCGCAGCTGCAAGGCGAGCGCCACCAGCTGCTGCTGGGCGCCGTCGTGGAGATTGCGCTCCAGGCGCCGGCGCTCGGCGTCGGAGACCTCGACGATGCGGGCGCGCGAATCGCGCAGCTCATCGAGCCGGGCTCGCAGGTCGGCGCGCAGGCGCTCGTTCTCGAGCTGGAGCACGGCGGCCGTGCCGGCCGTCTGGACGATGTTGGTGTTGGCCAGATCGGGGCGGTGGATGATCGCCGCGATCAGCTTGCCGTCGTGCTCGACGGGCGTCCAGACCCGGCCCGATGCCGTCGCCGCCGCGATCTGAACCTCGTGCCCCTCGTCGTCGACGAAGATCTCGCGCTTGGGCAGCCAGTAGGCGATCGTGAGTGACTCGTCGCCAAGCCCCTCCGCCAGCGAATCGCGCACCAGGCGGTCGGCGGGCGGCGGCGAGGAGAGGAAGAACGTCGTGACGCGGCGCAGGACGCTGCGGAGGCCGTCGAGGACGCCAATCGTGACGACCAGGGAAGGGATCGCCATCAAACCGGTGACCCAGGCGCCGCGAGAGGTCAGATCGACGCTCCAACCGGCGTTGAAGTAGCCGAGCACCGGTGCCATCGCGAAGCCGATCGTGAGCGCCGCCGGAATCAGCGCCAGCACGAACGCCACCACGGTCAGCGGCAGCTTGACGATGAGCAGCACCAGCCCTTTCCAGAGCGATGCGCTCGCGAGGTACTCCTTGGTCAGCTTCAGGACCGCCCGGTAGCCGCGCTCGACGTGAATCCGCTCGGGTGATGCGCCGGCCCGAGCGCGCCGCAGGTTGAGCGGCGGGATCTCGGCCGAGAGCAGGTGGATCGCAAACCAGCGCTCGAGTCGCATCGCCAGAGTCGCCGCGAGGACGACGAAGGCGAGGATCACGAAGCCGACGAGGAAGATGACCAGCCCGAAGCCGAGGCTGATCCCGACCGAGAAGTAGACGACGTAGCCGATCGCCAGCGGGAAGCTGACGAAGATGTAAAGGCCCGTCTTGAAGGCGTCGAATAGGACCTGTCCGAGCGATCGCCGCGAATAGCCGCGCACCGCAACGTCCTGCCCTTCGCTGTCAGGTCTCACGGGCGGACTCCCTTGATGACTAAGGAGCCGCCGTAGCTGAGCGCCACATCGAGCCGGTTGCGAGCAGCGGGGTCTTCGATGATGTTCTCGAACGGTCGTTGAATACCGTTTCCGTAGTGCGTTGTCGCGTTGACGGCGTAGCGGCCTTCGGGAACTGTCAACACGATGTTCCCGGCCTTCGTTCGAACTCGGATGACCGCTGGAGTGCAGGCGTCCGTGAAGTCGATATGACCCCAGCCGAGCGAGAGGTAAGCCTGCCTGCTGCAGCCGGAGCCGACGAAGTCGCCCGCGTCGGCCCTGAAGTCGAGCCTGCCGCGAAATCCGTGTACCTTCGCGATTCCGAGGTGGAGGTGGATCGAGAGCGCAACCCGCGCGGGCGCCTGCACGTGGTAGTGGAGATCGCAGCGGCGCAGAACGCCGAACCGGCTTCCTGTGCAGGAGGACTTGAGCATCAGCGTCGTCCCGGAAAGCTGGTGCCGCTCGATCAGGCGTGAGTCCTTCGAGATCGCCGAGGTGCGCTGGACGTGAACGCGGCCGTCGTGACTCGGTGAGATATCGATTTTGACGGTGCCCTTGGAGTCGATCGCCAGTCGCTTGACCGGCTCTGAAACCACATAGGAGCGCTTCGCGTGCTTGAGGTCGAAAACTCCGGGAAGGACGATCGCGAGGAAGACGATGATCGAGACCGCACAAAGGGCCACGAGCCAGACTCGCCCGGAAGGTCGGGTGCGCACGGGCGCCGAGGGTTCACCGGCCATGCGCGAACCGTACCGCCTGCGAGCGGCGATCTCCGNNAAGGGGGCTCTAACATCGTGTTGATGCCTGCCCGTATGCCGTCGAACGCCGAGGTCGCCGCCCAGTTCGATCTGCTCGCCGACCTGATTCAGTTGGAGGGTGGCGACAGCTTTCGCATCAACGCCTACCGTCGCGCCGCGAAACAGATACTCGACAGCGGGCGCTCGGTCGGCGAGCTGGCCCAGACCTGGCAGGCTACCGAGCTGCCCGGGATCGGCAAGACGATCGAGGGCAAGATCCGGGAGATCGTCTCCGACGGAAAGATCCACGCCCTGGCCGAGCGTGAGCAGCGCGTCCCGGCCGGGGTCGTCTCGTTCCTGCGCCTGCCCGGGATCGGCCCCAGGACGGCCGCGCGTTTCTGGATCGAGCTGGGCTTGACGACGCCCGAGGAGTTGCGGCGCGCGGCCGAGGACGGGCGCCTGCGAACGCTGCCCGGCCTGGGCTCGACGATCGAGGCGAAGGTGCTGAAGGCGCTCGAGCGGGCGGCCGAGCCGGGTGAGCGGCGCGTGCTGCTCGGGCAGGCGCTGCCGGCGGCGCTGGANNGCCACCTCGCCCGAGCCGGCGGCCTTGATCGAGAAGTTCACCACCATGGACTGGGTGGCCGAGGTCGTCGGGGCCGGCGCGACCAAGGCCGAGGTCGTGGGACAGAACGGCCTCCGCTTCGATCTGCGCGTCGTCGTGCCGGAGGCGTACGGCAACGTCCTCCAGCACTTCACCGGCTCCAAGCAGCACAACATCGGTCTGCGAGAAGACGCCGTTAAGCAGGGATTATCGGTCTCGGAGTACGGCGTGACCAGCGTCGAGACGGGCGAGATCGTGAGCGTCGCCAGCGAGGAGGAGCTGTACGAACTGCTCGGGTACGCCTACGTCCCGCCCGAGCTGAGAGAGGGCTCGGGCGAGCTCGAGGCGGCTCGTTCGGGCTCGCTGCCGCAGTTGATCGAGCTCGGCGACCTGCGCGGCGACCTGCACGTCCACTCGACCTGGTCGGACGGGCGCGCTTCGATCGAGGAGATGGCGCTGGCCGCGATCGAGCGCGGCTACGAGTTCATGGCCATCACCGACCACGGCGACCGTTTGCGAGAGGGAAGGCTGGAGTTGCAACTCGAGGAGATCGAGGCGCTGAACGCCAGGCTCGCGCCCTTCCACATCCTCAGCGGCGTCGAGTCCGCGATCAGGGCGGACGGATCGATGGATCTTCCCGACGAGGAGCTGGCGCGCCTGGACTGGGTGTTCGGGGCGCTGCACACCGCATTCGAGCGCAGCCCGACCGAGCGCATCCTCGGCGCGATGGACAACCCGCACGTGGATTGCATCGCTCACCCGACCGCGCGCAGGATCGGGCAGCGCGAGCCGCAGGTGGCGATCGAGCGCGTTGTCGCCAGGGCGGTCGAGACCGAAACGGCGCTGGAGATGAACGGTCAGCCCGACCGGCTCGACCTGCGCGACGTTCATGCGCGCCTTGCCGGTGAGGCAGGGGCTAAGATCGTGATCTCAAGCGACGGGCACCGGACGGTGACTCTGATGAGCATCGAGTTGGGCCTGGCACAAGCGAGGAGAGCATGGCTGACGAGCGAGCAGGTACTGAACACCCGTCCGTGGGAACGGATCCTGCGCGCCAAGAAGAAATCCTGAGCTTTCGCCAGAGCGCCGAGGCCGCGAGCGAATGGGTGGCAGGCTTTCTCGAGCGCCTGCCGGAGTTGCCGGTGCTGGCGCAAGTCGAGCCCGGCGAGGTGCTGGCGCAGCTTCCGGCCGAGCCGCCCGAGCAGGGAGAGCCCTTCTCGGCCGTGCTCGAAGACCTCGAGCAGATCATCCTGCCCGGCCTGACGCACTGGAACCATCCGCGCTTCTTCGCCTACTTTCCGACGACCGCCTCGGAGCCGGGGATCCTGGCCGAGATGCTGATCGCGGCTCTGAACGTGAACGCCATGCTCTGGCGCAGCTCGCCGGCTGGTACCGAGCTCGAGCAGCTGGCGCTCGGCTGGATCAGGCAGCTGCTCGGCCTGCCAGAGGATTGGTTCGGGCACATCGAGGACACCGCCTCGACCTCGACGCTTTCGGCACTCGCCGCGGCGCGCGAGGCCGGAGCCGGTCGCCGCGCGGTGCTCTGTTCGGAAGAGGCGCACTCGTCGGTCGCCAAGGCCTGCCGCCTGCTCGAGCTCGAGCTGCGCACGATCCCGGTCGACGATGACTTCCGCATGCGCGTCGACAGGTTGGCCGAAGAGCTCGCCCGGGGCGATGTCTGCGCGGTCGTCGCCACCGCCGGCACGACCTCGACCACGTCGGTCGACCCGCTACCCGAGATCGGGCCGCTCTGCAAGGAGCACGGCGCCTGGCTGCACGTGGACGCCGCCTACGCCGGCTCGGCCGCGGTCTGCCCCGAGTTTCGCTGGGCGCTCGCTGGTGTCGAGCTGGCCGACTCCTTCATCGTCAACGCGCACAAGTGGCTGTTCACGCCGATGGACTGCTCCTGCTTGTTCACCGCCCGTCCCGACGACCTGCGCGCCGCCTTCAGCCTCGTTCCCGAGTACCTGCGCACTCCCGAGGACGCGCTCAACCTGATGGAGTACGGGCCGGCACTGGGCCGGCGCATGCGGGCGCTCAAGCTCTGGGCGGTGCTGCGCTGGTACGGGCGCGAAGGCCTGCAGAGCAACATCCGCTCATCGGTGCGACTGGCCGGGCTGGTCGAGGAGCTCGTTCAGGCCGACGACCGCTTCGAGCTCTGCGCACCGCGCCCGTTCTCGACNNTCGCTACGTCATCCGCTGGGCGATCGCCAACGCGCGCACGACCGAAGAGGACATTCGTCTCACCTGGCAGGCGATCGAGCAGGCCCTAGAGAGCCCGTAAGAGCTTGACCAGCTCGTCCGGCCCGGAGACGACGATGTCGGCCGCCTCGGCCAGCCCGGCCGGCGCCTCGCTCGAGCTGAGCGCCACGCAGAT
>PMMN01000020.1:0-12736 GCA_003162235.1 Actinomycetota bacterium | reverse complement strand
GGCGGCCACTCGACCGTTCCGGCAAAGCGCTCGATCTGCTCGCGCCAGGCTTCGGCGTCGGGCGCCAGCTCGAGCCCATGCGTCCCCACGTAATAGAGCTCCTCGACCCCGACGATCCGCCGCGCCTCGTCGCTCGAGCGGCCGCTGACGCAAGCCACGAGCGCGTAGCGGCTCGCGAGCTCTCGCAGCACCGCTCGCGTCGCGTCGGGAACCCGAGCATCCTCGGGCCGGGGTACGATCGGCGCCAGCGTCCCGTCCACGTCGAGCAGGATCGCCGCTCGCGCCGGATCGGCGCCTAGCTCGGCAAGTAGCTGTTTTGGTTCCATCGTCTCTCTTGCGGGCGCCGCAGGCCCTCCGGGCTCGCTGCGGAAAAAGGGGGCGTCTCTAGGATACGACGATGCCGATCGTTCTCATTGGTTTGGCTGCCGGGTTCTACGGCGCTCTGTTCGGAGTCGGCGGCGGCACGATCATCGTTCCCGCCCTGATCTGGCTCGGTCAGCGGCCCAAGGTCGCGGCCGCCACCTCGCTGGCGGCGATCGGGATCACGGCCGTGGCCGGCGCGATCTTCTACGCCTGGTACGGCGAGGTGCGCGTGCTCTACGCCCTGCTGGTGGGCATTCCTGCCGCGGCCGGAGCTCTCCTCGGCACCGCTTTTCAGCAGCGGCTGCAGAGCCGCGTTCTGATGGCGCTGTTTGCCGTTCTCCTGGCCGCGATCGGACTGAAGCTGGTGATCGGATGACGATCGTCCTGGCGATCGTGATCGGCGCAGCCGCCGGTGTTATCGCCGGGCTGTTCGGGGTCGGCGGAGGCATTCTCTTCGTTCCCGCGCTGCTGATGCTCGGCCTCGACCAGCACCAGGCCGAGGCGACCTCGCTGCTTGCGATCGTCCCGGTCGTGCTGGTCGGCAGCTGGCGTCAGAGCCGCTACGGAAACATCCGCTGGGGCTCCGTCTGGAAGCTCGGGTTCGGTTCGCTCGCAGGCGTCGTCGCCGGAGGCCTACTGGCCGAGAGACTCGCGCCCGGCTCGCTCCAGCGCCTCTTCGGCGTCCTGATGATCGCGATCGCGCTCGAGCTTGGCTGGCGGGCTTGGCGCGGCGAGCGCGTCCACTCGGGCTCTAGCGAGCCCCCGCCAAACTGATCAGGAAGACGAAGGCGAACCCGGCCAGCGTGAGAAACACCTTCTTGGTCGAGGCGTGCTCGTGCGCGTGCGGGAGCAGGTCGGTGGCGCCGATGAAGAGGAAGAAGCCGACGTAGAGCGAGAGCATGTAGCCGAGGTGGTGCTGGGAGATGCTGAGCGAGGAGCCGACGCTTGCGCCGATCAGAGGCGCGAGCGCGTCGGCGGCGAGCCAGCGAATCGCCTGGCGGCGGTTCTCCGACTGCCTGAGCACGAAGGAGACCGTGTTGAAGCCGTCGGCGAAGTCGTGAGTGATCACGGCCAGGAAGACGAGCAGCCCGATCTTGGTGTTGAGGCTGAAGGCGAGCCCGATACCCAGCCCGTCGATGAAGCTGTGTACGGAGAGTCCGGCCGCGCCGAGGGCGCCGACCTGCGCATGAGCTTTGACCTGCTCCTCTTCGTCGCGGTGGTGGAGGACGACGAAGCGCTCGGCCAGGAAGAAGACTAGGAAGCCGACGCCGATCAGCGTCGCCACGAGGTCGGAGTCGCCCACGGTGTCGATCGCCTCGGGCAGGACGTCGAAGAGCGCGACCGCGACGACCACTCCGCCGGTGAGCGCGATAATCGTCCCGATCTGGCGCCGGTAGTGAAGCGCGACGGCGCCGCCGAGAAGGGTCGAGACGGTCGTGAGCGTCGCCAGCGGTATCGCTATCCAGGCGGCCGAGGCAAGCTGAAGCTGGAGTGCGGACGCGATCTCTAGCATGAGGGCGAACGCTACTGGTCGAGGCGGCTGCGTTCAACCTTTGGGCGCTTGGCCGAGCGGGCGGCCGCGGTTATGCCGATAATGGGTGGCTGTGCTGCGACGCTGGCCCATCTGGTTCCTGCTCGCCGGCGCACTTCTCGCCGCTGCGACTGCGAGTGCCGTCTCGAGCGTACCGACAACCGGTGCCTCCGCGCTCGCGTTCGCAGTCAAGATCACCGTTCCGCAGGGAGTATTCGGTACGCCTGACGTGAGCGCGCCTCCCGATGCGACGCCGCCAAGCCAGAGCTACAGCTACCCGGACGACGGCTCGATCGTCAAGATCGACTCGATCTCGGCGAACGTCACCACGACCTCGAGCGGTATTGCCACGGCCACGGCCACGGCGACCCTGAACGGCATACAGCTATTCGGCGGTGAACTCAGCATTCAGCAGCTCATCGCCTCGGCCACCGCCGAAGCCTCCGCAACCCAGGCGAACGGAGACACGTTCCAGACGAGCGTGAGCGGCGCTACTTTCCAGGGCCAGCCGCTCGCGATCTCGCCGAACGGACGGATTCCGCTCGGCGATTGGGGTTATATGCAGACGCTCGTACAGACGGTCGGTGCCGGCGATCCGGGGACGAAGGGCTACCAAGAGTCGCTGCGCGTGCTCGATATCCACGTCAACACCGATCACGGCGGTCTCCCCGCCGGGAGCGAGATCATCATCGGCTCGGCGGAAGCTCGCGCGCAGGCCAGTATCGAGACAGAGACCGTAACGATTCCAACCGGCGGGCCGCAGCCGGAAAAGTCGAAACCGCAGAAGCCCTCCAAGACGAAGACAACGACGACGACGAAAACGACGACAACGAACCCGAACAACGCTCCGGGGGTCGTGAAGCGCCCTCCCGATCTACAACTGAGGCTGACCGCCAAGGGCTACGTCTTCCCCGTCTACGGCCAGGCTTGGTTCTCGGATTCGTTCGGGGCGCCGAGGGCGGACACTGTCTGGCATCACGGCATCGACATCTTCGCGCCGATGGGAACGCCGGTGCTGGCGGTCGGCGAGGGCACGGTCTACTCCGTCGGCTGGAACAACCTGGGCGGAAACCGGCTCTGGCTCAGGGACATGAAGGGAAACGAGTACTACTACGCGCACCTCTCGGCCTACTCGCCGCTGGCCGTGAACGGGACGCGCGTAAAGGCCGGAGACGTGCTCGGCTTCGTCGGCAACACCGGCGACGCCATCACGACACCGCCGCACCTCCATTTCGAGACCCATCCGGCCTCGCTCCTTCCGCTTGGATACGACGGGAGCGCCGTGGACGGGTACAGGTGGCTGGTTGGCCTGCAGCACCTGAAAGATGTCTCCTTCCCCGCCGGGACAGGCGCCTGGGCCAGGCAGCTGGCGAAACACGCGAGCACTCAGCAGGCGGGCGCAGTGCTCCTGCACGCGACGGACATCTCGGCACTGCCGCGTCTCGACGAGAGCGCGCTCAAAAGCCTGCTCCAGGCAACGAGCGCGAGCACTGCGCCCTTGATGAATCGCGGCTAGAGCCTCTTCTCTACCGGAACAGGCTCTAAGCTCGGCAGCGGCCGGTCGCCCGCTTTACTCAGGCAGCGCCGTCTCCGGAAGCGCCCACCTCGTCGTCCGCCGGGGTGTATTCGATCTCCTCGCTCGGCCCCAGGATCGTCTCACGCAGCCAGGCACGGGCCTGCGGTCCGGTCGTCGGGTTGAAGAGAATGCCTAGCGCGATACCGGCCAGAAGCACCGTCGTGTTCCTGCCCCGGTGTGCCTCTTCCTCCTCGCGTCCCTGCAGGCGTGCGGTCGCGCTCTTGAGCTCCTCGACCGTCTTGCGCAGGTTCTCCTGAACATCGTGGTCGGTGGCCACGTGTGTGGCGGCCTTCGAGACGTGTCCCTGAGAAACGAGCTCCTCGTAAACGTCCTTGGCGGTCTGGAAGGCGCGGCGCACGTTGTCGCGCAACTCCTCGTCCTTGAGCGCGCGCTCGACGTAGGGGCGCACGTTCGTAGCCGCATCCGAAAGCCTATCCGTCTTCTTGTTCATAGCCTCTTCCCCCGCGTCGCTCGAGCATGACCCATTCTTTCCCCGTCCGTTCCGCACCGTACAGGATCGGCGTCGTTCGGGGTTGCTACTCATAGTGTCGTCTAATCGGCGCTTTTTTGAAGACCAGTTTTACGCGGACCCGGTTTCCGCGGTCTCGCCGAAGTCGCCTGGCGCCCGCTCCGGGAGACGGCGCTTGTCGGTCTGCCGTCACCGGCTTCGAGCGCAGCCTCGATAACCTCGCCGATGCTGTCCACCGGTACCAGCGTCAGCGCCTGTCTCGTCTCTTCGGGCAGATCCTCGAGGTCGGGCTCGTTCTCGCGCGGCAGGATCACACGCTTGATCTCGGCCTGTTGTGCCGCCAGCAGCTTCTCGCGTATGCCGCCGATCGGAAGCACCTGCCCCGTGATCGTGATCTCGCCCGTCATCGCCACCTCCTCCGAGACCGCGCGCCCCGTTACCAGGGAGATGATCGCGGTCGCCATCGTGATCCCGGCCGACGGCCCGTCTTTGCGCACCGCGCCCGCCGGCACGTGCAGATGGAGATCGTGTTTTTGGAACCAGCCCGGGTCGATACCCAGGTCGCCGGCGTGCGCTCGCGCATAGGAGAGCGCCGCTTGCGCCGATTCCTGCATCACCTCACCCAGCTGCCCGGTGAGAGTCAGACGACCGCTGCCGTCATAGGCCGTGGCTTCGACGAACAGGATCTCGCCGCCGACCGGCGTCCAGGCGAGCCCGGTCGCCACGCCCGGCTCGGACGTGCGCTTGCGCACCTCGCCGCTGAAGCGCCGCGGCCCCAGCCATTCGCGCACCTGCTTTTCGCCGACCGCGATCTTCTTCGCCTTGCCCTCGGCGATCTGGCGCGCGCCCTTGCGGCAAAGAGCGGCGAGCTGGCGCTCGAGATTGCGCACTCCCGCCTCGCGCGTGTATTCGCGGATGACCAGGTCGAGCGCCTTCCCCGAGAACGACATCTGACCGTTCCCGAGACCGTTCGCGTCGAACACCTTCGGCACCAAGAAGCGCTCGGCGATGCCCCGCTTCTCGTTGCGCGTGTAGCCGGAGAGATGAATCGTGTCCATGCGGTCGAGCAGCGGAGGCGGGATCGTCTCGGCCTGGTTCGCGGTGCAGATGAAGAGCACGCGGGAGAGATCGAAGGGCAGGTCGAGGTAGTGGTCGCGGAAGCTCATGTGCTGCTCGGGATCGAGCACCTCGAGCATCGCGCTGGCGGGATCGCCGCGGTAGTCCATTCCCATCTTGTCGATCTCGTCGATCAGGAAGACCGGGTTGCGCGTCTCCGCGTCCCTCAGCGCGCGGATAATCGTTCCGGGCATGGCTCCGACGTATGTGCGCCTGTGCCCGCGGATCTCCGCCTCGTCGCGCACGCCGCCCACCGAGATGCGCACCAGCTTGCGTCCGAGCGCCCGCGCGATCGATTGCCCGAGCGAGGTCTTACCGACCCCCGGCGGGCCGACGAAGCAGAGAATCGGCCCCGAGACGTCACCCTTCAGCTTCGAGACGGCCAAATACTCGAGGATCCTGTCCTTGACCTTTTCCAGGTCGTAGTGATCCTCGTCGAGGGTGCGCTGGGCGCGCTCGAGATCGAGGTGATCCTCGCTCTCTGCTCGCCAGGGCAGCGAGACGATCCACTCCAGGTAAGTGCGAATCACGCCGTACTCGGCGGCGGCGCTTGGCAGGCGCTCGAGCCGGCCCAGCTCGCGCTCGGCGGCCTTACGCGGCTCCTCGGGCAAGTCGGCAGCTTCGATGCGTTCGCGCAGCTCCTTCAGCTCGGCCTGTTCCGGGTCACCCTCGCCGAGCTCGTCCTGGATCGCCTTCATCTGCTGGCGCAGGATGAACTCGCGCTGACCCTGGTCGAGCTCGGACTTCACCTGGGTCTGGATCTTCGATTCGAGCTCGCCGACCTCGACCTCGCGAGCGAGAACGCGAGAGAGCGCGCGCAGGCGCTCGGCAACGTCTGTCTGCTCGAGCAGCTGCTGGCGCTCGGCCACCGTCAGGCGACGCAGATTGGAGGCGACCAGGTAGCAGAGCAGGCTGGGATCGTCGATGTTGGCCACGGCGATCGCCAGCTCGTCGGGAAGGTAGGGCTCCATCTGGATAACGCGGGCGAACTGTGATTGGACGTTGCGGGTAAGCGCCTCGAGCTCGTCGGAGGTGCCGACGACGTCGGGTATCTCCTCGAACAGGCCGACCAAGTAAGGCTTGTCGCGTACGCGATCGATCAGACGGATACGGCGCACGCCCTGAACGAGCAGTCGCAGCGTGCCGTCGGGCATCTTGAGCAACCTCGATACGAGCGCCTCGACGCCGACCGTATAGATGTCGTCCCAGGAGGGCTTCTCGATCTCGTCCTCGCCTCGGACGGCGGCGAGCGCCAGGCGCCCCTCGCCGCTGACGGCGTCGTCGACGAGCTTGATCGAGCGCTCCTGCCCGATTGCCAGAGGCGTCATCGAGTCGGGAAAGACAACAGTCTCTTTGATCGGCAGCAACGGCAGCTCGAAGCGCGCCTCCGAGAAGTCGGTCGCCGCGCCGTCGGAGTCCTCTCGAGCCCCGGCCGGCGACTTGTCTTTCCGTTTTTGATCTCTCTTGTCGCTTATCACTGCTTCGACCTCAGCTCGATGGGTACCCGGATCGCGCCCGTCGGATGCTCGGCGATCGGCAGGACGATCCGCAGCAGTCCGCGCTCATAGGTGGCGCTGGCCGCCTCGGCGTCAACCTGCTCGTGCACCTGAATCCGCCTCTGGAAAGGACCGTGGTCGATCTCCATCTGGTGGTAGCGGCGTCCGTTTCTCTTCGGCCTGATGCGCTCGCCGGCGATGATCAGCGAACGGTCGTGCAGAACGATCTGCACCTGCTCGGGGTCGATGCCCGGAAGCTCCGCGATCACCACGAGCTGCGCCGGATTCTCGGTGCGGTAGCTGTCGACTGCGGGCCAGAAACTTCCTCGATGACGGCCACCGAACTGCGCTCGCCAAAGGTCGGTCAGAAGCTGCTCGAACTGCTCGAACTCCTCGGGGTGCGGGTCTCTCCGTTTGTGCTCGCTCACGTCTCTCTTTTACCTCGCGATCCGACAATCCAAGCCTAGCGGGCGCGAGGTCTATTCCAATAGGCCCTTGGAACGAAGGGATGAATCGCTGGGACAACGGCGCCTCGAACGAGCAGGCCGTNNGCCGGGCGCCTGAGCTCGATGCAGGAGTTCGGCTTCGGGCTGGCCGCAGCGATTCTCTTCGATGTCACCCTGATCCGCGCCATTCTGGTGCCCTCGTTGATGGCGCTGTTCGGACGCTACAACTGGTGGCTACCGTCGCCGATGGCGCGTTTCGTACGGGTTGAGCCGTCGCCGCTCGCGCCGTGCGCGGCGCCCGTCCCGAGCGAATAGTCTCTCGCGTCGGCGCCGAAGCACGTAGCATCCAGGCCATGGCAGATGGCCTGAAAGGCGTGATCCTGGCCGGGGGCTCCGGTACCCGGCTGCATCCGCTCACCCGCATCACCAACAAGCACCTGCTCCCGATCTATGACCGTCCGATGGTCTCCTACACCATCGAGGCGCTCGTACTGGCCGGCGTGACCGACCTGATGCTCGTCACCGGTGGCACGCACGCGGGCGAGTTCCTGCGCCTGCTCGGAAACGGGCGCGAATTCGGGATCTCGCGGCTCGAGTACGGCTACCAGGAAAACCCGGGCGGCATCGCCGAAGCGCTCGGACTGGCCGAGCACTTCGTAGGCGGCGATCGCATGGTCGTGATGCTGGCCGACAACGTGCTCGAGCGCTCGTTTGCGCCGTCGGTCGAGCACTTCTGTGAGCAGGAGAAGGGCGCCCGCGTTCTGCTGGCGCGCGAGACCGACCCCGAGCATCTTCGCCACCTCGGCGTTCCCGAGCTCGACGGAAGCGATCGCATCGTGCGCATAGTCGAGAAGCCTCAGGATCCCCCCAGCGACCTGGTTGTGACCGGGGTTTACTTCTACGACTCCGACGTCTTCGAGGTGATCTCCAAGCTGGAGCCCTCGAAGCGCGGCGAGCTCGAAATCACCGACGTGAACAACTGGTACGTAGATCAGGGCGTGATGGAGTACGACTTGATCGAGGGCTTTTGGGGCGACGCCGGCGAGTCGATCGACGCGTACTACGCGGTCAACGACTTCGTGCGCAAGAACGGAGTCAACAAGTGAGCGAGACGACGAGCCGGCTGCTGAAGGACATGCAGCTCTTTCCGTTACGGCGCTTCGCGGACGAGCGCGGCTGGTTCTGCGAGATCCGGCGCGAAAGCCTGGTGCCGCGGCCGACACGGCAGACGAACGTCTCCTTTTCTCGCAAGGGTGTGATCCGCGGCCTTCACTATCACGAGCGCGGGCAGGACGACCTCTTCGTCTGCCTTCAGGGCATGGCGCGCGTGGTCGTGCTCGATCGCGACGCAGGTGATGTCTTTTCGCTCGACATCGGCGACGAGAACCCGGTTGGCGTCTGGGTGCCGGGCCGGCATGCGCACGGCTTCGAGGCTCTGACCGACGTTTTCTTCTGTTACCAAGTCACCGAGGAGTACGACTCGAGCGATCCCGACGAGCAGGGGATCTCCTGGACCGACCCACGCGTCAAACACCTGTGGAGCACGCAAGCACCGAATCTGTCGCCGCGCGACCTCGCCGCGTCCTGATCACGGGCTCGGCCGGGCAGCTCGGCCGCGTGCTGGCCGAGGCGTTCGCGGGCGACGAGGTGACCGGGGTCGATCTCGGTGAGTGGGACGTCGCCGATCCGGCGCCGGCCTGGCTGGAGGCGCCCGATCTCTCTCTACACGCCGCCGCCTGGACCGATGTGGACGGCGCCGAGGCCGATCCGGACGGCGCCGAGCGGGCGAACGTCGGCGGGACTCGTAACGTCGCCGCGCTGGGGGCACCGCTCGTCTACTACTCCAGTGACTACGTCTTTAGCGGCGAGAAGCGCGAGCCCTACCTCGAGTCCGACCCGACCGGGCCGCTCTCTGTCTACGGGCGCACCAAGCTCGCAGGCGAGCAGGTCGCCGGCGAGCGGGCTTGGATCGTTCGCAGCTCGTGGCTCTTCGGCGCCACCGGGCACAACTTCCTGCGCACGATGCTGCGGCTCGGGGCCGAGCGCGACGAGATCTCGGTGGTGGACGATCAGCGCGGCTGCCCGACCTACGTGACGCACCTGGCCGAGGCGACGCGCCGCATCGTCGAGTTGCCCTTCGGCGTCTATCACGCCGCCGCCACCGGCGACTGCAGTTGGAAGGAGTTCAGCGAGGCGATCTTCGAGGAGGCGGGACTCAGCTGCCGCGTGCGGGCGATCACGAGCGCCGAGCTCGATCGGCCGGCTCCCCGCCCTTCCTACTCGATCCTTCGCAGCGAGAAGCCGGAGACTCCTCGCCTGCCGCACTGGCGCGAGGGTTTACGCGCCTGCCTGGAAGAGATCGAGCGGCTCGGGTCGTGAGCGAGGCGCCCGCGATCCTGATGGACGGCGTCGGCGTGCGCCGGGGTAAAAACCGGCTGCTTTCCGGGATCGACTGGCAGGTGGAGCCGGGCGAGCAGTGGGCGCTCCTCGGCCCGAACGGAGCCGGTAAGAGCACGCTGTTGACACTGGCCGCCGCCGCCATGCACCCGACCGAGGGCAGAGTCGAGCTGCTCGGCGAGCGCATGGGCCGTACCGACGTGCGGCGCCTGAGGGAGAGGATCGGAGTCGTCGAAGCCCGGCTCGACCGCAAGCTCGACGAGAGCTACGAGGTCTCGACGATCGTGCTGACCGGGGCGACCGGTACGCGGATCCCACTCTGGGAGCGCTATGACGAGCAAGTTCGAGTGCGAGCCGAGGAATTGATCGAGCTCTTCGGCTGCGCCGACCTGGCCACTCGCCCGTTCGGGATCTGTTCGCAAGGCGAACGCCAGCGTATCCTCCTGGCCCGGGCGCTGATGAGCTCGCCGCGCCTCTTCCTTCTGGACGAGCCGACCGCCGCGCTCGACCTGCCCGCGCGCGAGGCGCTCTTGGCAGCCATCGAGGCGCTCGCCGACACCGATCCCGAGCTTACGACTGTGCTTGCCACCCATCACCTCGAGGAGCTGCCGCGCACGACGACGCACGCGTTGCTTCTTCACGGAGGCGAGATTGTCGCTTCCGGCCCCGTCGCCGAGACGCTCACGAGCGAGGCGCTCTCGCGTTGTTTCGCCATCCCGATCGAGGTGAGCCGCCGCGACGGACGCTGGTGGGCGCACGCTCCCGCCGGCTGGCGGCGGACGTAAACGCGCGACCGGGTGCCGTCAGCTCGCCGCGATGACCTCGAGCACCTCTTCGCCGTAACGATCGAGCTTCTTCTCGCCGACGCCCGGCACCTGCGCCAGCTCTTCCAGTGAGCCGGGGCGGTGTGAAGCGATCGCCTCGAGGGTGCGGTTCGAGAAGACGACGAAAGCCGGGACACTGTCGCTCTGGGCGCGGGCGCGGCGCCAGGCGCGAAGCGGCTCGAAGCCGGGTGAGCGGGCGAATACCTCGACGCCGCTGCGCTCGAAGGGCTCGTACTTGGTCAGGCCGAGCTCGACCAGGAAGCGGCTCGGTGGCGCCTTCTTCGTCCAGCTCAGGAAGAGGTGGCGTTTGGCGCGCGTCAGGCCGACGTAGAGCAGGCGCCTTTCCTCGGCCAGCTCCTCGCTGCGCGCCATCGAGAGCTTGCAGGGCAGCTCCTTCTCCTCCAGCCGCGGCAGGAAGACCGCCGTGAACTCGAGCCCCTTGGCGCGGTGGTAGGTGAGCAGGTGAATGCCCTTGCCGGCGGCGCGCGGATCGAAGCGGCGTCGGATCTCGGCCACGAAAGCGGCGCCGTTCAGCTCCCCGTCTTCGAACTCCTCGGCCAGGCGAACCAGGCGGCTCAGGTCGGCGAGCCGCGTCATCTCACGGTCGCCGAGGCGCTTGGGAGGCTTCTCGAGCCAGCCCTGGGCGTGGGCGATACGACGCACTCCGCGCGCGAGCTCTTTCGCGGGCAGTGAGGCCGCCCGCCGGAGCAGGTATCGCGCCGCTTCGCGCTCGAGCAGCGAGGAGCCCTGGAACGGGATCTGTGCCCCGGCGAGCGCTTCCTCGAAGTCGGCGGCGCGCGCGTTCGTGCGGACGAGAATCGCCATCTGCTCGAAGTCCACGCTCTCCTTGCGCAGCTGCTCGATCCGCTCGACCAGGAAGCTTTTCTCCTCGTCGTAACCGTCGAGCGCGCGGCACTCGGGCTCGACTCCATCTTCGCGCGTGGGTCGCAACGACTTGGTCGCGCCGCCGAGCCGGGGCACGAGCCGGTTCGCCAGCTCGAGCACCTGCGGGGTCGAGCGGTAGTTCGACTCCAGAGTCACGACGACAGCGTGAGGAAAGCGCTCGGGCAGAGCCAGCAGGTAGTCGGGCGTGGCGCCGGTGAAGCCGTAGATCGCCTGGTAGTCGTCGCCGACCGCGCAGAGCTCGTCGCGCTCTCCGAGCCAGAGGTCGAGCAGCGACTGCTGGAGCAGGTTCACGTCCTGGTACTCGTCCACGGTGAAGGTGTGGAAGCGCTCGCGCAGGAGCATCGCGGCCTGCTCGTCCTCCTCGTAGAGACGGATCGCCAGCTCCAGTAGGTCTTCGAAATCGATCCGGCCGGCGTCCCCTTTATCGCGCTCGTAGGCCTCGTAGACCTGAAGCATCAGATCGGCCGGGAGCGGCGGCTCATGCCCCTCGAGACTGGAGAGATAGCGACTCGGAGGGACGCGCCGGTTCTTGGCCCGCTCGATCTCGGAGGCGAGGTCGGAGGCCGTCCGGTAGCAGTACGGCCTAGGCAGGCTGTTGGCGATCCGGCGCAGGAGCAGGCCCTTGCTGGGGAGGATCTCGCCGACGCGACCCGGCGCGAGCCAGCGCAGCTGTCCGAGCGCCGCGGAGTGAAAGGTTCTCGCGCTCACGTTCTCGACCCCGAGCGCCTTCAGGCGCGAGCGCATCTCGGTCGCCGCCTTCTCGGTGAAGGTCACCGCCAGGATCTGATCGGCGGGGAAGGCTCCGCTTGCCACTTGCCAGGCGACTCTGCGCGTGATCGTGGTCGTCTTGCCCGAACCGGCGCCGGCGAGAATGCAAACCGGCCCGCGCGCCTGCATGACCGCGCGCCGCTGCTCGGGATTGAGCCCTGCGACTATCCGCTGCAAGTCCGGCCGCTCCGCGGCCACTGCGACTTGCAGCGGATTCGTATTGACCTCGGGCGTTCTCGAGTCGTAGCCGCTCATGTCGGCTGCGACGGCGAGCGTCGAGAGCTAGAGATACGCGTAGGTGATTTCACACCCGACACGCTAGCTGGTGGACGGTGACGGATCAGAGCGGGGGCTGTTTCGGAACTGTGCCGGTCTTTCCACCGCGGCTACGGGCGGGTGCCGCCGCCTTCTTCTCTTCGAGCCGCTGCGCACCGAGCGCGATCTTCCCCAGCCTCTTGACGACGCCGTCGGCGTTCCCGGCTTCGACGAGCTTGGCCAGCGCCGCCAGCTCGGCGTCGAGCCACTTGNNGACCGTCTCGTGCCCGCCCCAGAGCTCCTCGTGCAGCTTCTCGCCCGGCCGGATGCCCGAGTAGACGATCTCGATGTCGCGCCCGGGCTCCTTGCCCGAGAGCCGGATCATGTTCTGGGCCAGATCGAGGATCTTCACCGGCTTGCCCATGTCGAGCACGAACACCTGGCCGCTCGCGCCCATGCCGCCGGCCTGCACGACCAGCGAGACCGCCTCGGGAATGGTCATGAAGTAGCGGGTCATCTTGGGATCGGTGACCGTGACCGGGCCGCCCTTCTCAATCTGGCGCCTGAAGATCGGGATCACGCTGCCCGA
>PMMN01000072.1 GCA_003162235.1 Actinomycetota bacterium | reverse complement strand
GCGGCGCCAGCAACCGAAGGGCCGCTCACCGCACTACCATCACGACCCCGCGGGTGGGTGGCTCGGTGGCGGGCGGCGGAACGTAGTGCCGTGTATTTCGCGAATCGAGCTGCGCGCAACCGTCATCGTTCCTCTACGGTCTAACGGCCGTGGAAGTCTTGCGACTCCAGGAGACACCGTTGGGGCGGCTTGCGATCTCGTCGCGGACGATCGCTCAGATCGCGGAGCGGTCGCTGGGCGAGTGCTACGGGGTTGTCGGTCTCAAGGCAGGCGGTCGCTTTCGCCGGGCGCTTGCGCTCAGGCGCAGGCACGGAGTGGAGATCAAGGCGCACGAGCAGGGGATTGAGCTGGCTCTGCACGTGGTGATCGCCTACGGTCTCAATCTGGCCGAGGTGGCGGCGACCGTGCGCTCGAGCGTGAGCTACGAAGTTGAGCGCCAGACCGGGCTCGAGGTGGGACGGGTGGAGGTGTTGATCGACGATGTCAGACGCAGAGACTGACCGGACAGCGACGGCCGCTGAGGTCGAAGTGTTGCGCCGGCTGGCGCGGGCGGCGCTCGAGGCACTCGAACGCGAGCGTCCGCGGATCGACGGTCTGAACGTCTACCCGGTCCCCGACGGTGACACCGGCGCGAACCTGGTCATGACCGTTCGCGCGCTCGTGAACGAGCTCGAGGCGCCGCTGCCGAACGAGCGCCCGCTGCTGCACAAGAACCTCGCCCGAGCCTTGTTGATGGGAGCTCGCGGCAACTCCGGCGTGATCCTCTCGCAGATCGTCCGCGGGGCCGTCGAGGCGGCTCCGGCCGCGCCACCCGTAGATTCACGGGCGCTTGCCGCAATGCTCGAACGGGCTAGAGAAGCCGCCTACGCCGCCGTGCAGCGGCCGGTCGAGGGGACGATGCTGACTCTGATGTGCGAGCTGGCCGAGGAGGCTCGCTCACGTAGGCGCGAGAAGCTGTCGCTGGAACAACTCCTTCAAAAGCTCGTCGAGCGCGGCGAAGAGGCGCTGGCTCGAATCTCTGACCGGCTCCCCGTACTGCGTGAGAACGGAGTCGTCGATGCCGGCGCGGCCGGGCTGCTGGAGTGCCTGCGGGCTATCGCGCTGGAGCTTTCGAGAGAACGAAACGAGCAGACGCCGCGACTCCGTCTCGTCTCCGCTTCTTCGGGCGGCTAAGAGCCGATTCCGCTAGGCCTGCACATCCCTACCGAAGTCGGCTCTGAGCGCCCCTCTTTGGCACGGGCTCGATATGGCTATCGCCGGTGGCCGTCTTTGCCGATTGCTTCGAAGATGGACGAGCGCGAAGGCGATAGAGGACGTGCGCCGAAAGCCGGGCTCATGATCCGGTCTTGCGGCGACTTCGGCGGTGTTCGATGAGCCCGTTACCACGCGTCCTTCTAGTCGAGGACAATGCGATCTACCGTGAGGCACTCGAGCTTCTGCTCGGCCTGCGCGATGACGTCGAGATCGCCGGCTCGGTCGCCGATGGCGAGACCGCACTCGAGCACTGCGCCACGGCCCGCCCCGACGTCGTCCTGCTCGACTACCGGCTGCCCGGCCTCGACGGCGTCGAGGCGACCCGGATACTGCTCGAGCGCTTTCCGGGGCTGGCTGTCGTCTGCCTGACCGGGCTGGCCACCTCGCGCGAGCGCGAGGCATTGGTCGAGGCGGGCGCCTTCGCCTGTCTGACCAAGGACCAGGAGCTGGGCGAGATAGTGGCGGCCGTGCACGGCGCTGTCGCAGCCGTGCGCGGCCGTTAGCCGATATTTAAGGAAGCGACAGCGCCGGTCGCAGCTCGGGAGCGCGACGGCGCTCGACGGAGGCGCGAGCGTTCGCTTTGAGCTCACGACGCAGGGCTGCGATCTCGCCCGGACGGTTGGCGCCGAGTGCGGCGAGAAGTCGTCCGTCGTGGTCGAGATAGCGAGCAGAGAAGGCGTTGGTTCCTCCTCCTATCTCCACCCGCGCCCACTCCGAGGCGAAGCCGACGTGCTGGAGCCGCAGTCCAAACTGATCCGACCAGAAGAAGGGCACGTCGTCGTGCACGCTCTCCTCGCCGAGGATTGTGCGTGCGACCGCCGCGGCCTGACCGGCCGCGTTTGTCCAGTGCTCAACCCGCACACGCCGTCCTAGAGACGCGCGCCAGGTGCTAGCCACGTCGCCGCAGGCGTAGACGTCAGGGAGAGCGGTGCGGCCCGAGGCATCCGTTGCGATCTCGCCCACACCAAGCAGCTCTCCGGCCGGCTCGGCACCGATTCCGACCAGCGCTACGTCGCAGGCGACCTCGCTGCCGTCATCGAGCCGAACCGCCCGCACGTGTCCGTCCTCGCCGGCGCTGAAGCCCGTAACCCCGGCGCCGAGGCGCAGGTCGATTCCGTGCGCCCGGTAGCGCTCGGCCAGGAGCGTGCCGACCTCGGTACCGAGCACGCGCTCCAGGGGAGCTTCCATTGGCTCGACGATCGTCACTTCCAAGCCCAGTGCGGTGGCGGTCGAGGCCGCTTCGACGCCAATGAAACCGGCCCCGACCACCGCCAGCCGCTTGCCCCGCGCGAGCTCCTCGCTCAGGGCGAGCGAGTCGGCGAGCGTGCGCAGGTACAGCACACCCGCAGGCGTCTCGAGTCCGCGCAGCCGTCTGGCTCGCGCGCCAGTGGCGATGACGAGCGCATCCCAGCGAAGCTCGCGCCCGTCATCGAGAAGCGCCACGCGCCGCTCGGCGTCGATCTGCTCGACCCGTCGGCCCAGCACGAGCTCGATCTGCTCCTGCTCGAAGAATTCGGGCTTCCTGAGCATGACCTGCTCCGCGGAGCGCTTGCCGGCGAGCAGCTCCTTGGAGAGAGCCGGGCGCTCGTAGGGGAGATACTTCTCCTCCCCGACGAGGATCACGCGGCCCTCGAAACCTTGCGCCCGTAGCGTTTCGGCGGTGCGCAACCCGGCCAGGCCGGTACCCACCACGATGACGGTGCCAGCGGCGCGTGCCATTTCAGTTCACCTGCTCTCCACTGTCGGCGTCGAAGATGCTGATCGCGCCCATCGGGCACGACCCGGCTGCTTCGAGCACGCCGGCGTTGTCGGTTTCCGAGATCAGCAGCGAGGCGACTCCCGAGCGGTCGAGCTCGAAGACTTTGGGAGCGGCGTCCACGCAGGAGCCGAACCCGCTACACAACTGCCGGTCGACCACGATCCGGTACATGGTTCCCACCCTTCTTTGAAGATCAAAGGTCGGGTCGTTCATCACGAAGTCCTTGTCTGAGTAGCTGCAGGCGCCGCCGGGGCGACTCTCACGACCGGAGCCGAGGAAACCGCTGCCGACTGCGAAGACTGCTGGTAGGTCTGGACTTGCCGCACGGCCTGAGCCTGTGCTCGAGCCCGGGCGACATTTTGCTGTGCCCGAACTGCGATCAGATGCTTGCGGTTGGCAAGCTCGACCCGGTAAGTGGCCCAGCGCTTGTCCACGATCTTCTTGATTGCGATCGCGTCCTGGCGCAGTCTCTGCTCGCGGGCCGTCAAAGCGACGAGGCGAGGATCCTGCTTGCCCTCGTTCTCCGGCACCCAGGGTCGAGCCGCGATGACGGCCCAGGCGACAAAGAAGACAACCGCCGCGAGCACAGTTACGTACAGGCGTCCAAAGTCGTTAGTCATTGCTCTCGCCTCCCGAGCCAGATTGCTGGTGTCCGTGATCTTGCTCCCCGTGGCTCGCGGGCGATGCCGCGGCACGTGTGCTTCTTACGGGCGCAGCCGAGCGGACAACAACGCGGGTTGTGGGCGCCGGCGCGGCCGAGTAGACGACCGGAGTGGAGTGAGGTGCAGGGCGGAGCTTGGGGACTCGCGGCAGCGCCGGAGGCTTGAGTGCGAGGGCCTTCCGTAGCGAGGCCTCGAGTGCGTCCAGCCTCCGTGTTCGCACGGTGACGGTCGCGTCGGCGGCCTTCTTCGCGGATACCCTCGAGCTAACTCCGAGCTCGCTGGTGCGAGTCACGGCGTAGGTCCCGAGCGCCGCGCCGATCCCGATCAGCATCGCCACTGCGACTACGTGTCTCTTTCTCATCGAGGTTCGTCTCCAATCTTTCTCTGACAAGTTGAACCTACCCCTGCCCGCGCAAGATCGGGTCCAGGCGCAAGCAAGAAATCACCTGGAAAACGCAAAGATTCGGTAAAGAAGACGCGTCCGCCCGGGACCTGTTCCGGTGCCAGGCGCGCGGACATGTCCCGTCGGGACTGCCCGGTTCAGCCGAGATATGCCCTAGATTTGCAGCGCTTTAGCGCTTACCAGAGGTCTGTTTTCGACAGGCCCACGCCGCTGGCGACTTCTCGCGGCGATTCGACTCGGATTCCTCTCTGAGCAGGCTTTCTGCCGGTTGTTGCCAGGTCCAGCCCGGACCTGGCCCGGTGCCAGGCTCGGGGGCGTGCCCGGATCGGGCGCGTCGGTTCGCGACAGCCCTTTAGTCGTCTTCGTGGCCGCCCGGAACTCGCTGGTGCAAGCGGGGCTCGGGGCTGAGCGCCGGGCTCGTCTTTGGCGCCACTTTCGGAAGCGAGCGCTGAATTTCGAGCAAGCGTGCCGGAGTGAGCTGACCGACCGGGTCGTTGCGGGGCTGGGCGTAACCGAGCAGAACCAGGTTCGCGCCCAGGGCGAGAGCGGCTGCCAGGAGGGCGATGGTGGGTATCAGCCAGAAGCGCATCACAGAGATCGTGCCAGACGAAAGAGCTCAGGCGACGAGGTCGCCCGTATCGAGGTCGAAGACGGCGATCGCGTTCATCGGGCAGCTGGCGGCGGCCCCGAGCGCCCTCTCGTCGTCGGTCTCCGTCACGCGGAGCGTCGCCTTGCCGGACGTGTCGAGCTCGAAGATCTCGGGTGCATCCTGGACGCAGGAAGCAAAGCCACTACACAGATCCCGATCGATTTCGATTCGGAACATTCGCTTCTCCTTTCGTGAGCGGTTCCAGTGCGCGCCAGGTAGTGGCCGCCGCCACCGAGGCGACGGCGCAAATGTAGATCGCGAGCGCCCAGGTGCGGCCACTGTCGCTACCCGACAGGAGCCCGTGCGCGGTTCCGCCGGCAAATAGCGCATAGGTAATCCAGTGCAACCGGCGCCAGTTCTTGAAGCCGATCCTCTTTCGCATCGAGAAGGAGGCGTAGACGACGATCATCAGCTCGGCGGTGAGAACTCCGATCGCAACCGAGTAGTGCCGGTAGGGAGAGAGACCCGGAATGAAGAGCGCCTGAACAGGCATCCGCACCGTTTTGTCCAGCACGAGCGAGGTCGTGTGGATCACCAGTGCGCCCAGTCCGAGCGCGGCGAGCGTGCGATGCGTGTCGACCACGGCCGCCTGTCCGAAACGGTTTCCGAACGGGCGCGACTTGACGACGATTCCCCACAGCACCGAGAGCGTCAGCAGTACATAGGCCGTGAGGCCGCTGGCTCGGGCGAGAATCCAGAAGGTCGGGTCTTGGTGCATTCGTAGGCACGCATATTCTCAGAAAACGGCAGTACAAGCTCGATTCGGATTGAACGCCCGTCGACTGGGTGGCGATCGTTGGACGCGTGGTCAGGCGATCGAGTGCTTCCTTCTGAAACGAGCTCTATAGACCTCCGACCAGCCGCGTGCGCCCGTCGACCATGACGAGCAGGGCCGGGACGCCGGCCGCCGCCGCGTCGTTCTCGCCGGCGAGGAAGAGGTTCTTGGCCAGCACCTCCGCCTCGACCGCCGAGGATGCGACGACGGTCACACGCAGGAGGTCGGTCTCGGACGGGCGCCCGGTGGCGGGGTCGATCAGGTGATGGCGCTCCTGGCCATCCCGGCGCCAGCGGCGCTGATCGCGCCCCGAGGTGGCGATCGCGCCGCGAGTGAGCTCGAGTGTCGGTCCGTCCTCCACGCCGACGGGCCACGGCTCCTCGCCGCGCACGGCCAGGTCGCCGCCCGCGTTCACAAGGCAGGGACCGCTCACCGCCAGAATCTCGATCGCCCGGTCGACGGCGTAGCCCTTGCCGATACCGCCGAGATCGATGTGGAAACCGGGCTCGAGCTCGATCGTGCCTGTCTCGGCGTCGATCGTGACCCTTCCGCCGCAGCGGGCGCCCTCCGAGCCGTCGCCCTCGGCTTCGGCTGCGACCTGCTCGAACGAGCGGTCGTAACCGGCGTGCTCGAGAGCGTCGTAGATCGTCGGGTCGAAGCGGCCGCCAGTGCGTTCGCGTGCCTCCAGCGCCAACTCGACCACCCGCTCGAGATCCGGCGGCGCCTCGATCTTGCCCTCACGGTTGAGCCGAGAGAGTTCCGACTCGGGGCGAAAGCGAGAGAGCATCGCCTCTAGCCGCTCGAATTCCTCCTCTACAGCACGGAGAGCAGATTGTGTCTGCTCTCCGTCTTCGGCGTCCAGTAGAAGCTCGACGTCTGTGCCCATGGCGCGGAACTCGTGCTTCAGCATCAGTTCCCACCGGCCGCCGCGTTCCCGCCCTGGGTGAGCACCGTGCTCTGCGGGTTCGCGAGCCCGGGAACCGCAGGAGCCAGAACCGCCGGACGGGAAGCCGTCGAGTGCGTGACCGCCTGAGCGCCCGAGACCTTCACGATCACCGACGGCCCGGCCGGAGCGACGGCGAGCTGGGCTCGCTGCTGAGCGGTCAGGCTACCTTGCTGCCTGATCAACGCTACGCGGTAGGCGGCCCAGCGCCTGTTCAGCGTCTGCTGAGCGGCGATCGCCTTCGTTTGCACCTTCTGCTCGCGGGCTTGCAGGGCGGTCAGGCGTGGATCGGCCGGCTTGCTTGCCGAGACCCAGGGCCTGGCCGAGAGCGTGGCCCAGAGCACGAAGAAGACGACGAGTGCGACCGCCGTCGCCCAGAAGCGCCCGATCGCGCTAGTCACCGTTACCACCACCATCATCGACGTACGCCGGCTGAGGCGTGTAGGGCACCGCGCTGGCGGAGCCGGTGACGTTTACGACCACGGGCCGCGGCGGCACGTAAGCAATCCGGCTGCCATTCGGAGCCGGAGGCTGCAGTGCAAGCGCCCCGTTCAGGGCCGCCTCGGTCGCGTTCAGCCGCTGGTTGCCCTGGCTGACGACTGCGGCCACGTTCTGCACCTTCGCGCCGGCCGGTCCGAGCGTCGCCGAGCGGGTGACGCTGTAGGTGCCGAGCGCGACCGCGATGGCCACGACGAGAGCCGCGACTGCGACATAAAGCTTCCTCATCTCGATCACCTCCTGGTCTCGAATTAATTGATACTCGAAGCATGCCCTCGTCGGAGCAAGCTCATGTCCACGGATGTGAAATGAATGGCTCGGGGATGGCAAAGAATCGGCAAAGAGGCACTCATCGCTGCCGCGAGCACGCTAAATAAGTCAACATGGAGCCCATGAAGGTTCTGGTCGTCGAGGACGAGAGCGCGATCGCCGAGCCGCTCATCGCCGGACTCGAGCGCGAAGGCTTCGAGGTCGAGTGGGCGGCGACCGGAGAGCAGGCGCTCGCCGCGGCCGAGCCCGACGTCGTTCTGCTCGACCTGCGCCTGCCCGATATCGACGGCTACACGGTCTGCCGGCGCCTGCGCGAGCGCTCGGATGTACCGATCATCATGGTCAGCGCCCGCGGGGAGGAGGTCGATCGCGTGGTCGGGCTCGAGCTCGGCGCCGACGACTATGTTGTCAAGCCCTTCGGCCTGCGCGAGCTGGTGGCCCGGATTCGTGCTGTCAGCCGGCGCACGCGAACGCAGCCGGTGCCGGACGGTCGCCTGCAGGTGGGCGAGTTGCTCGTAGATACCCGTGCCCGGCGCGTCCTTCTCGGCGAGCGCGAGCTAAAGCTCACCGCCAAGGAGTTCGACCTACTGGCGGCGCTTGCCGCCGAGCCCGGGGTTGCGGTGACGCGGCACCTGCTGTTCGAGCGCGTCTGGGAGTCGCGCTGGTTCGGGTCGACGAAGACGATCGACGTGCACGTCGCCTCGCTCAGGCGCAAGCTCGGCAATCCCGGCTGGATCGAGACGGTGCGCGGAGTCGGTTTCCGGCTACAGGCGCCCCAATGACGAAAAGGCTGCTTCTGACCTACCTGGGGCTGACAGTTCTAGTCCTGGCCGTGCTCGAGGTACCGCTCGGACTCGTCAACCGACGAAACGAGCGCAACGACCTGGTCACAAGGGTCGAACGCGACGCCAGCTTCCTCGCCGCCTTCGCCGAGGATGCGCTCGAGAACAAGACCCAGCCGCGTGCGCTCGCCGTCGCAGCGTTCGAATACAGCAAGCAATCTGGCGGGCGCGTTGTCATCGTCAACCTCAAGGGCGTCGCCATCATCGACACCAATCCTCCCGCCGGCGGGCCGCGCACCTTCGCCACGCGGCCCGAGATCATCGCGGCCCTGCACGGGAACGTGAAGCCCGGGACCCGCTACTCCAAGACGCTGCACGAGAACCTGCTCTACGTCGCCGTTCCAGCCTCCTCCGGGTCGAAAGTAACCGGGGCGGTCAGGATCACATACTCGACCACGCAAGTGGACGCGCGCGTCCGGCGCTACTGGCTGATGCTGCTTGCGATCGGGGGCATCGTGCTGGCGGCGGCCGCCCTGGTTGGGCTTCGCTTTGCAAGCTGGGTATCGGCTCCGCTCGGGCGTCTGGAGAACGTCGCCGCCGACGCCGGCGCCGGCGACCTCGGCGTGCGCGCCGACGAGGAGGGTCCGCCCGAGGTTCGCTCGCTCGCCGCCACCTTCAACCACATGATCGGCGAGCTCGAGCAGCTCGTGCGCTCGCAGGAAGAGTTCGTCGCCGACGCCTCGCACCAGCTGCGAACGCCCCTGACCGCTCTCAGGCTGCGGCTCGAGAACATCGGCGCCGAGGCGACCGAATCGGGCCGGGCCGATCTGGAGCGGGCGCTGGAGGAGGTCGAGCGCCTCTCGCGCCTGGTTGCCGGTCTGCTCTCGCTCGCTCGCGCCGAAGTATCGCCGCCCGAGCGAGTCGATCTCGCCGCGCTCGTGGCCAAGCGCACCGAGGCCTGGTCGGCGCTCACCGACGAGCGGCGCGTGCGGCTCGAGATCGATGTAAAGGGAACCGCGCTGGTCGGTCGCGACCGCCTCAGCCAGGTGCTCGAGAACCTGCTCGCAAACGCGCTTGCCGTGAGCCCCGAGGGCAGCTCGATCACGATCTCGGGCTCGAGCGGGGAGCTGCACGTGCTCGACCATGGCCCGGGCATGACCGCCGAGCAGCGGGAGCGGGCTTTCGATCGCTTCTGGCGCGGCGGTAAGACGGGCGCCGGCTCGGGTCTCGGGCTGGCGATCGTCAAACGCCTGGTCGAGATCGACGGGGGCACGGTCGAGTTGCGCGAGGCTCCCGGCGGCGGTCTAGACGCCGTCATTCACCTGCGCACGGGCTGAGCTCTTCGATCGTTCCGATCTTGCGCTGAGAATCGAGAGCCGGGAGTTGGAACGAAGTCGGCACATTCGCCGCGCTCTTTCTCGCTACCGTTTTACGACCCCGAGGGTGGGCGGATCTAGGCGGGGGGCGGCGGAACGCGGTGCCCTACGGGTGGCGCGAATTCTCTGAATCGGCGCAGAATCGGCACATCGAGTTGCGCTTTTCGTCTCGTCGGGACGGTACTTTTCAACGACCCCGCGGGCGGGTGGCTCGGAGGCGGGCGGCGGAAAGAAGTGCCGTCATATACCCAGGCGGCAGGTCTTTATCCCACTTGGCGCTCAGGGCGGGGGCGGCGGAACGTGGTGCCCCCAACGACCCGAAGCGACTGCATCAAGCCGCATCGGTCACCAATCCGTGGAGGTTTATGTCGGGCTTGTGCCTTCGCCCGCCCGCCGGTCCTGGACCTATACTCGGGCCACCCTGACGGGAGATACGAAAAACCGCGCTCTACCGGCCGCCTTCGCCGAGTCTGGTCGGCCGGGTAGCTGGCCCTGCCCGCGTTTCTTTGCCGATCCCGAGAAACTCGCCCGGAGCTTGCGCACGCTCCCGGGAGTGGGGACGACACTCGAGAAGTCGCTCGCGCGGATGGGTCTGCGCAGCGTGCGCGACCTGCTCGAGTACCGGCCTTTTCGCTACGAGCCCGCCGCTCCCGAGCGCAGGATCGCCGAGCTCCTGATCGGAGAGGAGGCGACGATCGAAGGCGAGGTGCGCCAGGTCGGCGTGCGCCGGCCGCGCCGGCGGCTGTCGCTGGTGGAGGCGCTCGTCTCGGATGCCAGCGGCGAGGTGGCCTGCGTCTGGTTCAACCAGCTCTGGCTGCAGGAGAAGCTCGTACCGGGTACACGGTTGCGAGTCCGCGGCCAGCTCAAGCGCGGCTCCTTCGCGGTGCGCGACTTCGATCTCGGCGAAGCGCGGGCGACCGCCGACAACGCGCCCGTCTATCCCGCCAGCGAGGAGGTCTCGCTCAAGCGGTTGCGTGGTCTGGTCGAACGCGTGCTTCCACTTGCGCACGAGTTCCCCGATCCCCTGCCGGCGTCGCTGCGCACTCGGCTCGAGCTGCCGCTGCGTCCCGACGCCGTCGTCGCCCTGCACCGGCCCGCGCGCCCGGGCCAGGGGGAGGAGGGGAGGAGGCGCCTCGCCTTCGACGAGCTCTTGCTCTTCCAGCTCGCGCTCGCGCGGGTCGCCCGCGAGCGCGACGCCTCCGAGGCGCCCGCGCTCGGTCCGCCCGGATCCCTGATCGAGCGCTACTTCGAGGCGCTTCCGTTCCGGCTGACTCCGCACCAGCTCTCCGCCGTCGCCGAGATCGACCACGACCTCGCCCGCTCCCGTCCGATGCAGCGCCTGCTCCAGGGCGATGTCGGCTCGGGCAAGACCGCTGTTGCGCTCTACGCGCTTCTACGCGCGGTCGAGGCGGGCTATCAGGGCGCGCTGATGGCGCCCACCGAGACGCTTGCCGAGCAGCACTTCCTCACCCTCGAGGAGATCTGCCGCGGGCTCGGCGTCGAGTGCCTGCTCCTGACGAGCGCTCTACCGGCGAAGGAGCACGAGGCGGCGCGGGCGCGGATCGCAAGCGGCGAGGCGCAGATCGCGATCGGCACGCACGCCCTGATTCAGAAGGAGGTCGCCTTCGAGCGCCTGGCGGTGGCGGTCGTGGACGAGCAGCACCGCTTCGGAGTCGAGCAGAGAACCGCTCTCTCCGAGGGCCGCTCGCCGCACGTCTTGCACATGAGCGCGACCCCGATTCCGCGCACGCTCGCTCTCACTCTCTACGGCGACCTGGAGCTGAGCGAGATCGCCGCGCCGCCGGCCACGCGCAAGCCTGTGATCACGAGCTGGGTCTCGGAAGACCGCAGCGAGGAGGCCTACCGGCGCTTGCACAGGCACCTCGAGGCCGGGCGCCAGGCCTACGTCGTCTGCCCGCTGGTGGAGGACTCCGCCGGTCAGGCGCGCGCCGCCGAGCAGGAGGCCGAGCGCCTGCGTACGGGCGAGCTGGCGGGTTTTCGGGTCGGCTGCATGCACGGGCGGCTGCGCCCGGCCGACCGGCGCGAGATCATGGCCCGCTTCAAGGAGCGGGAGCTCGACGTGCTCGTCGCCACGACCGTGATCGAGGTCGGCGTGGACGTTCCCAACGCCACCGTGATGATCGTCCAGGAGGCCGATCGCTTCGGGCTGGCGCAGCTCCACCAGCTCCGCGGCCGGGTCGGGCGCGGGGCGGAGCAGTCCTACTGCCTGCTCGTCTCGCGCCCCAAAGAGGAGCTGACCGAGGCGGCGCAGCGGCGCCTGGAAGCGCTGGTTCAGACCACCGACGGCTTCGAGCTGGCCGAGATCGACCTCGAGATTCGCGGTGAAGGGCAGCTGCTCGGCGCCAGGCAATCCGGGTTCTCGGACTTCCGCTTCACCCGTCTCAGAACCGACCGCGCCCTGCTCGAGCAAGCCCGGCGCGCCGCGCGCGAGCTGTCCCCGGGCCTCGCCGGCAGCCCACTGGAAGGCGAGCTCGAGGAGCGCTACGCGGAGGCGGAGCTCGGCGGGCTCGCCTGAGCGGCGCCCGGCACATTTGTCTCGCCCGGGCGCACTCACGATCGTCGACAACGACCGGGCGCTCGCCTTTTCTTCGGCCAGCTACTCGGTCGGCGAGGCGAGCGGTCATGTCACGGTCACGATCAACCGCGCGGGCCTGACCTCAGGCACAGACTCGGTCAACTTCGCCACCGCGAACGGAACCGCGAAGGCCGGAAGCGATTACACGACCGTCAATCAGACCGTAACCTTCGCCGCCGGTGAGACCCAAAAGACTGTCTCCATACCGATCACCAATAACACGATTCACGAGGCGAACGAGACCGTGCAGCTCTCGCTCTCCAGCCCCTCTGCGGGAGCGACTCTCGGCAGCCCGAGCACGGCCACCCTCACCATCCGCGACGACGGCAACGGCAAAATCGCCCCCGCTTTCCTTTCGAAGACCAACTTCAAGAACTCGGAGGCACGCAAGGTCAAGCTCATATACCGCTTCGCCCCGAAGAGCACCAGCTTCGCCTGCCTGCTCAGCATCAAGAAGGGCTCGAAGTGGGTGACCGTGCGCAGTGTCAGGCACACCGGGAGCTTCGCGGGCAAGCACTCGATGACGGTCAAGCAGCTGTTCGGCTCCAAGCCGGTCAAGCGCGGCAGCTACCGGCTCAAGCTGAGCGCGAACATGAACAGCAAGCTGCTCGGCTTCAGCGTGCGATAGGCGGAGCGATCTGACAGACGGGGCGGATACGCGGTTGAGCGTTTCCGCCCCGCGACTCCGGCCGACTTCGGCTACGGTCAGCGGTTAGAGATCCCGTGGAAAGGCCTCGCTCGCTCACAGTTCTTGCCGCCATGGCTCTCGCGCTCGGCGCCGTCGAGCTTTTTGGCGCCGGCTCTGCGGCCGCTCGTCTCTCGGCGGATGACAACTTCTCCTTCAGCTCGGACTCCTACANNGTCGAAGACGGTTCAGATCCCGATAGTGAACGACAGCATCGGCGAGGGGGACGAGACCGTCGGGCTCTCGCTCTCGACCCCGTCCGGTGGCGTGCTCGGCGCCCCCAGCTCCGCCACGCTCCAGATCATCGACGATGACAGGGGCTTCGCCTTTGCCTACGCCAGCTTCTACGCGGCGGAGAGCGACGGCACGGCCTACGTGTCGATACGCCGCCTGGGCGTGACGACGGGCTCCGGCAGCGTCAACTTCGCCACGGCAG
>PMMN01000010.1:5615-7557 GCA_003162235.1 Actinomycetota bacterium | reverse complement strand
TGGTGCGACAAGCGCTTCGGCGTTCCCGTCGACTCCGAGTACGAGCTGATCCCGACCCTCGGCAGCAAGGAGGCGATCTTCACCTTCGCGCAGGTGATCGACCTGCGGCCGCCCAAGAACCTCGTGCTGGTCGCCGATCCCGCCTACCCGGTGCCCGAGCGCGGGGCCCGTTTCGCGGGCGCAAAGGTCATGCGGCTGCCACTGACGGAGGCAAACGGCTTCCTCCCCGATCTCGACTCGATCAAGGCGAAGGCGTGGAAGCGGACGGCGATCGTGTGGGTGAACTATCCCAACAATCCCACCGGGGCCGTGGCTCCCCTCGCCTTCTACGAGCGGCTCGCCGAGCTGGCGATCGAGCACGATTTCCTGCTCTGCTCGGACGAGGCCTACAGCGAGATCTACTTCGGCGAGCGTCCGCCCTCGGCCTTACAGGTGCCCGATCGCCGCAACGTCGTTGTCTTCAACACGCTCAGCAAGCGCTCCTCGATGACCGGGTACCGCTCCGGCTTCGTCGCCTCGAGTCGCGAGGTGATCGAGGCACTGCGCGCTCTCCGCCCCACGCTCGGCACCGCCCCGCAGGAGTTCATCCAGCTCGCCTCGATCAAAGCGTGGCGCGACGAGACGCACGTCAATCGTACCCGCGAGCGCTACCGAGAGAAGCGTTCGGTCATGCTCGAGGCGGTCACGAAGGCGGGACTGCACGTAGCCGGCAGCGAGGCGACCTTCTTCCTCTGGATCGCGGTGCCGGACGGGGACACGTCCGAGGGATTCGCGAAGCGCCTGCTCGAGCACGGCATTGTGGTCGCGCCCGGCTCGTTCCTCGGCGAGCACGGCGAGGGCTACGTGCGCCTCGCGCTCGTGCCTACGCTGGAGGAGTGCAAGCGTGCAGCCGCGCTGCTCGGGCGCCTGTTGTGACACCATTGCGGCCATGACGCGAGATGAATTCGACGCCCTCGTCGCCGAGGTCGAGGCCGATGCGGAATACGAACGGCCGGTCGCGTTCGCAGTAGGTCTGGCAACGGTTAGCCACTTCGGGCGCGTGCTCGACAGCTATTACCCGTTCACGAACCTCGGCGAGCACTTCGGTGCGGCCGCGGTCTTCTCCAAGATCGTCGGGCGCAAGGCCGGCGGAGGTAGCTTCGAGTTGGAATCCAGCTCGCTCGAAGAAGCGCTCGGCCAGCTCGAAGTCTTCGATGGGGACGGGAACTATCACCCCATCCTCGAGACGCTGCGAATGGCGCTCGCTACCGTTCGTCCGGACGATTCGCCACTCGGAAATCAGCGCTCGCGCCGCGCGGTCGTCGCTTTCATCGGCGATCTCGCCGACCCGCCGGTCGATGTCCCGGATGTCTATCTCCGGCTCCACCTCCTCTCGCAGCGCAAGATCCAGCCCCATGGCTGCAACCTCGAGAGGATCTTCGGCATCCTGCCGAACGTCGTCTGGAGCAACCGTGGCCCCTTCGACAGCGAGGAATTCGAGCGCACTCGCGTCGAGCTGATCGCGCAGGGAATCGAGCTCAAGGTGCGCTCGGTGGACAAGTTCCCGCGCATGGCCGACTACGTAGTGCCCTCGGGCGTTCGCATCGCCAACGCCGACAACGTTCGCCTCGGCGCCCACCTCGCCGTCGGAACTACGGTCATGAATGCCGGGTTCGTCAACTTCAACGCCGGCACGCTCGGGCCGTCGATGGTAGAGGGGCGGATTTCGGCCGGCGTCGTGGTCGAGCCCGAGTCGGACGTCGGCGGCGGCGCCTCGATCATGGGCACGCTCTGGAGCAGCGGCGGCGGCGAGGTTGTAAGAATCGGCTCCCACTGCCTACTCGGCGCCAACTCTGGTTGCGGCATCTCGCTCGGCGACGGTTGCACGATCGAAGCCGGTCTCTACGTCACCGCCGGCGCCCGCGTGACCATGCCCGACAGCAGCGTCGTCAAGGCGCGCGAC
>PMMN01000010.1:0-5513 GCA_003162235.1 Actinomycetota bacterium | reverse complement strand
CGATCGACGTCGAGGCGGCCGCCACCGAGCTGGTGCCCGAGGCCAGCGTCTCCCCTGCGCCCCGTTCCCAGACGGCGACGGTGATCTCGTGCGGGCCGTCGACGTAGACGAGCTGGACGTTGGTGCGCTCCGGGAAGCGCGGGTGGCGCTCGACCAGCGGCCCTAATCGGAGCAGCTCCGAGCGCTCGGGATCGCGCCGGATGACGGCGTGCGGGTTACCGACCGAGACGGGGACGAACTCGATCTCCTCGCCGCCGACCTCGAGCTTCTCCGGCTCGCCGACGGTCACGTCGCCCATCTCCATCTCGACCTCGAGTCCGCCTAACATGTGCGCCTCGACCGACCGCTCGCCAACGCGCACGCGCACCTGAGCGCGGGCATTCCGGCGTGCCAGCCAGCGCGCGGCGATCCTAACGCCGTTACCGGAAAGCTCGGCGAGCGAGCCGTCGGGGTTCCAGATCTTCACCTCGACCTCGTCGCCGCTCATCGAGACGACCTCGACGATGCCGTCGGAGCCGACTCCGAAGTGGTAGTCGCAGAGCTTCCTAACACGCTCGGGCGTAAGCTCGAGCGCAGGCTCAGACTGCTCCAGGAGCAGGTAGTCGTTTCCCAGTCCGTGCCACTTCGACAATTTCATCTGCGACCTCTTCGGGGGATCGGTTGGCATTGACTCTAATCAGCCCGGGAATACGGCGCATCCACTTCCGCTGGTAGGCAGCGTAGCGGCGCGTGCGCAGGACGATCGCCTCGATCGCCTGCTCCGGCGCGAGCTCGGCCACCTCGCGCAAGCCCATCACTCTACGCGCGGTTAGAGAAAGCGGATTTTCCAGCGCCGTTTGGACTTCCTTGCCCACGCCGAGCTCAAACATCGCCTTCGTTCTCCGCTCGATCCTGTGGTCGAGCAGCGAGCGTTCGAGCTCTAGTCCGAAGACGAGTGTCGGATGACGCATCGCTCCCGACCAGAGCCGGCTATCTACCCGCACCAGCGAATGTCCGGCCTCGTTCAGCTCGAGCGCCCGCACAACCCGGCGCCTGTCGTTCGCGTGAACTCTCGCGGCAGCGACCGGATCGAGATCCGTGAGAAGCTCATGCGCCCGCTCCGGCCCGAGTTCGTCGTAAGTCTTCTGCCAGCGCTCGCGCGCACCCGGCTCGGGCGCCGGTGGCAGCTCGATCTCGGCCAGTGCAGCTCGAAGGTAGAGCCCGGTGCCCCCGACGATGATCGGGGTGCGGGCGGCGGCAAAAATCTCGTCTATAGCTGCATGCGCCAGCTTGGCGTACTCGCCCACTGAGGCCTCGTGATCAAGCGGCCAGATCCCGACCAGGCGTGCGGCTGACTGGTTGGTCAGGATGGGGAGATCTCGGTATACCTGCATCGCGTCGGCCGAGACCAGCTCGCCGTCGAGACGCGCGGCGACCGCCTCGGCCACGGCGCTCTTACCGCTCGCCGTCGGCCCGAAGATCGCAAGCATCGCCGGAACGTGGTCGTCCGAGCTCATATCTCGCGACCGCGCAACGTCGTAGACGTCGCGCCCTCGATCTCAACCGCGACGAGCTCGCCCGGTTCGCTCCTGCCGGTGAAGTTGACGGTCGTGTTCCGGCGCGTGCGTCCGCGCAGTAGTGAATCGTCGGTGCGGCTCCTGCCCTCTACCAGCACTTGCTCGACGCCGCCGACGCGTCGCTCGTTCCGCTCGTTCGCGGTCGCCTGCACCAGCTCGATCAGCCGCTCGATCCGCTCACGCTTGACGTCTTCCGGCACCTGGCCGGGAAGCGAGGCCGCCTCGGTGTCATAGCGCGGCGAATAGACGAAGGTATAGGCAGCGTCGAAGCCGGCCTCCTCGACCAGGCTCAGCGTCTGGGCGAAGTCCTCGTCCGTCTCGCCGGGGAAGCCGACAATCAGATCGGTCGTGATCGCCAGGTCGGGAATCGCCGCGCGCATCTCGGCGACGAGGGCGAGGAAGCGACCTCGGTCGTAGGTGCGACGCATCGCCCTGAGAATACGACTGGAGCCCGACTGGGCAGGGAGGTGCGCGTGCTCGCAAACCGAGTCGCACTCGGCCATGGCGGCGATCACGTCGCCACGGAAGTCCTTTGGATGGGGACTCGTGAAGCGGATCCGCTCGATTCCCTCGACCCGGTTGCAGGCGCGCAGAAGCTCGGCGAAGGTCGTACGCTCGACCGCAGTTAGGTCGCGGCCATAGGAGTTGACGTTCTGGCCGAGGAGCGTGATCTCGCGCACCCCTTCTACGGCCAGGCTCTCGACCTCCGCCAGAACCTCGCCCGGCGCGCGGCTCATCTCCTTGCCGCGCACGGTCGGGACGATGCAGTACGAGCAGACCGAATTGCAACCCATCGAAATCTGCACCCAGGCTTGAAAGGCTCGCTCGCGCCGGCCCGGAAGCTCCGCGGCGAACCTACGCTGCGCGCCGGTGCCGAAACTTCCGCTCGCACCGCCGTTTCGCTCGACCGCCAGCCACTCACCGAGCGTCGCAATCGAGCCCGGGCCGAAGGCGAAGTCAACCTGCGGGAACTGCTCGAACAGGCGCTCGCGCTGAACCTCCGCGAAGCAACCCCCAACCGCGAGCAGGCGCCCGGGGTCGGCGTCCTTGATCGTCTTCGCCAGCGCCAGGTGCGCCGCCAGGCGCGACTCGGCCTTCTCGCGGATCGTGCAGGTGTTGAACACCATGACGTCCGCCTGCTCGAGCTCGGGCGCCTCTCCCAGCCCAAGCTCTTCGAGCATGCCCCGGATCCGCTCCGAGTCGTGGGCGTTCATCTGGCAGCCGAAGGTCGTGACGTGGTAGCGGAGCACCGGCTTAGGGTAGCGGTGCTCTTAGTATTGGCGACGTGGACTCGCTGCTCGACGCCGCGCACTCCCTACTCCAGGCGAACACCGAGCTGGTCGAGTACGAGGGCGAGACCTGGCGCTACTCGGTTCCCTCCCGCAGCGTCTATCCCCATCAGTGGCTCTGGGACTCCTGCTTCCACGCCATCGTCTGGTCTCACTTCGATCTGACGCGCGCTTGCGACGAGCTACGCTCGATCCTGCATTGGCAGCACGCGGACGGTCTCGTACCGCACATGGTGTTCTGGCGGTCGGAAGGCCTGCGCAAGCACTTCTGGCACTACCTCGAGAGCGCGGATGGTTGGCGTTTCCGTCAGAAGCGGCCCTGGACGAGCGCTCTCACTCAGCCGCCCGTTCTCGCGACGGCGGTCGAGCGGCTCGTTCAGGCCGGCGTGGACGATTTCCTCGACGACGCTCTCCCGCGGCTGGAGCGTTATTACCTTTACCTCGCCGAGCGGCGCGATCCCGATCGCGACGGGCTGATCTCGACTATCTGCCAGTACGAGACGGGACTCGATTACAGCCCGGCCTACGACCGTTCGCTCGGCGCCGACCCGGCGCGACCGAAGAGCATCCTGCGCGCGCTCGGCCGCGTCAAGCTCGCCAACAAACTGCGCGGCTACGATCTCGATCGCATCTTCGCCCGCGGCTGGCACTGCGAGGACGTGCTCGTGAACACGATTTGGATCGACAACCTGGCGGCGCTCAAGCGCCTGGCCGAACTTGCGGGTCGATCGGATCTCGGCGATTGGGCCGAGCAGAAACGGGCGCAGGCGCTGCAAACCCTGCTCGAGCGCTCCTGGGACGCAGACCGCGGTCTCTTCTTCAACCTAGACGGCGCCGACGAGAGTCGACCGACGGTCAAGACGATCCAGTGCCTGCTACCGCTCCTGCTCGAGGATCTCCCGCCCGAAATGACGGAGCGCCTGCTTGAGCATTTGACCGCCGCGAACGAATTCTGGACGCCCTTTCCCGTCCCCTCGGTGGCCCTGGACGAGGCGACCTACAGTGAGGACTCCCGCCTGGGCGGCAAACGCCTGATCTGGCGCGGGCCTCTCTCCATGAACACGAACTGGTTTCTCTGGCAGGGGCTCGTCCGCCACGGCGAGACGCGCCTGGCTGCGCACCTGGCCGAGCGCTCACTCGACTGCATCGAGCGCGGCGGCTTCAACGAGTTCTTCAGCGCAAGCGTCGGAGAGCCGGTGGGCGCCGATCGCTTCGGCTGGGCGACGTTGGCCGTCGAGATGGCCGCGGCGGTTTGATCACTTACCTTCGATCTCGCGCTGCTTGAAGCGAACCAGCCTCTCCAGCACGGAGTCCGGGACCGGCCTCTGAGGCGTGAACCGGATCGTCCCGCTGGAGAGATTGAAGCCGGTCAGCTCGCCGCGCACCTCGTCCACCGCCGCCGAGCCGAAAGGAAAAAGGCTGAGGTGCTTCTTCGCTGCCCTGAAGCCGATGAGCGGACGCCCCTTGTACTTGAAGGCCGGTATCCCATAGCTTTGCCCCTCTTCGGCTTCGGGTGCCAGGCGCCGAACGAGCTCGCACACATGCTCCAGCGCCTCTCTATCGGACTCATCGAGTTGCGACAGGTATTCAGAAAAGGCGGACATAGGTTCAAACACTCTTCCCCAGGCGGCCGTCCTCCACTCCTGGGGCGAAGCCGGCTCGATGGCGGACCGCAGCCATTCTCCGAGGATCAGATTTCGCTCGCTTCAGCGACCTGCTCGATGACATCGGGATCGAAGCCGCGCCGAACGAGCCGCCCGAGTAGCTTCTTTCGATCGGGTATGGCCTGGGCGATTGCCCGCGCCCGCTCCAGCTCCGGCTCGAGCGAGGTGATCGCCTCCTCGGCCAGCTCCGATGCCACCCTCTCCTGCTCGAGGATGTAGCGAACGGCCGAGTCGCCGTAGCCCCGCTCGGCCAGCCCCTCGGCGCGGCCAAGCGCGTAGGAGTGGTCGTTCAGGTACTGCGCCCGCTCAAGCGCCTCGACCGCCTCTCCCAGGGCGGCCGGTGCGACGCCCTTCTGCTCCAGCCTGTCTTCGAGCAGCGCGCGCGGAAGCGGGCGGCGGGCGAGCATTCGAGTCGCCTTGGTCAGAGCCTCGGCGCGGCGGAGCTCGCGGCGGAGCAAGCGCAGATCTTCCCGTTCGAGCCTCTTCCCGACGCTGAGCCCGGCGCGGGCGGCCGCGAGCAGCGGAAGCTTCCGCCAGAGCACACCGTCGAGCTCAACGAGCACTACACTCGCCGAGATCTCGCGTAGCCCGGTGATTTCGGGCANNCGCTAGGCGGCGGTGACGACTTCCTCCGCCTCTTCCTCGGCAACCGCGACGATCGGAGATTCCCTTGGCGCCTCCCCGAGCCGGGCGGAGACGATCTGATCGTCTCCTATCAGTTCCTGGATGGCGCCCAGGATCTGCTGCGTGACATCGGGGTGCTCGCCCAGGAAGGCGGCCGCGTTCTGACGGCCCTGGCCGAGGCGTTCGTCGCCGAAGGAGAAGTACGAGCCCGACTTCTGCACGATCTTGCGATCGACCGCGGCGTCGAGCACCGTCGATTCCCAGGGAATGCCCGTGCCGTAGATGATGTCGAACTCGGCCTGCTTGAACGGCGGTGAGGTCTTGTTCTTCACGACCTTCACCCGCACACGGTTGCCGACCGCCTCGGCGCCGTCCTTGAT
>PMMN01000034.1:16370-18048 GCA_003162235.1 Actinomycetota bacterium | reverse complement strand
CCAGGGCCCCGAGAGGGTGCCGATGTTGAGCACCAGCGCCGCGGCGGCCGCGGCCATCTCCTCGACCTCCTCGCGGGCGTGCGCCATCACCGGCAGCGCTCCCAGAGCGAGAGTCGCGTTCGCGGTCTCGTTCATGACGACGTAGTTGGTGATCTGATGGACGAGCGGCCGCCGTTCTCGAATCAGGCGCAGACTCGACCCGGGCGAGACGCTCATCTCCCACCTTTCTGAACCTCTGACAGAACGAAGCACTCCATCGCCTGGCCGCGCTCAGCAAGCGCGATTCGTTGGCCTCCGTCGCATCCGTAGCCGCCGGCTACGAATACGACGCTGCGTCCTAGCCTCGCACTCACTGATCGCACCCAGTCAACGGGTCTTCATCCTGTCAGAGGTTTCCAGTCCGAATACGTCCACGGGCCCTTCGCCGGCGCCGAGCCATTCCAACCCGTTCGCAACGGCCTCCGAGGCGATCCGGCCCGCTTCCTCGGCCGCCTGGCGCAGAGGTAGGCCCATTGCGAGCAGCGCCGCGAGTGTCGCCGAGTGAGTGCAGCCGGCGCCGTGCGTGGACCGCTTCGCGTACCTGGGCGCGGGAATCTCGAAGTGCTCGCTCCCGTCGAAGAGGTGGTCTACCGGCTCCTCGCCGTGTCCGCCGGTGACGATCACGGCTGCCGGGCCGAGCGCGTGAATGCGCTCCGCCAGCTCTCTGCGCGGACCCGGCCTCCCCGCCAGCACGATCGCCTCGTCGAGATTTGGAGTCACTACCGTCGCCAGCGGCAGCAGTCTGCCGACGAGCGCCGCGACGGCCTCGGGCTGCAGCAGCCGCGCCCCCGAGGTGGCGATCATCACCGGGTCGACGACGAGCGGAACGGGGTGCTCGGCGAGAAAGTCGGCGACCGTCTCGATGATCGGCCGCGAGAAGAGCATCCCCGTCTTCGCCGCGTCGACGCCTATATCCGAGAAGACGGCATCGAGCTCGGCCAGCACGAACTCCGGCGGCGTCTCGTGCACGGCCGTGACGACGACCGTGTTCTGCGCCGTCAAAGCGACAATCGCGCTCATGCCGAAGCAGCCGGCGGCGGCGAACGCCTTCAGGTCGGCCTGGATCCCGGCGCCGCCGCCCGAGTCGGAGCCGGCGATCGTTAGACATCTAGGTACGGTCATTCGCTTCCTCCGCTGGAATTACCCAGGTCAGGTTCTGCGGGTTTGCTCTCAGCCCGTCGGGGCACCCCGGCGGGCACAGGGTACCATCGCTCTCGGGGGTGGAAAGGAGCCAGACCGGCTCTCCAGGAACCTGAACTCACGATCCGTGAAGAAGAGCTGGGATTCGCTACTCACCGGCGAGGAGCTCGCCTACCGCGGCGAGGAGCCGGCGCGGAAGCCCCGCCTGGAGCCGNNTCTCTCTACGCTCACCAGGCCGAGGCCTGGCGGCTGGCGCAGGCAGGGTCGCACCTGATCGTCACCACCGGCACCGCGAGCGGAAAGACGCTCGCCTTCAATCTGCCCGTGCTCGACGCGCTCGCTCGCGAGCCCAAGCAGCGGGCTCTCTATCTCTACCCGACCAAGGCGCTGGCGCAGGATCAGGCCCGCGCGCTGGCGGCGCTACGGGTTCCGAAGCTGCACTCCGCGATCTACGACGGCGACACGCCGAGCGAGCGGCGCTGGCAGATCCGCAAGTGGG
>PMMN01000034.1:665-16304 GCA_003162235.1 Actinomycetota bacterium | reverse complement strand
GTGGCCGAGGACGGCGCACCGCGGCCCGAGCGGACGCTGGCGCTCTGGAACCCGGAGTTGATCGACCCCGAGCTGGGACTGCGCACAAGCCCGCTCGGAGAGGCCTCGAAGCTGCTCGCCTCNNCGGAGCTGGCGGCCAGAATCGCGCCCTACCGGGCCGGATACACGCCCGAGCAACGGCGCGAGATCGAGCGGCGCCTGGTCGAAGGCGAGCTGCTGGCCGTGACCGCGACCGACGCGCTCGAGCTCGGCATCGACATCGGCACGCTCGACTGCGCGATCTCGGTGGGCTTCCCCGGCACGGTCGCCAGCCTCAGGCAGCAGTGGGGCCGCGCCGGGCGCCGCGAGCACGGCCTGGCCCTAATGATCGCCAGCGAGGACGCGCTCGATCAGTTCTTCATGCGCGACCCCGAGGCGCTGATCGGGCGCCGCGTCGAGGCGGCCATCCTCGATCACGCCAGCCCGCGCATTCTCGACGGCCATCTGCGTGCGGCCGCCTACGANNCGCGCGTACCGCTGCGCTCGACCGACTCCGAGAGCTTCACCGTGATCGAGGCAGGTACCGGCTCGGTGCTCGGCCTGGTCGAGAGCGCCCGCGCCTTCTCGACCGTCCACGAGGGAGCGATCTACCTCCACCTCGGCGAGGCCTACCTGGTGCGAACGCTCGACCTGGAAGCCGCGCGCGCTCTGGTCGAGCCCTTCTCGGGCGACTACTACACNNCGCCTCGGGGTCGAGCTCTGCTTCGGCCGCGTCTCGGTGACCGAGCAGGTCGTCGGCTACCAGCGCCGCTCGATTCAGACGCAGAGAGCGATGGATCTCACGCCGCTGGAGCTACCGGCCACCTCGTTCGAGACCGAGGCGATCTGGTTCTGCCCCAGCCCCGATCAGCTCGAGGGGCTGGAAAAGCTCCCGCTCCTGCTCGGTTCCCTGCACGCCGCCGAGCACACCCTGATCGCGCTCCTGCCGCTACGTGCGATGTGCGACCGCTGGGACATCGGCGGCCTCTCGACCAACCTACACGCCCAGACCGAGCGCCCGACGATCTTCGTCTACGACGGCCACGCCGGCGGCATCGGCATCAGCGAGCGCGGCTACGAGGTATTCGAGGACTGGGTCGCCGACACCGTTCGCCTGCTCGAGGGCTGCCCCTGCGATCGCGGCTGCCCGTCCTGCGTGCAGTCGCCCAAGTGCGGCAACCTGAACGAGCCGCTGAACAAGGCCGGAGCGCTGAAGCTGCTCGGGCGGATGCTCGCTAGCGCCTGAACAGCCGCCGCAGCCGCTCGAGCAGAGAAGGGCCCCGAGTCTTCGCCAGCGCCTGCTCGCGCGCCAGCGAGCGCCTGGCCCAGGCCCGTTCGCGCTGCGCCCGCGTCGAGATGCTGCGCTTCCAGATCACGGGTCTCTGCTTCGGCATCNNACGGTCGGGCGGCCGAGCCGTCGCGCGAACGCGATCTCGCTCAGCGTTCCCCAGCTGCCGCCGACTGCGATCACAGCATCGCCCGAGGCGGCGACCGCCAGGTTGCGAGTGTGCCCGGTGCCGGTCGCCACGGCGGCGTCGATCCACTCGTTGGCCTCGCCCGGCGACTCGCCGGGCAGAATTCCGATCGTCCGGCCGCCGGCCTGTTTCGCTCCCCGCGCCGCGGCCGCCATCACTTCGCCGCCGCCGCCGGTTACCACCGTGCAGCCTCGCTCGGCGAGCAGCCGCCCCACCTCCTCGGCCTGCGCCTCCCACTCGCCGCCGCTTCCGATCACCGAGATCTGAACCGCTCTCACCCTGAGAGCCTATCCCGCCAGGTCTGCACCGCCCGCCTGACGGGAGAGGCTCTTGCGATGGTAGAAGAGAGGTATGCCGAAACGCGAGGACGGACGATGACGACGCCGGGCGGCGAGCTGGAGCGCGTCGTGGGCTTCAACCGCTATCTGGAAGAGCGCTGCTCGGAGAGAATCTTCTCCTCGTTCCTGGCAACGGCGCTTCTGTGCGAGTCGCTTCCGCTCGTGCGGGATCGCAACTACCTGCGCGTCGAGGACGGGGGCGCAAGCGCGAGCGAGCTCGCCTCGCTGGCCGATCGCGTACTTGGCAGCGCCGGGCTCAGCCACCGGCGCGTCTTCGCCGACTCGCCCGAGATCGCCGATCGCCTGGCGCCACAGTTCGCGAGCCTGAGCTGGAAAGCCCAAGGGCTACTGGTGATGACCCACGACGGCCGGGTCGAAGAGGAAAAGCTCCCGCTCGTCGCCGAAGTCGAGATCGAGGAGATGCTTCCCTTCTGGGAGGAGGAGAACCGGCAGCGCCATCCCGGGAGCGCCGAGCTCGTGAGCCAGTTGACCGAGCAGAACAAGCTCGTCGCGCGGAGCATCGACTGCCAGTACCTCGCGCGCCGGCTCGACGGCAGAGTCGTCAGCGGTTGCCAGCTCTACTCGCGCGGCGGTACGGCTCAGATCGAGGCGGTCGGGACGCTGGAGGGGTACCGCGACCGCGGACTCGCCAGCTCGGTGGTCAAGCGCGCAGTCGCCGAGGCCTTCCGCTCCGGCCACGATCTGGTCTGGATACTGGCCGAGGAGGACGACTGGCCCAAGGCTCTCTACGCCAAGCTCGGCTTCAACCCGGCCGGTCGCTTCTGCGCCTTCACGCGCGGGACGAGCTAGCCGTTCGCTAGCCGGAAGCCAGGCGCGCCAGCGCTTCGGCTCGGCTCGGCGCGATCGAGAAGACCTGATTGAGCCCGGTGATCTCGAAGATCTTGGTGACGTTGCGATCGCTGCAGACGAGCGAGAGGTCGCCCTCCTTCTCACGCAGGCGCCTGACCCCACCCACCAGCACACCGAGCGTGGTCGAGTCGATAAAGGTCGTCTCGGTCAGATCGACGATCACGTGGCGCGCGCCGTCGGTGACGGCGTCGACCAACTGCTGCTTGAACTCGGGCGCGGTATAGAGATCGACCTCGCCGCTGAGCGCGATCACGAACACCCCGCCGTCGAGCCGCTCGGTAGCTATGTCGAAATTCATGCCGATCGCCTTCCCTCCGCGCTCTTCGCCCTCGAATGCACTCTAACCTTTCGGGCTGGCTTTTTCTGCTGCAGCGAGGGCCTTGCGTACTTGCGGCGCCAGCTTGCTGCCCGGAACCAAGCGCAGGTACAGCTTGTATGACCTGATCGTTGTCTTCAGGTCGTTGGCATTCGCGGCGGCTTCGCCCAGCTGAAGCACAGCCTGCGCCCGCGCCAGCGTGTCGCTCACGGGTGTCGCTTTCAGGTAGCGCCGGTTGACGCTCTCCCAGGACGCTCCAGCCGTCTGGTAGACGCCGTAGGCGTCGCTGACTTTGGTGGTGAGAGAGCTGGTATACGCCGTCAGCAAAGAATTAGTACTGGATGTTCCGAGAAACGTCTGCACGGGGTCGGTGCTCGAGCCGAAAGGTCCGCTGGCGCCCTGGAGCTCTTGGGCCGCCACGGAGTACTCGTTCCAGCGCTGATTGGTGATTGCTCTCCAGATATTCGAGAGTTGCGAGAGCCCGACCAGGTCTTTCGGCTTCAGCTTCAGAAAAGTCTCGTAGGCCCGGATGGCGTCTGTCTGCCTGCCTTTGCCCACGTAGAGCAGTGCCAGCGAACTCCAGGCTGACGCATCGCGCGGGTGCTGCTTCACCGTCTTCTCGGCGCTCTTGACCGGGTTACCGCCGCGCATGCCGAGCAGCTGCGAGATGACGTCGCCGCCGCCGCCGCCGCCGACACCCGAGAACAGGAAGCCGAACGCGAACGCGAAGACGAGCAGAACGAACACCCACTTCGCGCCGCGGCGAAGGCGCATGAAGAACATCGTCCCTTCGATCGTCGGCGAGTAGCCGCTCCTGGTCTTAGCCGGGGTGCTGGCTACGCTCCGGTTACGCGAGGTGGATCGCTGCTGCCGGCGAGCATTCGACCTCTGGCGGCTGCGCTTGCGCTGCTGAGATCGGCCCACTCGAACTCTCCCTTCTCGTACTTCGTCTCGCCGTCGACGACAGTTAGCTGAACGCGTTCCGGGCTACCACCGAGGACGACCGCGGTTTGCGGATCTTCCCATGGTAGAAGCGACGTGCCTTCTAGCGCCACGATAGCGATATCTGCTCGCTTGCCGGGGAGGAGCGAGCCAACCTCGTCCTCGATCCCGAGCGCCCGGGCGGAGCCGAGCGTCGCCAGCTCGAGCGCCCGGGCGGCCGTCAGCGCCTCTGGTCTGCGCTCGCGCGCACGCGCGCAAGCGATCGCGAAGCGAAGCTCTTCGAACATGTCGAAGGATGGAACCGAGGCCGGACTGTCGGTTCCGATCCCCACGCGAACGCCCGCTTCGAGAAGGTCTGCGAGCGGCGCGATACCGCAACCGAGGTAGCCGTTCGAGCGTGGACAGTGCGCGACCGCGACGTCGAGTGAGGCGAGCAGCTCGATCTCCATACGGTCGAGGTCGACGCAGTGGGCGGCGACGGTCTCCGGGCCGATCGCGCCCGCGTGGGCAAGCGCCCGGATCCCGGTCTCGCCACTCGGTGGCAGGAGATAGTCGCGGAGAGCCTCCAGCGGCCCTTCGCCGCGTAGGAGCCAGGCTCGCTCGGCCTCGCTTTCGGACAGGTGGGTGGCGACAGGCAGCCCCAGCTCTCGGGCCGCCGCGTAAACGGCGGTCGAGACGGTGTAGGGAGCATGCGGCGAGATTCCCAGCCGCACCTGCTCGGAAAGCGACGGCAGCGCCAGCTCGCGCAGCTCTTCGAAATGGCGAAGCGCAGCGCCGGGATCGTCTCCGAACACCTCCAGGCAGACGATCGCTTTCAGGCCGAGATCGGAACAGGCGCGCGCCGAAGCGGCGCTAAAGCTCGCGTCGAGCACTGTCGTGATGCCCGAGGCCAGGCACTCGGCGGCACCAAGCCGCGCCAGCGAAACGATCTCCTCGAAGGAGAGGCGCAGCTTTCGCTCGAGATGCAGCGCGATCCAACCGCCGAAGTCGAGCCCGTCGCCGAAGCCCGTGTAGCCCGCGTACTCGAGATGGGTGTGGGCGTTGACGAAGCCGGGCATGATCACGGCCTTCGGAAAGTTGCGGCCGCGCCCGATCTCTTCGCTCGTGCCGACCTTGGTAATGCGGCCGTTCTCGATCGCTATCGCGCCGTTCTCGATCGGCGTTCGTTCGACAGGGAGCAACCAATCGGCGGAGAAGATCGTCTCCACGGCGTGGGCGATGCTAGCAAGGAGTTCGTCTCAAGAAGCTTGACTAGACTGCGTGCCCTCGTTCTGGAGTAAACGAACGACGGAGGGATAGGTGGCGATCGCTAGAGACACGGAGCCGCTGGGCTCGTCACTCGAGATCGGGCAGCTCGGGCTCGGCCGAGCGGAACTCCTCGGCATGTACCGGAACATGATGATCACGCGCGGGATCGAAGAGCGCGGCCACATCCTCTACAAGCAGGGCAAGATCCCCGGTTCTTTCTACACCGGTCGCGGCAACGAGGCGGCGTCGGTGGGAGTCGCCACGGCGATGCGCCCCGAGGACGGCGGCACGCCTCTGCACCGCGACATGGGCGTCCACGTAACGCGCGGCGTCGAGGCGTGGCGCATCCTCGCCCAGTACATGGGCCGCGCCGACGGCCCCGCACGCGGCCGCGACGGGAACGTCCACCTCGCTCTGATCGAGCAAAACTTGATCTCCATGGTTAGCCACCTGCCGGCGATGATGCCGGTGGCTGTCGGCCTCGGCCTCGCCTTCCGCATTCGAGGCGAGCCGCGCGTCTCGGTTTGCTGGTACGGCGACGGCGCCGCAGCTCGCGGCGACGCGCACGAGGCAATGAACTTCGCCGGCGTCCGCCGCCTTCCGGTCGTCTTCGTCTGCGACAACAACCAGTACGCCTACTCGACCCCGCCCCAGTTCGAGTACGCCTGCGCCAACCTTGCCGATCGCGCCGCCGGTTACGGGTTCGAGGGAATCGTCGTCGACGGAACCGACATTCTCGCTGTCTACGAGCAGGCGCAGCGGGCGATCGAGAAGGCGCGCGAAGGAGGCGGCCCGACCTTGATCGAGTGCGTGACCTTCAGGATGGAGGGCCACGCCGTTCACGACGACGCCTTCTACGTGCCGAGCGAGCTCTTCCAGGAGTGGGCGAAACGTGACCCGATCGGGCGCTTCGGGCTCTGGCTGAGCGAGCACGCTCAACTGGGCGAGGCCGAGCAGGGCGAGATAGAGAACGAGGTGAAGGCGCTTCTCGGCGAGGCTCAGCGGCGGGCCGAAGCCTCGCCAATGCCCGATCCCGCCGAGCTCGAACAGGGCGTCTACGCCGAATCGACCGAGGCGCCGGGAGACACAGATGCCTGAGATGACCTACCTGCAGGCGATCTCGGACGGACTTCGCCAGGAGATGCGCCGCGACGAGCGCGTGTTCGTAATCGGCGAGGACGTGGGCGTCTACGGCGGCGCCTTCAAGGTAACCGTCGGCTTCCTCGAGGAGTTCGGGCCCTGGCGGGTGATCGATGCGCCGCTGTCGGAGATCGCCATCGCCGGCAGCGCCACCGGCGCCGCGCTGATGGGCCTGCGCCCCGTCGCCGAGCTCCAGTTCGCCGACTTCGTCTCCTGCGCTTGGGATCACCTCGTCACCGTCGCCGCCAAGCAGTACTACCGGGCCGGAACGCCGGTGCCGCTCGTGCTGCGGCTGCCCTCAGGCGGCGGCTTCTCGGGCGGCCCCTTCCACTCGCAGAGCCCCGAGAGCTCGTTCACCCATGTTCCCGGGCTAAAGGTCGTCTGCCCGGCCACGCCGCGTGACGCCAAAGGCCTGCTGGCGACCGCAGTGGAAGATCCCAATCCCGTGCTCTACTTCGAGCACAAGCACCTCTATCGGCGTATCAAGGCGGACGTGCCGGAAGGGCGCTACACCGTCCCCTTCGGCAAAGCTCGCGTGCACCGCGCGGGCGACGACGTCACGCTCGTGACCTGGGGAGCGATGGTCTACACCGCCGCCGAGGCCGCCGACGAGCTCCGCGGCGAAGGCATTTCGGTCGAGATCCTCGACCTGCGCACTCTGCAGCCCTGGGACAAGCAGGCCGTGCTCGAAAGCGTGGCCAAGACCTCGAAGCTCCTGATCCTGCACGAGGACACGCGCACTTCGGGCTTTGGCGCTGAGATCGCCGCCCAGGTGGCCGAAGAGGCCTTCGAGAACCTCGATGCGCCGATCAAGCGCGTCGCGGCGCCCGACACACCGATTCCCTTCTCGCCTCCGCTCGAGAAGGCCTTCATTCCCCAGGTCGCCGACGTCGCCTCGGCGCTACGAGAGCTGGTCGCGTACTGATGGCTACTCAGACCCACATCGAGGTGGTCATGCCGCAGATGGGCGTCTCCGTCTCGGAAGGGACGATCGTCAAGTGGCTGAAGAGCGAGGGCGAGGCAACCAAGGCCGACGAGCCGCTGCTCGAGATCTCCACCGACAAGGTCGACACCGAGGTGCCGAGTCCCGCCGACGGAATCCTCGACCGCATCGTCAAGCCCGAAGGCGAGACCGTTCCCGTCGGCACCACGATCGCGCTGATCACGCCCACGGACGCAGCCGCCGGTAGGAGCGGCGTCCTCGAGTCGTTGGCCGCCCCCTCCGGCGCCGGCACGCACGAAGCTGCCGCTTCCGTCCCGAACGGACCGGGAGGAGGCCGCGCCTTCGTCTCTCCCGTGGTGGCGCGGATCGCGGCGGAGCAATCGGTCGATCTCTCGCTCGTTCCCGGAAGCGGGCGCGGCGGCCGCGTGACCAAGAAGGATCTCCTCGACTACATCGAGCGGACGGCGGGCACGGATGCGGAGACCACGCCCCGGCCGGTTGCGGCCCCGGCGCCCGTACCGCAGCCGCAAGCAAGTTCCGCGCCACATTTCGAGACGCCCGGCGAGCGGCATGAGCGGATGTCGCAGATGCGCCTCGGCATCGCCGAGCACATGCGCCGCTCGCTCGACACCGCGGCTCACGCCACCACCGTGTTCGAGGTCGACATGTCGAGAGTCTTCGACATCCGGACGCGGCTCAAGCCCGAGTACCTCGAGAAGCACGGTGTCCGCCTCACCTATCTCTCCTTCGTCGCTCGCGCCACCGTCGAGGCCCTGCGCAACTGGCCCTGGCTGAACGGCGAGGTGCGCGGCGAAGAGGTCGTCACGCGCGGCTTCGTCAATCTCAGCATCGCGGTCGCGCTCGACGAGAGCAAGGGCCTGATCGTGCCCGTCATTCGGGGCGCCGAGGGGCTGAACTTGCTCGGGATCGCGCGGGCGATCCAGGACCTGAGCGAGCGTGCCCGCGCCAAGCGCCTGATCCCCGACGAGGTGCAGGGCGGCACCTTCACGATCACCAACCCGGGCGGCTACGGCTCGATCATCGGCACGCCGATCATCAACCAGCCGCAGGTTGCGATCCTCGACGTCGAGGCGCTGGTCAAGCGCGCGGTCGTGATCTCGGACGACAACGGCGCCGACGCCATTGCTATCCGCCCGATCATGAACCTCTGCCTCTCCTTCGATCACCGCCTGATCGACGGCGCCTACGCGGTGCAGTTCATGGCCGAGGTACGCGCCAACTTGCAGAACTGGAACGAAGAGCGCTACTAGCCCGAGGGGTGGCCGGCAACGTGATCGTGATCGAGCCAGCCGCGGAGGGTGACGCCGAGGCTCTGGCGGAGATCTCGCGCCGGGCCTTCGAGCACGACGTCAACTACGGCGCGCCCGGCCCCTGTGGCCCGCCCGGCTACGACTCCGCCGGCTGGCAGCAGGAGATGATCCGAAACGGCCGCTTTTTCAAGGTGCTCGAGCAGGATCGGCTCGTCGGCGGCTTCGTTCTCTTCCGGCTCGAGGACGGGAGCGTGGAGTTCGGCCGCGCCTTCCTCGAGCCCGAGTGCCAGAACAGGGGTATCGGAGCCGAGCTGCTCCGCTTCGCCGAGGGTGTCTTCGCCGAGACCAAGCGCCTCGTCCTCGACACACCGAGCTGGAACCTGAGGACTCAGCACTTCTACGAGAAGGGCGGCTACGTGAAAGTGGGCGAACTGGATACGGGCGAGGGCTTCGTCCTCTTCCAGTACGAGAAGAGGCTGGGAGCGTGAGCGCGAACCTCGAGCTCGTTTCGGCGATCCGCAGCGGGCTCTCTCGGCTTGCCGACGCGAAGCGGGCACCCGGAATGAAGGCTTACCTCAAGACGGAGATGCCCTGCCGTGGCGTGACCGTCCCGCTCCAGCGCGAGTTGGTCGCCAGAGCCGCGGCGGATTTCCCACTCGAGAGCTTCGACGACTGGCGCGAGACGGTGCTCGAGCTCTGGCGCGGCGCCGAGTATCGCGAGGAACTCGGTTGCGCGGGTTTCCTCGCCGGGCAGAGCCGCTACCGGGCGTTCCATACGCTCGCTGCTCTGCCGCTCTACGAGGAGCTGATTGTGCGCGGCGCCTGGTGGGATCTCGTCGACGACGTCGCCACGCACCGGCTCGGGCCGCTTCTACTCGACTTCCCGGAGCAGATGCGAACGAAGATGCTCGCGTGGAGCCGCGATCGATCGCTCTGGAAGCGGCGTAGTTCGATCATCTGCCAGGTCACTTTGAAAGCGAAGACAGACCGAGAGCTTCTCTTCGCTTGCATCGAGCCCAATCTCTCCGACGGCGACTTCTTCATCCGCAAGGCGATCGGCTGGGCGCTGCGGGCGCTCGCCCACGTCGACCCGGACGAGGTCGCTCGCTACGTGCGAGAGAACGAGAGCCGGCCGAGTCCGCTCAGCAAGCGAGAGGCGTTAAAGAACCTATGACGAAACGAAGCACTCCACCGCCTGGCCGCGCTCGGCAAGCGCGATTCGTCGTCCTCGACCTCGCCCGTAGCCTCCGGCTACGAACGAGGCGCTGCGTCCTAACCTCGCACTCACCGATCACACCGGGAGCCGGTTTCGTCAGGAACGTGCGGCAGAGGTGGTCGAGGCGTGGATGGCAGGGGCCGCACGGTCCGCGCAGGCGCACCGGTGGTGCGGAAAGCGGACCGGGTGGTCACTGGCGCCGCGAATCGGCCGCATCGGTCGTGCGGGCCTGGCGGAATCGGCTCCCTTGTCGGCGGGTCTTCATTCCGTCGGAGGTTCATCAAGAACGTGCCGGACAACTAGGCTGAAGACAGTCGAGAGAGGGGAAAGACGGATGACCTATCGCTTCATCGATGTGCACGAGCTGGAGCCGGTGTTCAACGGCCGTGTGCGCCCGGTGCGAAGATCGCTCGAGATCGAATCTTTCGGGGTCAACGAATTCGAGCTTCCGGCCGACTCGACCACCTATCCCGAGCATGACGAGCTCAAGACCGGGCAGGACGAACTCTACGTCGTGCTCGAAGGAAGCGGAACGATGACGATCGACGGCGACAGTTTCGAGCTGGTGCCCGGCCGCTACGTCTACGTCACGCCCGAGTCCAAACGCCATATCGCGCCCGGACCGAGCGGACTGCGCTTCGTCGCCATTGGCGCACCGGCCGGCGGCAAGCACGGCGGCAGGATCTGAGGGCGATGCGCGCCTATCTGTTCAATCTCGGCGTCGTCTCCTACAGCGAAGTCTGGGACCTGCAGCGCTCGCTCGCGGCCGCCGTGTTGCAGGGCGCCGTTCCCGACACGGTCATATTTTGCGAGCACCCACCGGTGATAACGATCGGGCGGCGTACCGAGGAGAACGAGCTGCACGTGCCGCCCGGTGCCGAGGTCGAGATCGTCGAGACCGACCGCGGCGGCAAGTCCACTTACCATGGCCCCGGGCAACTCGTCTGCTACCCGATCCTCGACCTGCACCGCCACGGCAAAGACGTGAAGCTGTACCTGCGCCGGCTCGAAGAGGCAATCATCCGCACGCTCGCGCCGCTCGGTATCGAAGGGACGAGGATCGAGGGATTGACCGGCGTTTGGCTCGAGAATCCACCCAGGAAAATCGCTTCGATCGGCGTGCACATCAGCCGCTGGGTCACGACTCACGGCTACGCGCTCAACGTCGATCTCGACCCGGCGCCCTTCAGCGATTGGATCACCGCCTGCGGGCTGGAGGACGCGGCCTTCACCACCGTCGCCAGCGAGCTGGGGCGCTCGGTGACGGTCGAGGAGATCCGGCCACTCGCCGCGGCCGCGATTGCCGAGGTGTTCGAGCTCGAGCTCGAGGAGCTGCCGGTTGAAGACGGCGGCACCGGGCTCTGGCCACAGCCCATTCATGCGAAGCTGGGCGCGAAGGGAGGCTGAGTCGTGTCGCTTCCCGTCGGAGACCGTCCGCGCCGCCCCGAATGGATGAAGGTGCGCGCGCCGAGCGCCGACTCGCTCTACGGAGACGTGCGCAAGCTCCTGCACAGCCAGCACCTGCACACCGTCTGCGAGGAGGCCCACTGCCCGAACGTGGGCGAGTGCTGGGGACGGGGAACAGCCGCCTTCCAGATCCTCGGCGATACCTGCACCCGCGCCTGCCGCTACTGCAACGTGCGCTCCGGTAAACCGCAGGGACCGCCCGACCCCGACGAGCCGAGGCGCCTGGCCGAGGCCGCCGCCCGCATGAAGCTCCGCCACGTCGTCGTCACCTCAGTCGACCGCGACGACCTCCCCGACCGCGGCGCCGGTCACTACGCAGCCACTATCCGCGCGCTCAAAGAGCTTCTCCCGACCGCTTCGATCGAGGTGCTTACGCCCGACTTCGCCGGCTTCGAAGAGCAGGCGCTCGCGCTCGTGCTGGCCGAGCGGCCCGAGGTCTTCAATCACAACATCGAGACCGTGCGCCGGCTGCACGCCAGGATGCGCGGCAGCAAGGCCAACTACGCACGCTCACTTCAGTTGCTCACTCGCGCCGGGGAGGTGGCCGGCTATCCCGTCGCCACCAAGTCCGGCTTGATGGTCGGGCTCGGCGAGACCAACGAAGAGGTCGTAGAGACCTTGCGCGACCTGCGCGCCCACGGCGTCGAGATCGTCACCATCGGCCAGTACCTGCAGCCGACTCCCAAACACACACCGATCGACCGCTGGGTGCACCCGGACGAATTCGGCTCGTTCCGCGATCTCGGCCGCGAGCTCGGCTTCAACTCCGTCTTCTCCGCTCCTCTCGTTCGCTCCAGCTACCGGGCCGAAGAGCAGCGTCTGAGCGCCGACGCGAACCGCTGACTCCTGCCCGGGGGCGGAGTTTGAGCTTCGCACAGCAATGGGTAACTTCGACGAATGAACCAGAGATTCGATCTATCCAAACGTATCGCGACGCTTCGGATCGTCTTCGGCGTGGTCTGGTTGGTCGACGCCGGGTTGAAGATGAACCACGTCTTCGTCAACGAGTTCAAGGCCGACTTCACCGAGGGCTCTGCGGGCCAGCCCGACTGGCTCCACTGGTGGTTTCGCTTCTGGACTCACGTGATCAACACGAGCCCGTCCACCTTCGCTTACATCACGATCGCGCTCGAGGCGCTGCTCGGCTTCTCTCTTCTATTCGGTTTCGCCAGGCGTACCGGCTATATCGTCGGCTTCCTGTTCAGCATGGCGATCTGGGCGATCCCCGAGGGATTCGGCGGCCCCTATTCGATGAGCTCGACCGACATCGCGCAGGGAATCATCTACGCGCTCGTCTTCGCCGCCTTGTACGGGCTCGATTCCTCGCTGAGCTCCAGGCACGCCTGGACGGTCGACGAGAAGATCGAGCGTCGCTTCTCTTGGTGGCGGCCGATCGCCGAGCCGTAAGCAGACCCGGACGCAGGTCTAGCCCACGCCGAGCGCGTCCAGCGCCTCGGCGTGGAGCAGGCCGTTCGTGGAGACACCACTGCCCCCGTCGATCACGGAGCGCCCGGCGAGGTCGGTGAACTTTCCGCCCGCCTCCTCGACGATCAGCTTGAGCGGGGCGCAGTCCCAGATCTTCACTGCCGGGTCGACCGCCACGTCCACCGAGCCCTCGGCAACGAGCATGTGCTGCCAGAAATCGCCGAATGAGCGCGCATGCCAGGCCCGGGCCGCGAGCGGCGCCAGGCGCTCGATCCCCTCGCTCAGCTCGAACGAGACGACCGCATCCTCGAGGCGCGCGACACTCGAAACCTTTGTCCGGTGACCGAACCCGATCGACATGGTCGCGTCTTCCAGCCTCTTCACGCCCGAGACCCGGATCGGGCCGTCGTTGCGGAAGGCGCCCTTGCCGCGCTCGGCCCACCAGCGGCGCCCCAGCGCCGGGGCCGAGGCGAAACCGAGCTCGACCTCTCCGTCCAGCTCCAGCGCGATCAGGGTCGCAAAGATCGGGATACCGCGGCTGTAGTTGCGCGTCCCGTCGATCGGGTCGAGGATCCAGCGGCGGTCGCCCTCGCCGCTCGAGCCCTCCTCCTCGCCCAGCACCGAGTCGCCGGGCCGCTCCGCGGCGATCCGCTCGCGCAACGCCTTCTCGATCGCGCGATCGGTCTCGGTCACCGGCGAGAGGTCGGGCTTGGTCTCGACCTGCAGGTCGAGCGCCCCGAAGCGCGCCAGCGCCAGCTCGTCGGCGATATCGGCGAGGCCGGCGGCGAATTCGAGATCGGAGGGCATCGATCTTAAGTCTGACGATCGGCGCGGAGCGCCGCGACTAGGGCCTATCAGGATAGGCCCTTACTCGCTCGAGTATTCCGGTTGGGCTTTCTCGTGCCGGATCTCGGCGACGGCGTTGTTGGCGGCCATCGCGGCCTCGGCCAGCGCGATCGTGATCAGGGTGATCTTGCCCTCGTAGCCGGCCACGTCGCCGGCGGCGTAGATGCGGGGCTTGGAGGTGCGCATCGTGGCCGCGTCGACAAGGAGCTGGCGGCGGCTGAAGTGCTCCAGGCCCCAATCGGCGATCGCGCCGAGATGGGACGAGAAGCCGAGCAGAGTGATCAGAGCGTCGCAGGGCACCCGCTCGCGCTCGCCGGTCTCGGTGTTCTCGATCGTCACCGCCTCGATGCTCCCGGCGCCGTGGATCTCACGCACTTCGCAGGGCGTCATGATCCGGGCCTTGCCGTCCTGCTCCAGCGCTCGGGCTCTGGCGAGCGTGGACTCGAGCGCGCGGAAGCGCTCGCGCCGGTGAACGAGCACGATCGGCGTCTCGACGACCTCGGCCAGCCCCAGCGTCCAGTCGAGAGCGGAGTCGCCCCCGCCCACGATCAGGCAGCGCTTGCCCGCGAACTCCGCCTTCTCGCGCACGAAGTAGTGCAGGCCGCGCCCTTCCCACTCGTCGATACCGTCGAGCGGGAGCTTGCGCGGCGCGAAGGCGCCGTGGCCGGTGCTGACGATCAGGCTGCGGGTCAGATACGTGTTGCCGGCATCGGTACCGAGCCGGATCAGCTCTTCGCCCTCCAACTCGACCGTCTCCAGCGAGCTCGCCTCCTCGGCCAGGCGCAGGTCGGGCTGGAACTGGAGCGCCTGCTCGGCCAGGCGAGATGCGAGCTCGTGCGCGATCACGCTCGGAAAGCCGGCGACGTCGCCCATGTGCTTCTCGGGGTAGATCGCAACCAGCTGGCCTCCGACTTCCTCCAGCGCCTCGACGATGCGTACGGTCGCGTGCCGGTGCCCGGCGTAGTAGGCAGCGGCAAGACCCGCCGGCCCCGCGCCGAGGATGGTCACATCGACGGGACTGCCGTCAGTCATCTGTAGCTCTCCGGAGCCGACACTCCCGAGATCCTAGAGCTCGCCGAAGCGAGCAAGGGTCAGGAGCCGCAGCCGCCGCAGCCCGAGCCGGACGAAGCGCAACTCTCGTCATCGGCGCGGAAGGAGGAGCCACAGCCGCAGGACTGGGGAGCGTTCGGGTTTTCTATCGAAAACCCCTCCTCGTCGCCGAGCGTGACGAGATCGATGATCGCGCCGTCGAGATAGGGCGCGCTGAAGGGATCGACCACGATCTGGACGCCGTGCTGTTCGGCCATCACGTCACCTTCGAGAGCCTGCTCGTCGAAGCCGAGCGCGTATTCGAAGCCGGAGCAGCCCCCGCCCTGAACCGCCACGCGCAGCACGCCGACTTCGCCCTCGGGCTCTTCGGCCATCAGCTCTTTCACCTTCGTGGCCGCGGTCTCGGTCAGCGTCAGCACGGGAGTCTCGGTCGTCGCCATGGGCGGGCATGGTAGCAGCGAGCATGACTCTGACCGAGTGGCGACGCGCTCGCCGATTCACTCCATTAGATCGGCTTGTAGAAACTGTTAAGTTGCCGAGCACGCGGCTCGGGGCCGGTTCCCGGGCGGGGCGAGAAGACGCATCAATGCTGAGAAACTGGCTTCCCTTCCTGATCTTCGGCCTGTTCGCGCTCGGCATATCGAGCGTGATGCTCTTTATTAGTTTCGCTTTGTCGACTCGAGTACGGAAGGCGCCGAGTCAGCGGGGCCTTCCGTTCGAGTCGGGCGTCTCGACCGGACCGCCGCGGCACCAGCGCTTCACGATCGGCTTCTACCTNNGCGGTCATCCTGCACAAGCTGGCCTGGTTCGGCTTCGTCGAGCTCGTCGTCTTCGTCGGGCTGCTCGCGGTCGCCTACGTCTACATCTGGCGGAAAGGAGCGCTGGAGTGGGAATAGCCGAGGGGAAGCGCCTCGCCGACTACGGGCTCAAGTCCGAGCGCCTGCTGATGGAGAGCAAGGGCCCGGGCGCCTTCGAGCAGGAGATCGCCCGGGTGGAGAAGCTCGTGCTGGCGACCACGCTCGACAAGGCGATCGCCTGGGCGCAGACGCACTCGATGTGGCCCGACACCTTCGG
>PMMN01000034.1:308-587 GCA_003162235.1 Actinomycetota bacterium | reverse complement strand
CGGCTGCCCGCCGCGACCGGAAGGGCTGCTGGAGGGGATCGTGCGCCTGCACGAGCGCGTCATGGCCGGCGTCCCGCCCGCGTACGAGATCGGCGAGGAGATCTGTTGACCGGCTACGAGCGCATCCCCGGGCTGATCGGCGAAACCGAGGATCGAGGCGAGACGACAGTGGTGGTCGAGAAGGAGCGCCTGAGCGAGGCCGCCCTCTATCTCCGCGACGAGCTCGGCTTCAACTTCCTCTCCGATATCGCCGCCACCGACTATCTCGGCTGGGGCGGC
>PMMN01000034.1:0-177 GCA_003162235.1 Actinomycetota bacterium | reverse complement strand
GTGAGCCGGTGCGCTTCTCGGGGGAAGAGTGATGGCGACCGTCTCAGATTCCGTCTTCACCGGGCCGGTGCTCTACGAAGGAACGCGGATTCCCTCGCCGGTGCCGAGCTGGGTGCAGGTCGATCCCGCGCGCCTGGAAGACGGGAACGTCCTCGAGGTCAACTTCGGGCCCAACCA
>PMMN01000060.1:18820-28071 GCA_003162235.1 Actinomycetota bacterium | reverse complement strand
ATCGGGCGCAGCTTTTTCCGCGCCCAGGCAGAGATGGGCGCCGACCTCGAGATCGTCGCGGTCAATGACCTCTGCGACGTCAAGACAATCGCGCACCTACTCAAGTACGACTCGGTCCAGGGACGGTTCCCGGGCGAGGTCAAGGTTGGAGACGGCCGCATCCAGGCCGGCGACGAGTCGTTCGCCGTGCTCGCGGAGAAGGATCCCGCGGCGCTGCCCTGGAAGGAGCTAGGCGTGGACGTGGTGCTCGAGTCCACCGGTGTCTTCCGCAAGCGCGAGCAGGTGCAGATGCACCTCGATGCCGGCGCCAAGAAGGTCGTCATCTCGGCTCCTGCGACCGATCCCGACATCACGGTCGTGCTCGGCGTCAACGACGAGCTCTACGACGCCGACAAGCACAACATCATCTCCAACGCCTCCTGCACGACCAACTGCGTCGCGCCGATGGCGAAGATTCTGCACGAGAGCTTCGGGATCGAGCAGGGCTTCATGACGACGATTCACGCCTACACCAACGACCAGCGCATCCTCGACTTCCCGCACAAGGACCTGCGCCGGGCTCGCTCGGCCGCGATCAACCAGATCCCGACCTCGACCGGCGCCGCCCGCGCGATCGGGCTCGTCCTGCCCGAACTCAAGGGCAAGATCGACGGTATCTCGATACGCGTTCCGGTCCCGACCGGCTCGATCACCGACCTGGTCGTCAGGCTCAGCAAGGAGGCGACCCCCGAGACGGTCAACGCCGCCTTCAAGAAGGCAGCCGACGACAGCTCGCTCACCGGTTACCTCGAGTACACCGAGGACGAGATCGTGTCCACCGATATCATCAACTGGCCGTACTCGTGCATCTTCGACAGCTCCCTGACGATGGCCAGTGGCAAGATGGCGAAGGTCTTCGGCTGGTACGACAACGAGTGGGGCTACAGCTGCCGCTTGGTCGACCTAATGGGCAAGCTGTTCTAGTCGGGGAGGTCGAAAACCGTGCATAAACCACGTTCCGTACGCGACGCGGACGTCTTCGGCAAACGCGTCCTCGTTCGCGTCGACTTCAACGTCCCGCTCGAGGACGGGAAGGTCGCCGACGACACGCGCATTCGCGCGGCGCTGCCGACGATCCAGCTCCTGCTCGAGAAGGGCGCCTCGCACATCATCTGTTGCTCGCACCTGGGGCGCCCGAAAGGCGTCGCAGATCCGAAGTTCTCGCTCAGGCCCGTGGCAGCCCGGCTCGCCGAGCTGCTCGGGCGCGAGGTCGCCTTCGACGACCCGAGTGCGCACGTCTGCGTGCTCGAGAACACTCGCTACGTAGCGGGCGAGACGAAGAACGACGTGCAGTACGCCGCCCAGCTTGCGTCCCTGGCCGATCTCTACGTCAACGACGCTTTTGGCTCGGCCCACCGGGCGCACTCCTCCACCGAGGCGGTCGCCCACCTGCTTCCCGCCTACGCCGGGCTTCTACTCGAAAGCGAGCTGAACGAGCTCGGCAAGCTGCTCGGCGAGGTCGAGCGGCCGTTCGTGGTGATCGTCGGCGGCCTCAAGGTCGAGGACAAGATCGGCGTTCTGCGCAAGCTGGGCGAGCGAGCCGACGAGCTCCTGATCGGCGGCAAGATGGCCGAGCAGGTACATGCCGACAATCCCGTCGGTCGCCCCGTCGAGCTGCCCGACGACACGGTGATCGGCGACCGCTTTGCGGCGGACGCCGAGACGCAGATCGTCGACTACTTCGACGTTCCCGAAGGCTGGGAGCGCTACGACATCGGCCCGCGCACCCGCGAGCGCTTCTGCTCGATCATCGCCAGGGCGAAGACGATCTTCTGGAACGGCCCGATGGGCGTGTTCGAGTTCCCGAAGTTCGCCGAGGGCACGCGCGCAGTCGCCGAGGCGGTCGCCAAGGCCGACGCCTACTCGGTGGTCGGCGGCGGCGACTCGGTGCGGGCGCTCGAAGAGCTCGGCTACAAGAACAGGATCTCCTGGGTCTCGACCGGCGGCGGGGCTTCGCTCGAGCTGCTCGAGGGCAAGGAGCTGCCCGGAGTCCTTGCAATTCCCGAGGCGTGAGGAGAAGCGGATGCTGATTGCCGGTAACTGGAAAATGTTCAAGACGCCGTCGCAGTCGGCCGGCTTCTGCCGCGAGCTGCGCCAGCCGCTCGGCGACATTTCCGAGATCGAGATAGCGGTCTGCCCACCCTACGTCTCGTTGACGAGCGCGATCGAGGTGCTCGCGGGTAGCAGGGTCGCCGTCTACTCGCAGAACGTACATTGGGCGGAGAGCGGCGCTTTCACGGGCGAGGTCTCGGCGGCGATGCTGCTCGAGCTCGGCGTCGACGGCGCGATCGTAGGTCACTCCGAGCGGCGCCAGTACTTCGGTGAGACCGATGAGACGACCGCAATACGGGCAAAGGCCGCGCTCGAAGCGGGGTTGAAGGTGATCGCCTGTGTCGGAGAGCTCGAAGCTGAGCGCGACGGCGGTGAGACCGAGGCCGTGCTCGAGCGGCAGATGACCCCGATCATCAAGGAGATCGGCGCGCACGAACGTCTCGTCGTCGCTTACGAGCCCGTCTGGGCGATCGGAACCGGCAAGACCGCCACGCCCGCACAGGCCCAGGAGGCGCACGCCTTCATCCGCGGCCTCCTCGATGTACCCCTCCTCTATGGCGGCTCTGTCAAGCCCGGCAACGCGGGCGAGCTGATGGGCCAGCCGGACGTCGACGGCGCGCTCGTCGGCGGCGCCGCACTCGAGGTCGAGTCGTTCATCGGCATCTGCGAGGCGGCCCGGCAGACAGTCGCCGGATGACGGAAGAGAGCAAATCGTCGGAGCAGGGGGGAGCTCAGACTTCTCCCTCCGGCTCCACGGTCCCGCTCGTCGCCCTGGTCATCATGGACGGCTGGGGCTACGCGCCTCCCGGCCCCGGAAACGCCGTCTCGCTCGCTGACACGCCCGTCTACGACCGCCTTTTCGCCACCTATCCGCACACAACCATCAAGTGCTCCGGCGCCGCCGTCGGCCTGCCCGAGGGCCAGATGGGAAACTCAGAGGTGGGACATCTCACGATTGGATCGGGCCGCATCCTCAAGCAGAGCCTGCAGCGCATGAACGACGACGTTGCGAGCGGAGCCCTGCTCGAGAACAGGGTATTAAAGGCCGCCTTCGAGCGCGCGAGCGGGCGAGGCGGGAACGTCCACCTACTGGGACTAGTCTCCTACGGCGGAGTCCACTCGCACATCGATCACCTCCGCGCTCTGCTCGAGATGGCCGAGCAGGAGGGCGTGTACGAGCGCACGTATGTGGACGCCTTCACCGACGGGCGCGATGTCTCACCGAACGCGGCGGTGGAGGATCTCGCCGAGTTACCGGCGGAGCGGATTGCGAGCGTCACCGGGCGCTACTACGCGATGGATCGAGACAAGCGCTGGGACCGGATCGAGATCGCGCTCGACGCCCTGATCGGGGGTAAGGGCAAGGAGACAGACGATCCGGTTGCCGCCGTCCAGGAGAGCTACGACGACGGGATCACCGACGAGTTCATCAAGCCGATCGTCGTCAGCGGCCGGCCGCGCATCGACAAGAAGGATGCGCTCATCTTTTTCAACTTCCGCCCTGACCGGGCCCGCGAGCTCTCGAGCAAGCTGCTCGAGCGCGGCTACGACCTGACCACGATGATGAGCTACGACGACGAGCTCGACTGCCCCGTCGCCTACGCCGACGAGGATGTGTCCGACACGGTCGCCGAAGTCCTGGCCGAGAACGGCCTGAAGCAGCTGCACGTCGCGGAGACCGAGAAGTACGCGCATGTCACCTACTTCTTCAACGGCGGCCGTGAGGAGCCGTTCCCGGGTGAAGACCGGATTCTCGTTCCCTCGCCGCGCGAGGTTCCCAGCTACGACTTCAAGCCGGAGATGTCGGCGCCCGAGGTTGCAAGACGGTTCTGCGAGGCGATCGACACGGGCAAGTACAGCTTCGCGGTCGTCAACTTCGCCAACGCCGACATGGTCGGCCACACGGGCTCGATCCCAGCCGCGATCAAGGCCGTCGAGACCGTCGATGAGTGCCTGGGCGAGATCGTGACTTCCGTTCAAGCCCGTGGCGGCGTCTGCCTGATCACATCCGACCACGGCAACGCCGAGCAGATGCTGGCCGAGGATGGCGTCTCTCCGTTCACCGCCCATACCACCAATCCGGTGCCGTTGATCGTGACCAGGGCAGGTGCCGAGCTCCGCTCCGACGGCGAGCTCTCTGACCTTATTCCGACCGCAATCGCCCTGCTAAATCTTAGGAAACCCTTAGCTATGACTGGGGATACTCTTATTCTCTGAGAGGAAAATCGGGCTGAGATGGCGATTCAACAGCTCGATCTCGCAGTCATTCGCAGGGCACAACGTGGTGACGAACGCGCCTTCACTCTGATCGTCCGTGCTTACGAGGCGCCCATCTTCAACTACGTATTGCGCATGGTCGGAAACAGGACGCTGGCCGAGGATCTGACCCAGGATGTCTTCCTGCGCGTCTACCAGGGATTGCGCAGCTATTCGCTGCGTTCTCGCTTCACCACCTGGCTCTTCCAGGTGGCGAAGAACCGTGTCGTCGACGAACTCCGCTCCGAAGAGCGACGGCCACGATCGCTGATGACGATCGACGACGTTCCGCGGCTCGAGGTCGTGGACGCGCCGATCGAGTTGAGCGAGGCGATCGCCGTTCTCTGGCGAACGGTCGAGGCGCTGAGCCCCGATCTCAAGGAAGCGCTGCTGCTGCGCGACATCGCCGGGCTTTCCTACAACGAGATCGCCGACACGCTCGATGTGACGCTGGCGACGGTCAAGTGGCGCATCTTCAAGGCTCGTGACGAGGTGCAGCAGGCGCTCGAGGAGCAGGGCGTCGAGCTCGGCGGCCGGCGCGAGGTCGCCGCCGCCCGTAGCTGAGTCGCCTCTGCTGCCTCAGAGACCGCGGGAGAGCCGGGTGGCAAGCTGCTCGGGAAGCCCTAGCTTTCGGATCTCGATCTGGGTGCGCTCGACGTCGTAGTCGACGCGTTTGAACTCGGCGCGACCGGCGTCGAGATCGAGCAGGAGATAAGCGGCGCGCGGGTCGCCGTCTCTGGGCTGGCCGACCGAGCCCGGGTTGAGCAGCCAGCGGCCGCGGGTCAGATCGACAATCGCTCCGGCCTCGGCGCGCTCGAGCAGCAGCTGTTCGTTCGCCAGCGAGGCGGCCATGGCGACATGCGTGTGCCCCACCAGCAAGAGTGGCTCGCCGGTGAGCGAGAAGGAGTCGGCGATCTCAGACGGTTTGAGAACGTATGACCAGACCGGTCCGCGCGGGCTGCCGTGGAAGAGAGCGCAACCCGAGACGCGGCTCATTGGTGCCAGCGCGGCCAGATAAGAGCGGGCGCTCTCGCTCAGGTGCTCTTTCGTCCAGGTCACGGCGGTGCCGGCAGCAGGCGTGAAGTCGCCGAGCGGAAGTTGGCCGATGGCGGCGAGGTCGTGGTTACCGACCAGTGAGATCGCGGCCAGCGGCTCAATCAGGTCACAGCATTCGTTCGGGCGCGGGCCGTAGCCGATGGTGTCGCCGAGGTTCCAGATCTCGTCTGGCCGGTCGCGCTCGATTGCCTGTGTGACTGCTTCGAGCGCGTGCAGGTTCGCGTGTGCGTCGGAGATGACGGCGACCCGCATGCCTTCGCCCTCTCCTAGTGGTGGTCGGGCGGAGTCTCGGGAAGGTTCTTGATCCCCTGGGTGGTCGTCCACTTCGACCAGGCGTCGTCCATGGCGTCGAGTAGCTCGCGCATGAAGGAGTGGGAGAGGTTCACACGCGAGACCACCACGCCGGGAACGTCACCCTGTTCGACCTCGTGATCGATGCGGGCGAAGGTGATCGTGAACTCGTAGTCGGAGAAGCTGACGTTGGCGAAGTTTGCGTAGACGCCGCCAAGCAGCGCCGGGTCGAGATGGATGTTCAGGTGTCTTTCGGAGCCGTCGTCTTCCATACCTCTACGATACAGCTCAGACGATGAAGGGTCTTCGCAGTATCGGCGTTCGCCGCTTCGTTCTGGCCTTTCTGGCCTTGCTCGGCGTGATCGGGATCGGCACCGTCGGTTTTCACTCCTTCGGCGAGGAATGGATACCGTCGTTCTACCGCGCCGTCGTCTCGGTCTCCCTCACCGGGCTCGACTCCAAGCCCACTTCGGAGGGTGCGCAGGTGTTCACCATCGTCATCCTGCTCTTCGGCGTGGCAATCTTCCTCTACGTTGCGGGCGCCATCGCCGAGGCGATCGCCCGCGGTCTGGTCACCGGAGCCTGGCAGGAGCGGAGGAGACGCTTGACGATCGAAAGAACGCGCAACCACTTCATCATCTGCGGTTACGGCCGCGTCGGCCGCCGTGCCGGGCGGGAGTTCCGTGAGTCGAACGAGCCCTACATCGTGGTCGACTTTCACGAGGACGCTCTGGAGGCGGCAAGTAAAAACGGCGACATCGTCGTCGAGGGGTCAGGCACCGAGGACGCCAATCTGTACGCGGCCGGAATCGAGCGCGCGCGCGGGCTCGTGGCCTCGGCCGACTCCGACGCCGACAACCTCTACATCACCCTCTCCGCTCGAGCGGCCCGTCCAGACATCCTGATCGTGGCGCGCGCCTCCGACGACGACGCCGCCAAGAAGCTGCGCCTGGCCGGCGCCGACCGCATCGTCCAGCCCTACTCGTCCGCCGGTCGCGAGATGGCCAAGCTGGTGCTGAAACCTCAGGTCGCCGCCTATCTCGACGTGGCCGCGACCACCGGTTCCGACGAGATGCGGTTCGAAGAGATCGTCGTTACTGAGGGCTGCCTACACGCGGGCGAGACGATCGGGGAGCTGCGCGTGCGCGAAGTGACCGGCGCGATGATCATCGCCGTGCGTAAGGCCGACGGCAGCTTCGACACCGCCCCGTCGTCCTCGCTCCGTCTGGATGTGGGCGACATCATCATCGGCGTCGGCAAGGCCGCCGAGTTGCGCGCCCTCGAAGAGCTCTTCACTCCTGTCGCCGGCGGGCGGGAAAAGCGATGAGCCTGGCACTCGAGCGCCTGGCCGGCGAGCTTGCCGGCGCGGCTGGGGCTGCCGTCGAGCTGGAACGACCGAGCGACCCCAAGCACGGTGACTTCGCCACCAACGTCGCTCTNNTGAACCTCTTTCTCGAGCCGAGTTGGTACGGAGAGGCGCTGGCGGAGATGCTGGCCGCCGGGCGCGACTTCGGCGCCGGTTCGCCCGAGCGTCGTCAGCGGATCCAGGTGGAGCTCGTCTCGGCCAACCCGACCGGCCCTCTGACGGTGGGCTCCGGACGCAACGCTGCCTATGGCGACTCGCTGGCGCGCCTGCTCTCCTTCGCCGGCAACGCGGTCGAGCGCGAGTACTACGTCAACGACATAGGCACCCAGATCGATCTCTTCCGCGCCTCGGTCGAGGCCAGGCAGCGTGGGGAGGAGCCGCCNNCTCGAGCGCTTCCGCGTTCAGATCGACAACTGGGCTTTACAGAGCGAGATGGAGAAACGCCTGCCGGCGCTGCTCGAGAAGCTCGACACCTACACCGCCGACGGCGCCCTCTTCGTCCGCTCGACCGCTCTGGATGACGAGAAAGACCGAGTGCTGGTGCGCTCGCCCGAGCGTGGCGGCACTCCCACCTACGAGGCCGCCGATCTCGCCTACCTGGCCGACAAGTTGGAGCGGGGCTTCGAGCGGGCGATCTACGTGCTCGGTGCCGACCACCACGGCGTCCGAGATTGGTTCCGGGTAGCGGCACGGCTGCTCGGCGACGACCCGGACAAAGTGGAGGTCATCCTTTACCAGCTCGTGCACATTCTCGAGGGTGGGCGCACCAAGAAGATGTCCAAGCGCCGCGGCGACATCGTCCTGCTCGACGAGTTGATCGAGCTGATCGGGCTCGATGCGGCGCGCTGGTACCTCGTCTCCCGAGGCCCCGACCAGACGATCGAGCTCGATGTCGAGCTGGCCGCCGAGCATTCGCAGAAGAACCCTGTCTACTACGTCCAATACGCCCACGCTCGCATCTCGAGCATCCTCGCCAAGGCCGGCGAGCTCGAAGCCGGCGCCGATCCGCCCTCCGAGCTGTCGGAGGAGGAGAAGGGACTGCTCAAGCGGCTGATCGAGTTTCCCGCTCTCGTTGCCGAGGCGACCACACGGAGGGCGCCGCAAGCCATCCCAACCTACGCGATCCGCCTCGCCGACGACTTCCACCGCTTCTATCACCATCGCCGCGTGATCGGCTCGAGCGCCCAGGGCTTCCGGCTCGGCCTCTGCCGGGCCACGCGCTCGACGATCGCGCGCTGCCTCGACCTGATCGGGGTCGAGGCGCCGGAGAAGATGTAGCCGCGGCGCTTACGCTAGATTAAAAGACCGCGCGAGTCCGACGAGCACGGCGCCGAGCACCGTCAAACAGTAGGCGAGCTGGAGCGAAGCCAGGAAGAGCGTCAGCGAGCGCGCGGACGAGCGTGGGCTTCGCCAGGCTCTGAGTAGGCCAAGCGGGCTCACCAGGAGCGAATAGGGCGCGGTTAGACAAAGAAAGAAGACGACCTTCCAGAACCAGGCGGGTGTGTCGGAGTCAGGATTTTGACTCGGGTCGGGCATGTTGACCAGGAGGGCGACCAGTGCCTCCCAGAGATAGACGGAGGCGACGAGCCATGATCCGGCCTTCCGGGGCGCTGCTTCCCTTGATCTCCAGGAACCGCTCATATAGCAAGCATGCTATAACGCGAAGTTCTTGTCAAGAGGGCAGTACCTCCGCTCGAACCGGGTAGCGGGAAGATGTAGGAACCTCTACCTCGCCTTTCTGGGGCAGCTACCATCGTGCTCGTGAATCGCGCAGGAGCAGGGGAGAATGCTTCACTCTGAGGCCGGCGTTCGCTGGAACCTCGGAGTCGCTGCACTTGCAAGCTCCTGGGGTTTCGTCTGGATCATCGCCGACCATCTTCACCTGGCGGCGCTTTCGATCGTCTTCTGGCGTATTGCGCTGGGCGTGCTCGCTCTCGGACTGGGCGTTCTCTTCAGCGGAAGGAAGGAGCTGCTGCGAATCGGCAATCCCGGACGCTGGACACTCGTGCTCGGGCCCGGGCTCGCACTGCTTTGGTTCTGCAACTTCGAGGCGATGAAGCTTTCCTCGGTCGCCGTGGCTGTGTTGGCGACCTATACCTCGCCGATCTTCCTGGCTCTGCTCGCGCCGCTCTTTCTGCCCGAACGCCTCAGCCGCGTAGCTTGGCTTGCTCTGCCGATCGCGTCTGCCGGC
>PMMN01000060.1:0-18716 GCA_003162235.1 Actinomycetota bacterium | reverse complement strand
GCGATGGGCTTCCTCTCCTACATTGAGCCCGTCTCGGCGTCGCTTCTGGCCTGGCTTATCCTCGGCCAGCGGATGGGGCTTGCGATCGTCGCAGGTGGCGCATTAGTTCTGGTCGCGGGCTCGCTGGTAGTTCTCGGCGAGCCGACCGAAACCGCGGTCAGTGAAGTGGCGGGCCTGCCGCAACTTGGAGAGCAGTCATCGTAGGCTCTTTTAGCCGCTGCGGAGTAGCTGCTTGGCCTTGGCGTCTTCGGATCGACTGCAGGCGGCGACGCGGAAGTCGATGCACCAGAGCATCCCGGCCAGACCGCGCGCGCTCATGTTCGAATAGCTGTAGTGCGCGGAGTACCAGATCAGATCGCGCCAGGGCGCAAGCGCCGGCCGCGCCGCGATGAAGGCGTCGAGCGCGAGCCTGTCCTTCGCGTCGTTGATCGCGGGCATGTTGCCGAGCGGACGCGGCGTCGTGGGCGTGGTCTGATGGCGAACCGGCGGCGGCCCCGGATGTGTCTTCGGCGGCTTGGGCATCGTCTTCGCCGGCTGGGTTTTTGCCGCCTTGCGGGAGCCGCCGTTCTGGGCGGTGGCGACGGCCGTCGCGGCGGCGCCGAGGGCTAAGACGAGCATCACGAGAAGGCGGGCACGAACGGACACTGGCGGACTTATCGCACAACCGAGGCCCGGAGGCAAGAGCAATACGCTTGGCAAGAGCCTCTTTCGGTAGGGATGTGCGTTCAAGGGGGTCAAGCCGTGGATGTCAGTGGCCGAAGGGTTGTGAAAGCGCACTGGTAGTGCGGTGAGCGGCCCTTCGGTTGCTGGCGCCGCGGATCGGCCGCCTCGGGCGTGCAGGTCTAGCGAAATAGGCTCTAAGGCGGAGAGGGGGAGTGCGCTATCGTTTTCGGCGCGCGGACGTAGCTCAGCTGGTAGAGCATCGGCTTCCCAAGCCGAAGGTCGCGGGTTCGAGGCCCGTCGTCCGCTTCTCCCCCCAGAGCAGGTCCTTCTCCGGACGAACGGCGAGGTCCGCTGAGCGGTGTGGGGGTCTGGACGGCCATCTCGTGGCCGAGCGCGACGTGCAAGCCGGACGCAAGAAACTCGACGTATTCCGGCTTCGGTTTGGCCACGAAAACCGTGACTAAAGGCGATAGCGCGTTCGCTATAACGCCCGTACGAACGATCAAAAAACCCGGAATATGCGACCAAAACGCGGGTTTTGCTCCTGTTCGGGGGTCACTTCCGAGGTAGAATACTGAAAGAAACCTTAACGTCGTATGGGGGTCCGCGAATGCCGCTGGTGGACACCGTCTCTGATCAAAAGGCCGACTACATCTGCGCTGGATGTGGTTATGGAATAGCCCTCGCCATACCGCCGCCGGTTTGCCCTATGTGCCACGGAAGTGAGTGGGATCGTCCGCTCTGGCGTCCCTTCACCTCGCTTGATGAGTACCGGGCTCGATTTGAGCCGCTGGAGTCAGATCAGCTCCTCCCAACCGAGGCGCTGGTTCTCTAGCTAGCCGGGATCCTGGAAGGCCGAGAGTGCGCCGAGGAAGGGCGCGGCCTGCGGCTGCCGGAGTTCCGCCGGGGGCCGGCTCAGGTCGCGGCTTCGTCGCCTACGGGCCGCTCGTCGATGCCCGGCACCAAGACCGGAGACCAGATAGGTGCGGAGATGCGTGCCGAGCCGTCCGCGCTCGCCCGGAGCTCGATTCCGGCCGGGCCGACATCGACCAGCGCACCGTTCGTGCCGACGGCTATCGACGTCGGCGTATCGCTCCAGACGAGTGTCCGCTCGTGCTCGGCCCGGATGTGAACGCGCGCGCCGCGGAAGCGCACCGTCAGCTCGAGCGCCCTCCAGCGCACCGGGATGTGCGGATCGACAATCAGTGCGTCACCGTGCGGGCGCAGGCCGGCGAAACCGTACGCGAGCGCCTGCCAGACGCCGCCCATGGTTGCCGTGTGCAAACCGCAGTGACTGGTGCGGTTCCGGTCTTCGAGGTCGAAATTGGCGGCCATGCGCAGATAACGCTCGGCCTGCCCGAGCTCGCCGGTGCGGGCGAATAGAAGCGCGTGGATCGCGGGGGAGAGGGAGCTGCCGTGGGAGGTACGCGGCTCGTAGAAGGCCAGGTTCGGCTCGAGCGAGTGCTCGGCCACCTCCTCGGGGACGAGGTGGTGCAGGAGCACGACGTCCGCTTGTTTGACGACCTGCGAATTACGCAATCGCGTCATCGGTAGGACGGACTCGCCCGCAAACGGACGTTCCCCGAGCTCGGCGGCGATGATCGGCTCGAGCTTGTTGAAGCCCGCGAACTCCTCGTAGATGCCGGTCTTGGGGTCATAACCGTCCACCAGGCAGTCCGCGAGTTCCAGCCAGCGTTCGATCTCACGGTCTTCGACGCCGGCGCGGGGCCGGTTTCGCACCGAGCGCGCGGCCCGTCGCAGAGTCCAGCGGGCCATGATGTTGGTAAAGCTCGAGTCGTCCACCGGCTCGTGGTACTCGTCGGGCCCGATCACGGTGTAGATGTGACCGGCGCCGCCCGAGTCGAAGCGGATCCTCGAGGCCCAGTAACGGGCCGCCTCGACAAAGATCGTCTGCGCCTCGACGGCGAAAGCCTCGTCGCCCGACCAGGCGAGATAGCAGTCAGCGGCCCAGGCGATATCGGCGGTGATGTGCTCCTCGAGGCGACCGGTGCGAATGGCCATGATCTCGCCGTTGGGTAGCCGTCCGCTCCGCGGAGTCACGTCGAGTCCGGAGCGTGTCGACTCCCAGGGGAAGCGCGCCCCTTGGCGACCCGAGGCCTGTGCCGCGGCACGTGCCGGCTCGAGACGGTTGAGCCGGTAGCGCAGGATCGCGCGCGCGGAGGCCGGATGGGTGCCGGCGAAGAAGGGGAGCGAAAAGACCTCGGTGTCCCAGAAGATGTGCCCGCGGTACCTGGAGCCAGAGAGAGCGCCGGCGCCGACCGCGGCTTCACCGACGTCGGGTGCGGCCGAGATCAACCCGAAGAGCGAGTAGCGCACAGCCAACTGAAGGCTCGGATCTCCTTCGATTACGACGTCCGAGTCGAGCCAGCGCTCGCCCCAGCGCTCGCGGTGCTCGGCGTAGAGCTGATCGAACCCCGCCTCTCGGGCCGACCGGAGCGCAGCTATAGGCTCGAGCTCGGAGCGGCCGTAGCTGACGATGCGCTCGAGCGAAAGGTCTCCCCGTTTCTCGCTGGCTGCAGCGACGACTCGCTCGACGTTCACGGACTCGCCGATCGTCACGTCGCCGAGGCGATGGAAGTGGGTCTCCGTTCCAGCTTGATCGGGGGCGACCAGCGGCGAGGGGGAGTCGAGCATCTTGCCCGGGCCGCTCGCACGCAGGCAAGCCGTTTCCGGTCGGGCGAGCGAGTGGAAAAGCAGCGCATCGAGCTTCGATCCGTCTGCGCTCGTGAGCTCGTGACGAAGTGTTCCGGTGCGCAGGTCGAGCACCCGGCGCACATGCTCGGCCTCGGCGGCCTCGATCCTGTTCCAGATCGGAGCCGCGAGGATCTCCTCTTCGGAGCCGCGACCGGCGTAGCGTCCACCGGCGAGAACCGGCGGGCCATTGCCGGTGCCGGAAAGCAGAGTGCCACGCGTGCCTATGTGGCCGTCGGAGATAGTGAGCAGCGTCTCGCGAACGGTCTCCTCGTCGCCTCCTTGACCGTCTATGACCACCTCCCAGCCCTCCTCCGGGACGCGCCCGGGAAGCTCGTTCTCGTTACGGCGGCGGAGCTGGTCGGAAAGAATCTCGTAGAAGCGCTCGGGACCGCCGCCGAGATCGAGAACGCCTTCGGGTGTGCCTCCGGGCTCGGGACCAACCGAGAAGCAGACCGCGCCCGCCGCCTTGGGTACGAGCAACCGGGAGTCCGAGCCGGGGTGGTTGCCGAGCGGTCCGAACTCGTAGCCGGCGATCAGGGTCTGTTCCGGACGAATACCACGGCGTGCGAGCCAGGAAAGAACGTAACGGGCCGAGTCGGTCTTGCCGGTAAGGCCGATCTCGATGTACTTGGCGTTGGAAGTGACGCGCGGATCGGGGAGGCCGGACTCGAGGCCGCATCTGCGCGCAAGCTCGGCGGCTTCGGGCAGATCTTCGATGCCCGCCTTCTGCAAGCGCGCTTCTACTGCCTCGAGCAACTCGGGTAGCTGCGCCTTCGGCGGATCGGCCCACTCGGGCAGCGGAATCAGGTCGATCTTGCGACGGTTGAGCCGGTCGGAGATGACCGAGACGGAGAGTCCTCGCTCCGCCAGGCGTACGACGGTTAGCTCAGCGGCGAGGTCGAGCAGCTTCTCCTCCTCGTCACTGGCAACGCGGCGCCCGAGAGCGAGCGGGCCGATCGCTGTCAGCTCGAACACCTCCGAACCGCGGTTGCAGGCAACGACGATCCGACCAGGCCCGTGAGGGCGAAGACCGAGTTGGTTGTCGACGTTACCGATGTGAGTACCGGTGATCACCGCAAGATCGAAACCGGCTTCGAGCAGCGTATCGAGGAGCTCGCGCAGCTCGCTCGCATCGGCCTTGCGATCGACGACCGCGGTGCCGTCCCAATCGAACACGGCGGCTTCGAAGCGACGATCGAGCTCTATAGCAAGCCCACCGACACGCGCCGGGTCTGCGGCGGTACGACGATGCTCCGAACGCGGATGCTCGAGCGCGACCGGGTCGCGTTTTTTACCTGCCGCTTTCATTCCGAACGTATCGGCAAGTGGATGCTCGGTGTGAACGTTGTTAGCGGAGGCTTCATGGCATTCCCGCTACGTGGATTCCGAGACGACGGGCGCTTGGCCGGGTTAGTCTTGCGAGCAAAGCGGATGTACCTGAGAAGGGGGAAGTGTTGGCGGTGGACTCATGACCGGCATGCGCCGCAGACTCGGCATGTTACTCGTCTTTGCCGCCTATCCGTTCTTACTCGATTGGCCCTCGTCAAACCTTTCCGGTACAGGTGATAAGGCGCTTCCCTATCGAACGAGATCGTACCCGGCGGGTTATGTCTGGCGAGCCGAGTCGTGAAACGTTGGAGTGTGGGCTGATCGTCAACTGGAGCTAAACGTTCCAGCCGGCCGTGAGCCGGGCGTGTGTCGCCTGGAGGTGCTCCGGAATGACCCTGACATCGGCCAGGACCGGCATAAAGTTCGTGTCGCCCTGCCAGCGCGGAACCACGTGCTCGTGCACGTGATCGACAACTCCGGCTCCGGCGGTTCTACCAAGGTTCCAACCGATGTTGAAGCCGTCGGGTTGGTAGGCGCTGCCGAGCACGTCGAGGGCGCGGACGGTGAGAGCGTGAATCTCGCTCGCCTCTTCGCTGCTCAGCTGCGCGAGATCGCCGACGTGACGGAAAGGTGCGACCATCAGGTGGCCGGACGAGTAAGGGAAGCGATTGAGCAGTACGAAGGCCAACTCGCCGTGATGAACGACGAGCGACTCCTCGCCGGTCGTAGAAGCCGCGAGACAGAAGATGCAGCCCTTCTGATCGTCAGCACTCGAGACATACTCGAGACGCCACGGTGCCCAGAGTGGATCGGTCATCTTGGCTCTTGTATCAGAGCGGAGCGCAGACGTCAGCTTTCCGCCGCCGGCTCGTCTTCTTCGTCGGCCGGGTCGCGGGTGTCCAGCCGCTTCTCGAATGCCTCGCGGAGACCCTCGCCGGACGTCTCGAGGTCGTAGCGCGGTCGCCTCGGCTCGACCTTGACGATGCGTACGTCATCATGCCGGACGCCGTGGCAGCGAGCATACGCTTCCGCCTCGCTGAGAATCGGCAACAGATTCTTACGCCCTCGCCGCAGTAGAGCCACAAACAATCCCTACCACCGCTGGCGGACGAAGGCAACCTTCAAGCGAAGCTTCACGCTGGCGATCAAGCACAGTGCGCCGTCTCTCCGAGAAAAGAAAAAGGGAAGCGGAGCGCCGCCTGCTCCGCTTCCCTACCTGAGGAAGGTTCCTCAGCGCCTCGCACGGACTTCTCGTGTGGGCTATTGAATCGGGCGATCACCGCCGCACCGGGATCGCCTTCTTGAGAATCATATTGACACAACGATATAGGGTTGGGTATCCCCTATGAGCGCTTGACCGTGTTTCTTGACTGCGGGGAAGGTGCGCAGTTCGGCTGCACGTGCGCTCGAACGAGACCACTAGACTGAGCGCGAGCGCCCGTAGCTCAGGGGATAGAGCGCGCGCCTCCGGAGCGCGAGGTCGCAGGTTCGATTCCTGCCGGGCGCGCTTTCCGACGAAACGACCGCCGAAAGTCCGCCCTCCTGCGGAGGTCGTGACGACTTTCGGCGGCATTCGTTTCAAGCAAGTCGCAGCGCCTTCGGCGCTGATCACGCGCGCCTACCTGCCGATCCTCCTCATAGGCACGGTCGGCGGCCTGGCCGTCGGCGTCGCCTACGTGCTCGTTTACTGATCCGGCACCGCGGGCGGACTCTCCCGTCAGTGTCTCGTTCTCAACCCGGAAGCCGAATCGGGATCCGCAGTACGTCGATGCGCGAGCCGTCCTTGGCCGAGTTCTCGTAGGAGACGAGTGTCGCCGAGCCGGCGGGCGCTTTGAAGCTGAGCGTTACATCGAACGTTCCTCTGGTTCCGGTTCCGGAGGTTGCGGTGACGGTCTTCGCGGCGAGGAGCTTGCCGTTCGTGCCCAGCAGTTCGAGCCGAGAGGTGGCCTCGAAGGTGTTCGAAGATCCGCTGACCTGGAGCGGGCTTGTCACCTGCTCGAACGGCAGCGGGCTTTCGATCAGCACGGCGGGAAGCAGATTCTCGAAGTCGGCGCGGGTTAGCGGGCGAGTGCTTCCATTGGGCGTGATGAGGACAACACCGTGAATGGTTGGAAACTGGGTCAGTGTCGTCACGATCTGCGCCCGGGCGGCGCGGTTTAGTTTCTTCGTCAACTCGACCGTCAAGGTCTTCTTGTCGAGCACGACCCGCCTCTGTTGAAGGCCCACCGGAAGCGCCGTCCTGAAGCCGATCCGGCGCTCGGCCGCGTTCGGGCCCGCGAATAGCGCGCCGATGGAAGCGTTGCCGACCCCGAGCGTGCGCACGGTCTTGCGCCCGGACGCCGCCATCTTCCCGTTCCGGAGGAAGTAGGCGCGAACGAGGACGGTATCGATCGGCATCGACAGCGTCGGTGCAGGAGTGGTGGAGGGTGCTTTCGGCCTGGAGTTGGTGCCGCAAGCAGTTGCGAGCATCGCCGCCAGCGACATGATCAGAAAAACGTACACGCGCATTCGCACGCGAGCACACTCGCATATCCGGCGCTGAATTTGAAGAGCGAACGTGAATGTTGCCCGACCGAGCACGTTTCCAGTACGCGGCGACGACGACTAATCTGCGCTCATGCGATTCCGCTCGCTCCTTCTCCTACCCGTGCTGGCGGTGCTCGTCTTCTCCGCTTCGGCTCAGGCGGTGATCGTGCCGCAGCGCTCGATCGCCGGCGTCAAGCTCGGCATGACCGAAGTTCAGGTGAGAGCCGGACTCGGCGCTCCTATCCGCGTCCGCCGCGGCTCGAATCTGTTCGGGCCCTGGCGCCAGCTCGTCTACCGGCGAGTCGCCGTCTCCTTCCAGAGCGGGAAGAAGGTGACCAACCTGATGACCTCGAGCAAGCTCGAGCGGACGCTGATCGGCGTCGGGGTCGGCTCGACGCTGACAAAGCTTCGCACCAGCCTCAAAGGCGAGACCTGCAAGAAGGAGTTCGGTGTTCATCACTGCTGGATCGGCAGCTGGGAGCCCGGCCGCATCGTCAGCGATTTCCGTCTCGTACACGATCGTGTGAGCGTGGTCACGGTCGGCTACGTGTTCGACTGAGGTCGGCTTCAACGCGATTCGTGAGACGATTCCGGCATGGGAGTCCTAAGAGTGCGTCTCAATTGACGACCGACGGAGTGCTTCATTTGAAGCGAGCTCTTAAAGTCGTGTGCCTCTCGGACACTCACCTGCGCCGCCGCGGAGGGCTTCCCAGCTGGTGTCTCAACCGGCTCGCCGGAGCGGACATGATTCTGCACGCCGGCGATCTCGTCGCGCTGTCGGTGTTCGAGGAGCTGGCGCAGCTGGGTCCGCTAGAAGCCGTGTCCGGCAACATGGACGCGCTCGCGCTGAAAGGGACGCTGCCCAGGCGTCAGATAACGTCAATAGGAGGAGTCAGCATCGGTCTGGTTCACGATCCCGGCCCGGCTCAGGGAAGGGCGCTTCGCCTCGCCGCCGCCTTCCCGGACTGCGATGCGATCGTCTACGGACACACGCACGTTCCCGAGATCGCGCGCCTCGATCGCTGCCTCGTTCTAAATCCCGGCAGTCCGACCGCGCCGCGCTCGACTCTGGGAGCCACACTGATCGAGCTCACGATCGTAGAAGGAAAGATCGAGCCGGCGATTGTCACGCCTTGACAAGAACACGTGTTCGTCTTAGTATGGCGAACATATGTTCCCCCGCGTGATCATGGTCGTCGTCATTGCGCTCGCTCTCTGGGGCGCTCTTGCTCGCGGTTCGGGTGCTTCAGGCCACGGGCGCGCCTACGTCGTCAAGCCCGGGGACACGCTCTGGTCGATTGCGGCCGGCTCCTATGGAGGCGACACGCGCCGCGCAGTCTGGGAGCTCGAACGAGCCAACGGTATCGGTGGAGACGCGGCGATTACGGTCGGAGAGCGCCTGCGTCTACCCTGGTAGAGAGGTCTTTCGGAGCTCTCGTAACCAATCTCGTATCGAGCGGCGGACGGCACCGGCATCGAGCGGTCACCCGAGTGAGAGTTCCTATACTGCGAGCATGTCGGAGTCGCGGACGCGACTCTCCTTGCGCGTATCGCCAGGCGCCAAGTCGAGCGCCGTTGTCGGTCGTTACGGAGAGCGGTGGAAGATCCGGGTGACGGCTCCGGCCGAATCGGGACGGGCCAACGAAGCCCTGCTCGAGCTCCTGGCCGGGGCGCTTGGGATCACGCGTTCCCGGCTGAGAGTCGTGTCAGGAACCGGCTCGCGTGACAAAATTGTAGAAGTGACCGGAATCGATGCTGAGGAGAGCGAGCGCCAACTGCTCGCCTCGGCCGGAGAAGGCGAGGCCAATGAACGCAAGCGAGCTTGACGGTTTTCGGAAGGCTTTACTCGAAGAGAAAGAGCGCTTGAGCTCGGCTCTCGAGAACCTGCAGACCGAGAACCCGGGCGTCGACGATGAGGAGGGGTCCGAGCTCAACTCCGTCGAAGAGGCGCACCTCGCAGAGGCGGGTTCGCTGACGCTGGACCGAGAGATCGACTACACGCTCGAAGAAGCCGCGCACGAGAGCTTGAAAGAGGTCGAGGTGGCGCTGGAGCGGATCGAGCGCGGGAACTTTGGCCTCTGCACCTCATGCGGCGCGGAGATAGCGTCCGAGCGAATCGAGGCGCTGCCGTGGGCGAGCCTCTGCATCGACTGCAAGCGACGCGAGGAGCGCGGTTGAGCGAGAAGGAGAGAAAACTGCCCGAAGTTCGGGTCGGCTCTTCTCCCGATGGCCTGACGCCGATCTCGGTGGCGGAGAAGCGCCTTGGAGCGGGGCCCGTGCAGTGGCTCAGCTTCGCCGCCGTCGCTGTCTGCGCGTTCGGGGCCGACCAGCTCACAAAATGGCTGGTCTCGAGTCGCCTCGCCCTGGGATCGAGTGTGACAGTGGCCGGCCCTTTAAAGATCAGCCACGTGCAGAACTCCGGTATCGCTTTCGGGTTGTTCTCGCAGGCGACTTCGATGGTGATCGTCTTGACCTCGGTCGTCGTTATCTGGATGATCTTCTTCTTCGCGCGCTCGGGTGCGCGCCACCCACTCCTACCGGCCGCGCTCGGGCTCGTAATCGGCGGTAGCGTCGCGAACCTATTCGATCGTGTCACTAGTGGCCACGTAACCGATTTCGTCGACTTCAACTTCTGGCCCTCCTTCAACCTGGCCGATTCCTTCATCGTCCTTGGTGTGGCCGCGCTCGCCTTCTTCCTAATCGCCCCCGACCGCTATCTGCCACGCTCGACCGGTGAATTGCACAAGGCTCCAGGTCGCTAGCGAGCTGGCCGGAGAGAGGCTCGATCGCTTCCTGGCCGACCAGTCCGAGGTAGGCTCGCGCGCGCTCGCCGTGCGCATGCTCGATGCCGGGCTGGTGACGATCGACGGCAGAGTGCCGCGGAAGAGCGAGCGCCTGCGCGGGGGAGAGACGATCGAGTTCGAGCCGCCCGAGCAAAAAGCCGCGCTCGAGCACGAACAGCGCTCGCTGGTGCTCGCTTACGAGGATGAGCACCTCTTAATCGTCGACAAACCGGCGGGCTTGTCCGTGCATCCGGGGGCCGGCCGGATTAGCGGCACTCTCGCGAATGCGCTGGTCGGTTATGGGGCGAGCGGGGGAGACGCGCTCGATCGGCCCGGGATCGTCCACCGGCTCGACCGCGACACCTCCGGGTTGATGGTCGTTGCGCGCAGCGAGCTTTCTTTCCTAGGCCTGCGCCGGCTCGTCCGAAGACACGAGATCGAGCGCGAGTACCGGGCGCTCGTGCGTGGCCGGCCGCGCTCGCGCCGGGGCACGATCGAGGCGCCGATCGGCCGCGATCGCCGTCAGCCGACCAAACGCTCGCTCGATACCACGAAGCCCAGAGAGGCCGTCACTCACTTCGAGCTGCTCGAGTTGCTACCGCGCCACGCTCTTCTCGGCATCCGGCTCGAGACGGGCAGAACGCACCAGATCCGCGTCCATCTCGCTGCGATCAATCTCCCCGTGGCCGGCGATTCGATCTACGGGGTGGCGGGCGATCTCGGCCTCGGGCGCCAGTTCCTACACGCCTGCCGGCTGGCTTTCGATCACCCGATCACCGGCGAGAGGATCGAGGTCGGCTCGCCTCTTCCGGCCGATCTGGAGCGTGCGCTTACGCGCGCACGGGCCGGTGAGCGCTAGAATGCGGCCGCTCTAGTCCCGACGACCCGGTGGGTCGGGCGGATGGCGGTGCCGGCCTGTTCGCGGCCGGTTCCATCCGTCTCCACCGGTTGAAAGCGAAACCGAACCAGAAGGGAGCACCCGTGTCAGTGGTCTCCATGCGAGAACTGCTCGAGGCCGGCGTCCATTTCGGACACCAGACTCGACGTTGGAACCCGAAGATGCGCCGCTACATCTTCACCGAGCGTGGCGGCATCTACATCATCGATCTTCAACAGACGCTCGAGTTGCTCGAGCAGGCGCACCAGTTCGTGCGCAACATCGCCGAGAGGCACGGCACCGTGCTCTTCGTCGGCACCAAGAAGCAGGCCCAAGACGCCGTCGCCGAGCAGGCGAAACGCGTCGGTATGCCTTACGTGAACAATCGCTGGCTTGGCGGTCTACTGACCAACTGGCGAACGATCTCCGGCCGTATCGAGCGCCTGCACGAGCTGCGCCGCCTCAAGCAGGAGAGCCAGCTCGAGCTGCTGCCCGCCAAGGAGCGTCTGGCGATGCTCGCCGAGCTCGAGAAGCTGGAGACGAACCTGGGCGGCGTCGCCGACATGCGCCGCCAGCCCGATGCCATCTTCATCGTCGATCTGCGCAAGGAGCAGCTGGCCGTGCGCGAGGCGCAACGCCTCGGTTTGCCCGTGGTCGCTCTAGTCGACACCAACTGCGACCCGGAGGAAGCCGAATACGTCATCCCCGGCAACGACGACGCCATCCGTTCCTGCAACCTGATCGTGCGTGCGATTGCCGATGGGATCATGGCCGGGAAGAGCATGACGACGGTCGAGGAGATGACAGGACCGGCGGACGGCGCTGAGGAAGCGGCCGTAAAGACCGTCGCTACGGCCGAGGCGGAGATAGCCGCTACAGCCGCGCCCGAGACCGCCGCGGTTGAAGAGAGCACACCTGCCGTTGAGGAGAGCACTCCTGCGGTTGAAGAGAGCGCGCCTGCGGTTGAAGAGAGCGCGCCTGCCGTCGAAGCGCCGCCGCAGGAAGCAAGCAGCGAGGAGAGGGAGTCGGCACAGTGACTGAGATTACGGCGAGCCTCGTCAAGGATCTGCGTGAGCAGACCGGCGCAGGGATGATGGATTGCAAACGCGCGCTGCAGGAGACTGAGGGCGACCTCGAGGCGGCGCGGAAGCTTCTGCGCGAGAAAGGAATGGCGCAGGCGGGAAAGCGCGCTGCGCGCGCGACCAACGAAGGAGTCGTGCTCCAGAATCTCGCAGAGAGCGTGGCGACCATGGTCGCCGTCGCCTGTGAGAGCGAGCCGGTCTCGGTGAACGAAGCCTTCAAGACGTTCGCCGGCGACGCGCTCGCGCGTGTCGAGGCGGACGGGCCGGGTGCGGTCGACTCGCTCGAGGATGCGCGCGTCGAACTCGTCGCAAAGATCGGCGAGAACATCGTAATCCGCGACGCCGAGCGCTTCGAGGCGGCGGCCGGAGAAGTACTAGCCGGCTACGTGCATCCGCCCGCGAACAAGATCGGCGTGCTGGTGAAGCTCGAGGGCGGCGACGCCGAGCTCGGGCGCCTGCTGGCGATGCACGTTTCCTTCGCCAACCCCCGTTACCTCACCCGCGACGAGGTGCCGGCCGAGCTCGTAGCCGAGGAGCGCGATGTCTATATAAAGCAGCCGGATGTTCTCGCCAAACCCGAGCAGGTACGCGAGAAGATCGTCGAAGGCATGCTGAAGAAACGTTTCTTCGCCGAGCAGGTTCTCTCCGACCAGGCTTGGATCCACGACTCCGCCAAGACCGTGGCTCAGGCTCTCGCCGAAAGTGGCGCCAAGGTCGTTGCAATCCGTCGCTTCGCTCTGTCAGAGTGACGGCGTGAGTACCGGGGCTGAAGAGCGAGCAGGCGCGCAGAAGGTGGTTTCGCCAGCCTTCCGTCGCGTTCTACTCAAGCTCTCGGGCGAGGCGCTCATGGGCGAACGGGACCACGGAATCGATCTGGCTACCGTGGACGCGATAGCGGCGGAGATCCTCGACGTTCAGAAGAGCGCGCTCGAGCTGGCGATCGTGCTCGGAGCGGGGAACATCTACCGCGGGATCGCGGCGGCGGCCGAAGGCATGGACCGGGCGACCGGCGATTACATGGGCATGCTGGCCACGCTGCTCAACTCGATGGCGCTGCAGGATGCGCTCGAGCGGGCGGGCGGCAAGACCCGGCTCATGTCGGCGCTCGCGGCTTCGGAGGTCGCGGAGCCGTACATCCGCCGGCGCGCCATCCGCCATCTCGAGAAGGGCCGGGTCGTGATCTTCGCAGCCGGCACCGGCAATCCGTTCTTCACCACCGATACCGCCGCTGCACTTCGTGCGCTCGAGATCGGCGCCGAGGCGATTTTGATGGCCAAGAACGGTGTCAAAGGCGTCTATGACGGCGACCCGAACAGCGATCCCGATGCGCACTTCCTGCCCCGTCTAACCTATCTCGAGGCGATCGAGCGCGGCCTCAAGGTGATGGACACGACGGCGCTCTCGCTCTGCATGGACAACCAGCTTCCGATCTACGTTTTCGAGCTCGCCGCCGGCAACATCAAGCGCGTTGCCGCCGGTGAGCGTGTCGGCACGATCATCTCCAACGAGGAGGTTTGATGCCCGTCGATGATTTGCTCGTAAACGCCGCTAATCGCATGGACAAATCGGTCGAGACGATTCACTCGGAGTTCAACACGGTGCGTACGGGGCGCGCCTCAACGGGGCTGCTCGATCGCATCCAGGTGGAGTACTACGGGCAGCGAACACCACTACAACAGCTCGCCACCATCTCCACGCCAGAGCCCCGGTTGCTGACCGTTCAGCCGTTTGATCCCAGCTCCTTTAAAGCTGTCGAGAAGGCGATCATGGAGTCCGACCTGGGCCTGACGCCCTCCAACGACGGCCGCGTGATCCGCCTGCCGATTCCACAGCTAACCGAGGAGCGTCGCAAGGAGCTGGTCAAGCTGGTTCGGCACATGGCCGAGGAGGGGCGGGTCGCGGTGAGAAACGTCCGCCGCGACCTGAACCACCATCTGAAGGAGCTTTCGAGCTCGAGTGAGATCGGCGACGACGATGAGCGCCGGGCCGAAGAGAAGGCCCAGAGGTTGACCGACGAGCACATCAAGATCATCGACGAGCTGCTCAAGGTCAAAGAGGCCGAGATCATGGAGGTCTGACCCGGCAGCCGGGCAGCGGTCGATGCTTAGCTTGCGCACAAGACTGAGGGCGCTGCGCGCTATCTCCTTCGCGAAGGAGAAGACTCTTCCAACGTCGGCGCGTTCTCTCGCCATCATCATGGACGGCAACGGCCGCTGGGCCAGGCGCCACGGCCTGCCGAACGCCTCCGGACATCGGGCCGGGACGCGAGCGCTCAGGCGCACCGTCGAGACCTGTATCGAGCTCGAGGTACGCTCGCTCGCCGTTTACGCCTTCTCGACCGAGAACTGGTCGCGGCCCAAGGACGAGATCGACGCGTTGATGACGATCCTGGCCGAGACGATCGAGAGAGAGCTGCCGGATCTGGCCGCTCAGGGCGTGCGCACCCGCTTCATCGGCCGCCGCGACCGGATCGGCGAAGACCTGAGAGGCGCGATGGAGAGAATCGAGACCGAGACCGCCTCGAACAAGCGTCTAGATCTCTGGATCGCCTTCGACTACGGCGGCCGGGACGAGCTGGTCTGGGCGGCCAAGCGCATGCTCGAGGCCGGAGTCGATCCGGCCAAGCTCGACGAGGAAGTTTTCACGTCCTTCCTCTATGCGCCCGACCTGCCCGATCCTGACCTGCTGATTCGTACCTCCGGCGAGTCTCGCATCTCGAACTTCCTGCTCTGGCAGATCGCCTACTCCGAGCTCGCCTTCGTCGACAAGCTCTGGCCCGAGTTCGGCCCCGCCGACTTGCGGGCGACGCTACAGGCCTACACTCACCGGCGCCGGCGATTCGGAGGGCGCGAGTGAAGAGCCGGGGCCTGGCGGCCGGTCTCCGGAATCGTCGTCGGACATCTCGGGCGGTGCGTTAGTTGTCTCCGTTCGCCTCGCGTCTCGCGATCTCGGCGCTCGGGCTACCGATCGTGCTGGCGCTCGTCTGGGGTGGGGGTTGGTGGCTGTTCGTCCTGCTTGCCATCGCGGCCCTGATCGGCATACACGAGTACTACTTGCTGATTCGCTCGTTACATCCGCTCGTGCTCTCGGGCTACGCGGGCGTGACGATCACGCTCTTCGGCGCCAAGCTCGGCGGTTTGCCATGGATGGTTGCCGGGCTCTTCGGGACGATATTGCTCGCGTTTGCCCAGTACGGGATCGCGAAGACGCGCCAACCCGCGACGATCGCCATCGGCTCGACGCTTCTAGGTGTGACCTGGATCGGCGGCGGTCTCGCGTTGCTCCAGCTGATCCGCGCCATTCCCGATGGTCACCACCATCTCGGCCAGCTCGCCGCCTTCACCGTGCTGCTGACAGTCTTCGCGGCCGATTCGGCCGCCTACGGTATGGGCCGGTTGCTCGGGCGCCACAAGCTCTCGCCCGTGCTCTCGCCCGGGAAGACCTGGGAGGGCTTCGTCGCCGGAGTGGCCGCGGCGATCTTGGTCTCCTTCTTCGCCCTCTACTCGAACCGGACCGACTTCCTCTCGATCTGGGAGGCGCTCCTGTTCGGCGCCATCATCGCCGTCGCCGAGGCGCTCGGCGACCTGTTCGAGTCCTCGCTCAAGCGGGACATGCACGTCAAAGACACCGGTCGCCTACTCGGCGGTCACGGCGGCATGCTCGACCGGATCGACTCGCTTCTCTTCGCCGCGGCTGCCGCCTACTTCGCTCTCGTGGCCTTCTCGGTCGCCTGAGCCGGGCTCGCCGACCGTAGACTGCCAAGCCATGAAGCGGATTGCTCTCCTCGGCGCTACGGGCTCGATCGGGCGCCAGGCGCTAGAGATCATCGACGCCGGCCCTGAGCTCGAGCTGTGCGCGCTCGCGGCCGGAACGACCGATGTGTCCGGACTCGCCGCGGATCGCGGCGTCGAGCACTTCCAGAGCGGGGGAGACCTCGTTTCCTTACTCGAAGCCTGCGAGCCTGATCTCGTCCTCAATGCGGTCGTCGGCTTCGCCGGTTGCCGGGCGACGCTGTGGGCGCTCGAGCAAGGGGTGACGTTGGCGCTCGCCAACAAGGAGAGCCTGGTCGCCGCGGGCGAGCTCGCGCTGGCGGCAAAGGAGCGGGGAGGAGGGCTGCTCCTCCCGGTCGACAGCGAGCACTCTGCGGTCTTCCAGTGTCTGGAGGGAAGAACGGTGGAGGAAGTCACCTCGATCGTTCTGACGGCCTCGGGCGGGCCTTTTCGGGGTCGGAGCCGCGCCGAGCTCGAGCGGGTTACGCCTGAGCAGGCGCTCGCGCACCCGACCTGGCAGATGGGCCCGAAGATCACGATCGACTCGGCGACGCTTGCCAACAAGGGGCTCGAGGTGATCGAGGCGCACTTTCTCTTCGGGATCCCGTACGAGCGGATCGAAGTGATCGTGCACCCGGGCTCGATCGTGCACTCGCTCGTTCGCTTTCGCGACGGCGCCGCGCTGGCGCACCTCGGCTATCCCGACATGCGCGTCCCCATCTCTTTCGCGCTCGGCTATCCGGAGCGCCCTGCGACTTCGATCCAGCCTCTCGACCTGGCCGCGGGACTGACGCTCGAGTTCCAGGCGCTCGACGAGGAGACTTTCCCGCTCGTGTCGCTGGCGCGGGAAGCGGGGCGAACCGGTGGCAGCGCGCCCTGCGCCTACAGCGCCGCGAACGAGGTCGCCGTCGATTCCTTTCTCGATGGGCGGCTGCCTTTCCTTTCTATCGCCGAGGTGATCGAGCGAGCTTTGGCGCGCGCGGACACCTCGGCGGCGCTCGATCTCGGTGCTCTGGTCGAGGCTGACGCGGCCGCGCGACGGGTTGCCGCGGAAGAGGTAGCTAGGATCGAGCCCCTGTGAGCATCTTCATTGCCATTCTCGGACTCGCCTTGCTCGTACTCGTGCACGAGACGGGCCACTTCGTCATGGCGCGTGTCACAGGAATGCGGCCGCGCCGCTTCTACATCGGCTTCCCGCCGGCAATCGCGAAGGTGACACACAAGGGGATCGAGTACGGGATCGGCGCGATCCCGCTCGGTGGCTACGTGAAGATCCCGGGTATGTTCCGCCCCGGCAAGCGCGATCCGCAGCTCTACTTTCGCCCGGCCGTGGCGGAGGACGAGAGCCTGGCCGAGCCCGTGCAGGCGCTCGGACAATCGCTCGAGTCGGAAGATCTCGATCGGGCGAGAAGCGATCTCGCGCTTCTGAACGAGCGAGTCGAAAGCGCCCAGCTATCGCCTGCGAGCGCCCGCCTAGCCGGGCGGGGATTTCAGGAACTGGACGACTCTCTCGCGCCCGACGCGTACTGGCGTCAGCCCACCTGGAAGCGGCTGGTCGTTATCGGCGCCGGGCCGCTGACGAACATCCTCGTCGCCGTCCTGATCTTCGCCTCGCTGTACATGCTCAACACCTACCGGCTCGGCTTCAACGTTGCCGCGAACCCGAAGACCGGGGCCACCACAACGCAGGTCGAGAAGGTTCTTCCCAACTCGGCGGCCGCGCGCGCCGGCCTTCGCGCTGGCGACGTCGTCGTTACGATCAACGGCAAGCGGATTAACGGCTCGACGATGATCAAGCGCATCGGCGCCTCCGCTGGGCGGCCGCTCACGCTCACCGTCCGCCGTCACGGCAACCTGACAACGCTTCGCACCGTCAAGCCGATGAACCTCGCGCTCTCTCCGCCCGGGGCGCTCGCCGAGTCGTTCCGTCTGACCTGGCGGATCACGCGAGACATCTTCGTAAACGGCCTCGGCCGTCTCTTCGAGCGCCAGGGCCAGAAGCAGATCTCCAGTCCTGTCGGGATAGTCAAAGGCTCGTCGGACGCTTACAGGCACGGAGTCTCCGACTTCCTGTTCGTGATCGCCTTGATCTCGCTCTCGCTCGGCGTTCTCAATCTGCTGCCGTTGCTCCCGCTCGACGGTGGGCACGTCGCTTTCTCGCTGATCGAGCGAGTTCGCGGCCGTGTCGTCTCACGCGAGATCTACGAGCGCGTCTCGATGGCGGGGATCGCTTTCGTCCTGTTCCTGTTCGTGCTCGGCCTCTCCAACGACGTTCACCATCTCTAGAAGAAACGCCGGTAACTAGCTCGAGCGCCGGGCGCCGCGACTCGCGTATCTACAATCGGTCGTATGGCTAGCTCGCGGCAGATCTCGGTCGGCGGCGTGAAGATAGGCGGCGGTGCTCCCGTCGCCGTCCAGTCGATGACGACTACGCGGGCCCGCGACGTCGAGGAGACGATGGCTCAGATCGACGCGCTCGCCTCGGCCGGCTGCGAGATCGTCCGCTGCGCCGTACCTGGTCTCCCCGACGCCGAGGCGCTGTCCGAGATCGTGCGTCGCTCGAAGCTGCCGGTGGTCGCCGACATCCACTTCAACTCATCGCTCGCGCTCAAGGCAATCGCGGCCGGCGTTGCCGCGGTGCGCATCAATCCCGGCAACATCGGCGGTCCCGACAAGGTCGCCGAGGTCGTGCGGGCCGCCAAGCAAGCGGGAACTCCGCTCCGGATCGGCGCCAACTCCGGCTCGCTGCCCGAGCACCTGCGCTTACTGGCGCACGAAGACCAGGCGCAGGCACTAGTCGCCGCGGCGATGGAGGAGGTGGAGCTGCTCGAGCGGCTCGGCTTCCACGATTTCAAGATCTCGGTCAAGTCGACTTCGGTGCCCGACACGATCCGTGCCTACCGCATGCTCGCCGAGAAGGTTCCCTACCCGCTGCACCTGGGCGTGACCGAGGCCGGCACCGTCTTCGGCG
>PMMN01000008.1 GCA_003162235.1 Actinomycetota bacterium | reverse complement strand
CGCGAGTGGCGCGTGTGCGAGCGTGCTCTCCCCTGACGGCAGATGGTCTGGGACTTCTGACGGGCGAGCCGCTCAATTGCTGCAGCGCTTAACGTCTCGCGCGAGTTGGTAAACGCCATGGCGCACCCTTCGGAAGCGCGGATGTTCACCCGTCACGTTTGCCGCGAGCGCTGCCTTCACTGATTTCCATAGCAATGCCTTACCGAGGAGCTCGCAAGCCGTCGCGTGAATCTCGCGTGCCGGTATAGGCTTTCCGGCTCGCTCCAGCACCAGCGTCACGCTCTCGAGTACCGGGCTCACCTTGGCCGGAGCAGGCTGAGGTTCACGGGGATTAGCCAAGGCTCTCCAGAGCAATTCGTCGTGAAGCGCGCCAACCCTAGAGAGCTCAACCCCAGCTCGAGGGTTTGAACGTGCTCCGTTTAGTTCCAAACCACGGTTTTACGGGGTAATCCGCGACAACTAAAGTGCGACGTCCAAACCCCGAGCGCTGTTTTCGCAACTCACAGCGCACCAGCGCCTGACTAGCGCTCGCGTGCTTCCGTGATCTCGCCCGGCTCGGTCGTTACGACAGAGACGCCACGAGTCCCAGGTGATCTTCAGAATCACGAGCGTGATCACTAGGCCGATGATCGGGTCAGCGATCGGGGCTCCGAGCCCGACAACAATCGCGGGTTGCTAGGCATTCCTAGTCTGCGTATACGATCAGCAACGAGCATGAAAGTTGCGACCGTAGCCGAGCGTCCGGACCTCATCGAACGTGGGTGGGAGCGGACACGCGACACGCTGCCCGAGTACAACAATCATGGCGACATCCTCGAACGCTACTGGCCCCGGCTCACCGAGGAGCGGCCGGAGTTCCAGTTCCATCTCGTCGACGAACGCGACGAGATCCTTGTCCGTGCTCGCTCGGTCCCCGTCCGCTGGGATGGAACCGTCGATGATCTGCCAGCGGGGATCGACGGGGCGATCGCTCGCGGCTTCGACGAGAGGGGCGCCAACGTCCTCTGTGCGCTCGTGATCATGATTCCGCGCGACCTCCAGGGGCGAGGGTTGAGCAAACGTGCCGTCGAAGCAATGTCCGAGCTTGCGCACCGGCATGGCCTGAACTCGTTGATCGCTCCCGTGCGCCCGAGCTGGAAGGAACGCTACCCGCTCGTGCCGATCGAGCGCTACTCGGCCTGGCGTCGGGGCGACGGGCTCCTGTTCGATCCCTGGATGCGCGTCCACGAGCGGCTCGGCGCGACCGTCCTGAAGCCCGAGCCCCATTCGCTTCGGATCACTGGAACCGTCGCCGATTGGGAGGAGTGGACAGGAATCGCCTTCCCCGAGAGCGGCACCTACTGGTTCCCGCGCGGGCTTGCGCCCCTGACGATTGATCACGAAGCAGATCGAGGGAGCTATTGGGAGCCGAACGTCTGGATGCAGCACGGCGGCTGACCTGCGTTGACGCGGCCGGGGCCGAGGGGTTTCCTGACCGCTCTCCGATCGCGGATGGAGAAGGCCGTGAAACAGCCTGAGCGACTCGCCCCGGGTGCGGACTGGTGGGATGGGCGAGTGTTCAGGAATGTAGCTTGATCTGGTCGAGCACGATGCCCGGCTTGAGTGGGATCGATAAACAGTTCTAGCGGAGGTAAACCACGCTAGGCGGGGGTGTGGACCTGAGTGTGGATGCCTGACGGCTGAACGTCACACCTGACGGTCAAGGGGGTGCTTTCGCGTCTCGAAGCGACTGCATCTCGTCGTCGCGATGACGCGTGCCATCAAGTTGGAAGCATCCATTCGCCACCCCGAAGTAGCGCATGTTCTTCGCCATCCGCGCGCAGGCCGATGATCTCGAGCTCGTCTGAGCCAACCATTACGTCGAGGTGATCGCCGCTGTCGTTGACGAGTTGTCGATCCTCCTCCGCCGTGAGCTCGGGAAATCCGAAGCCAAGTGCAACGTGGCTGGCCGCGTTCTCGTCGAGCAGGATGACGCCAAAGGTCTGAGCGGCCTTGGCGACGGCGCTTTCACGATCCACCAGGGCGACCTCGCCCAGGCGCTCGGTCCCGTCGTCTCGCTCTACGAACCCTCGTAGTGCTTCGACGCCCTCGCCGCCGGAGACACTCACGACGTGACCGCTTCGGAATCGCAGCGACACGTCGTCGATGAGACACCCGCCCACATTTACGGGCCGTGTGAGTCGCACGTCTCCGTCAACGCGATTGCGGTCCGGGACGGTGTAGACCTCCTCTGACGGGAGGTTCCACGCGTGTCGCACGCCACGATGATTGATGGCGCCCGGATGATCCCATCGGGCGCTCGGTGGCAAGCCAACGAGCAGATCCGTGCCCGGACCATGGAAGCGGAGCGCATCGAGACCGAGCTTCGTCAGATCCTCTGCGCGGCGTCCAAGCTTCGCGAACCGCTCGCGCCAAGCCGCCACAGGGTCCGGGTCGTGGAGGCGGCAGGCAATGGCAACATCTGCCCACAACGCTTCGAACGCCTCATCTGCTGGCAGCTCCGGCCGGAGCCACTGCGCCCACGGGATCGTCGGGCCCGGGACAACCGTGTTGTTCACTCGATACTCGACCTCCCTCCAGACGCGGCTCAGCGGCCTCTGCGCCTTACTGACACGAACAGGATCCAGGTCGGCAAAGAGTCCCGGCGCAGTCGGCCCGGTGATCTTGATGCTGGCGCCATGCTCCTCATCGAGCTCGCGGAGACGCGTGTCCGGCCATCGCGGCCCGTACTGAAGCGCTTCGGCTGAGGCATGAAGGACGCGCATGCGTTCGACGAAGGGATCGGTCAAATCGAGATCGACGAATCGCGCACCGTGGAGGTATGCCGCCTCCGCGACGGCACGCACCATCTCCTGCTGACCAACCTCGCTCGTGATCCT
>PMMN01000045.1 GCA_003162235.1 Actinomycetota bacterium | reverse complement strand
TAGCATCCACGGCTTGACCCCCTCGCCGCGCAGCCCCCGGAGTAGGCTCTTCGCGGCCGCGGCGAACGCCGGCTGTCTCTTGGCTCATCTGGCCAGAATCGCGATCGCAAACAGCTCGAGCGTCAGCGCGGCGATGAGGACGGCCGATCCGAAGGCGATCGCGGTCAGGCGGAGCGCGTGACCGGGCCGGAGCGAGATTCCGTGATAGGAAACGGTGGATCCGTGCAGCATTTGCTCGCCTTCGCTGGCTGGGCCGGGTTTCCTTCCTGGATCCTGTACACGGCAGCCTCGCCCAGAAGTCGAGCACGAGTCTCGCTCAGGGCGTTCCGTCCGACCGCTCCCCGATTGCCGNNAGAGCCCGCGCACGAACTTCGATCGCTCGGGCTCGGTCTGCGGCGCTCACTCCTCGGCGGCTAGTGGGCGCACCGCCCGGGAGCTGAGGTAGCTTTCTAGAATCTTCGACCGAGAACACGTGCCGAGAAGATGACAAACGACCTCTACGAACCGCACGAGCTCGAGCCCAGATGGCAGGCGGTCTGGGCTGCCGAGCGTGCCTTCGAGGTACCGAACCCCTCACCCGGCGAGCCCGAATGGGAAGAGCGCTCGACCTACGTGCTCGAGATGTTGCCCTACCCCTCGGCCGAGCTGCACATGGGCCATGTCAAGAACTACACGCTCGGCGACGTTGTGGCCCACTTCCGCCGCCGAAACGGCTGGCGCGTGCTGCGCCCGATGGGCTACGACGCTTTCGGATTACCGGCCGAGAACGCGGCCATCAAGGAGGGCGGCCAGCCGCGAGCGATCACCGAGCGAAACATCGCCCGCATCCGCGAGCAGATGCAGCGCATGGGCTGGGCGATCGACTGGGGCCGGGAGATCTCGACCCACACGCCCGAGTACTACCGCTGGACGCAGTTGCTTTTTCTGAAGCTGCTCGAGCGCGGCCTCGCCTACCGCAAGGAATCGCTGCAGAACTGGTGCCCGAACGACCAGACGGTGCTCGCCAACGAGCAGGTCGTGGACGGCGCCTGCGAACGCTGCGGCGCCGAGGTCGAGAAGCGCTCGCTCGAGCAGTGGTTCTTCCGCATCACCGACTACGCCGAGGCGCTGCTGGATGAGATGGAGCTGCTCGAGCACTGGCCCGAGCGCGTGCTGACGATGCAGCGAAACTGGATCGGCCGCTCGGAGGGCGCCGAGGTGGTCTTCCGCGTCGAGGGAACCGAGATCGACCTGCCTGTCTTCACGACGCGCCCGGACACGCTCTTCGGGGCGACCTTCTTCGTAATGGCGCCAGAGCACCCGCTCGTTGCCGAGCTCGTCGCCGGGCGGCCGGAAGAGGAGGCCGTGCGCGCCTACGTCAAGCAGGCCCAGACGCGCTCCTCGATCGAGCGCGAGGAGAAAGCCAAGGACGGCGTCTTCACGGGGCAGAGCGTGATCAACCCGGTCAACGGCGAGCCGATCCCGATCTGGATCGCGGACTACGTGTTGATGGAGTACGGAACCGGCGCGATCATGGCCGTGCCCGCCCACGACGAGCGCGACCACGCCTTCGCCCGGCAGTACGGGCTTCCGATCGTGCAGGTGATCGCTCCGCGCGAGGGCGAAGTGGACGTGCAGACCGAGGCTTACGTCTCCTCTTCCGCGGACGACATCATGGCCAACTCGGGCGAGTTCACCGGGCTGCCGAGCCCGGAAGGAAAGAAGAAGATCAGCGACTGGCTGGCAGGTAGCAAGCTCGGCGAGGCCAAGGTCATCTACCGTCTACGGGACTGGCTGATCTCGCGCCAGCGCTACTGGGGCTGCCCGATTCCGGTCGTCTACTGCGAGAAATGCGGCGTCGTGCCGGTGCCCGAAGCGGAGCTGCCGGTGCTGCTGCCAGAGGTCTCGGACTTTCTGCCCAAGGGCCGCTCGCCGCTGGCCGCGGCCGAGGGTTGGGTGGCGACGACGTGCCCGTCCTGCGGCGGCGACGCCCGGCGCGAGACCGACACGTTGGACACTTTCGTCGACTCGTCCTGGTACTTCATCCGCTACTGCGACCCGCATAACTCGACCGCGCCCTGGAACCGCGAGCTCGTCGACCACTGGATGCCGGTCGACCAGTACATCGGCGGGATCGAGCACGCGATTCTGCACCTGATGTATGCGCGCTTCTTCACCAAGGCGCTCAACGATCTGGGCCTGCTCGGCTTCCGCGAGCCCTTCGCCCGGCTCTTCACGCAGGGAATGATTTTGGCCCGCGGGGCGAAGATGTCCAAGTCGAAAGGCAACGTGGTGGCGCCCGACGAGCTGATCACGCGTTTCGGCGCCGACGCTGTGCGCCTGAACATCCTCTTCATGGGCCCGGCCGACCAGGACGCCGAGTGGCAGGACACCGGTGTCGAGGGCACGAGCCGCTTCCTGGGCAGGCTCTGGCGCACGGTGCTCGAGGCGATCGAGAAGCCCGCGAGCTCGGACGTGACCCCGCTCATCCGCAAGGCGCATCAGACGATCGCCAAGGTCACAGATGACATCGACCGGCGCTTCGTCTTCAACACTCCGATCGCGGCGGTGATGGAGCTGGTCAACGAGATCAACCGCGATCCGGACGACCCCGGCGCCCGTTTCGCCGCCGAGACCGCCGTCAGTCTGATCCAGCCCTACGCGCCGCACATTGCCGAGGAGCTCTGGCAGAGGCTCGGCCACGAGCGCCTCTGGCAGCAGACCTGGCCGGCCTACGACGAGAGCATGCTCGAGCGGGAGACCTTCGAGCTGGTCGTGCAGGTGAACGGCAAGGTGCGCGACCGCCTCGAAGTCTCGGTCGAGGCCGGTGAGGAGGAATTAGTCGAGCTGGCGCGCTTTTCGCCCAGGGTCGCCGCGCTGCTCGAGGGCAAGGAACTGCGCAAGACGATCGTCGTCCCGCGCAAGCTGGTCAATCTGGTCGTCTAACGGTCGCGGCGCCGCTCGAATCGCGCACGATCAGCTCCGTCTCGATCACGGCCACGGGCGGGGAGATCTCAGGATCCTCGAGCATTCGCAGGACGGCTTCGGCCGCCGCGGTGCCCATGCCGAGCGCGTCCTGGCGCAAGGTCGTCAGCGCCGGCACGACGCTCGCGGCGTACTCGGCATCGTCGAAGCCGGTGACCGCGATATCGCCCGGGACGCGCAGCCCCGCCCCCTCGATCGCCGCCATCGCTCCGATCGCCATCGAGTCGCTTGCGCACGCGACGGCATCGGGTGGTTGCGGTAGTTCAAGTAAGCACCTCATGGCCTCGAAGCCACTGTCGTGGAAGAAATCGCCTTCTTCGACGTACTCGGGCAGGCTCGGCAGCCCCAGCTTGTCGAGCTCGGAGCGGTAGCCGAAGAGGCGGTCGGGTCCAGGCCGGGTCTCGTAGTGACCGCTGATGTGAGCGATCCGGCGGTGTCCGGTCTCGTAGAGGTGATTGACGGCCTTCGCCATTCCATCGACGTTGGCGGAGGTCACGCTGCCCGCGCGGGCGTCGAGCAAATCGTTGTCGACGAAGATGACGGGAAGGCCGGAGTTCAAGATCGGTTCGCATTCGGGGTCGTCGCTGGCGATACCCCAGGCGATCAGCGCGTTCACGCCTCGGTCGATCGTCTGCAGGGCCGCGGCTCGGCGCAGGCTCTCGTCGGCTCCGAGCGGCCGCGTCGCGCAGAGCAGAAGGTCGCAACTGTTCGCCGTCAGGCGACCGCGGATGCCGAGCAGCATCTTTTCGAAGACCGGGTGCAGGAGGTCGGGGATCGGAAGCAAGCAGGAGATGAGGCCGATCAAAAAGCGCGGGTGAGAGGGATCGCGCATCCACTTCTCGGCCATGGCCTCGGAGCGAGCCTTGAGCTCGAGCGCATCGTTAGCCTGCTCGCGCAGCAAGACGAGCATGCCCATCGGAGAGATGTGGCCCGGATCTCGTGAATCGAATCGGCTGTTCATACGCTCACTTAGATCATCGGTTACCCGGATACGAACTGTAGGCGGCGAGCGCCCTCTCGCGTCACTGGCCGGCGGCGGCTCCCGCCGGGCGAAGCCCGGCTCAGCGCCCGCCTCGGGCCGCTGACCGCACGATCCTCTCCGAGCCCGTGTGTTCACACTGTTCTCTCCGGGCTCGCACGGTTAGCGACCTGCCAGAGCCGCGAGAGGCACCGAGTTCGAATCGACCTGTGCGCGACTTGTCTCAGTTCCGGCGCAGAGTGGCGACGAATCGAGCGGCAAGATCGGTTCATGCAACTTCCGGAGATCTCTCGCCGCCAGGCGCTCGCGCTTGCGCTACTGGCTCTCGCCTTGCTCGTAGTGGCCGGGAAGCTGCTCAGCTCGAGGCATTCGTCCGCGCCGGTAAAACCGCGCGCGCGGCTGCTGAGCTCCGGCGCCAAGTCGCACGCGCTGCTCTACGTGGACGTCTCCGGCGCGGTGCTCCGTCCCGGTCTGTACAGGCTCCCGGACGGCGCGCGCGTCAACGACGCGCTCGTGAAAGCGGGCGGGGCGACCAGAAAGGCCGATCTCACTCTCGTCAACCGAGCGGCTCCCGTGACCGACGGCGAGCAGGTGCTGGTTCCGGTGAAAGCGAGCGCCGCCACCCCCGCCGCGGCAACCGGCTCTTCCAGCCCTTCGCCAACCGCGCCCGTGCACCTGAACAGCGCAACCCCCGAGCAGCTCGACGCACTGCCCGGGGTCGGTCCCGCCACCGCCCAGCGCATCATCGACTACCGCACGGCCAACGGAGCCTTCAAGTCGGTGGACGAGCTCGACGCGGTCAGCGGCATCGGGCCGGCGAAGCTGGCCGAGCTCCGCGATCTAGTTGTTCCTTAGAGGCGAACTGCGGCAGTTGCCGCTTCAGCACTGGCTCGCCGCCTCGTTGTGTCTCGGTCTGGCGCTTGCGAACGCGGTTCGGGCCGGCGTGCTCGCCGCCGCGGTAGGCGCCCTACTGTTCGTCTCCTGCGCCGCGTTGTGCTCGAAGGTCTGGCTGCGTCTGGCAGCGACCTGCGGCGTCTGTTTGTTGCTTGGCCTGGTGTTCGCTTCGCTCAGACTCGCTTCGCTCGAGTACAGCCGCCTGGTCGCGCACGCCGGCGAGAGCGCCCGGGCGCGGGTTGTCGTAACCGGGCCGGTGAAGGAGAGCGCCTCCGCCGTCAGCGCTCCCGGCCAAATCGAGAGTTTCGGTCGTCTCGTATTCAGTGAGCCCGTCTGGATCGAGCTGTCGACCGGGAAGAAGCCGCCGATCGGCGCCGTGCTCGAGCTCGTCGCCCAAGTGCAGTTGCCGCGCCCGAAAAGCACGAGCGGGTTCGACCAGCGCGCATGGCTCGCGCGCCAGGGAATCCACGTCGTCATCAAGGCGACGTACTGGCACCAGGTTGGCAGGCGTGGCGGCATCGGCGGTTTCGGCGATCGCCTGCGCGAGCGCCTGGTGCGCTACCTCGCTCCCGGCCTGAAAGGCGAGCGGCGCGGGCTGGTGCTCGGCCTCGTTCTCGGTGAGGACGAAGGTCTCTCGCCCGGGCTGCGCCAGTCCTTTCGCCGCTCCGGTCTCTACCATCTTCTTGCCGTCTCGGGCCAGAACGTCGCCTTCCTCGTCACGGGAGTGCTCGCCTTTTGCTGGCTCTGCGGAGTACCGCGGCGACTGGGGGAGTTGCTGGCGCTGACCACGATCGCCGGCTACGTGCTCGTGGTTGGGTGGCAGCCGTCTGTGATTCGGGCGGCTGTGGCGGGGGCGCTCGCCTCGCTGGCCTGGCTGGCGGCGCGGCCCCGCGACCGCTGGTACTTCCTCCTGCTCGGGGCGATCGTACTGCTGGGCTGGAATCCGCAATCCCTCTACGACGCCGGCTTCCAGCTCTCGTTCGCGGCGGTGGGCGCGATCTTTCTGGGCGAGAAGCCACTCGAACGCTGGCTGGAGAAGAGATTCCGGTTGCCGAAGTGGCTGCGCTCCGTCGTCGCGGTCTCGCTTGTTTGCACCCTGGCGACCACGCCGATCATGCTGCTCCAGTTCGGCAAAGTGCCCGTCTATGGAGTGCTCGCGAATGCCTTCGTCGAGCCCGTTGTACCGCTGATTCTCTTTCTCGGGCTTGCCTGCGCGCTTGTGGCGCCGGTCGCCTTTCCCGCCGTTCGGGCGCTGGCGTTTGCGAACGGGCTCCTGGCTTCGTACATCGGCTTCTGCGCGCGCTTCACGGGCTCGCTTCCGGGCGCGCAAGTGAATAGGTCGGAGTTGCTGCGGCTCGCCCCGGCGCTGTTCCTGCTCGCGATCGCTCCCTTTCTGGAGCGGCCGCGACTGTCGCGCTTCGTCTCGCTTGTCCTGCTCGCCTATATCCCGCTCTGGGGCTGGCAGCAGCAGCCGCGGCTTCTGCCCCCGCCTCCGAAAGGGCTCCGGATCACGTTCCTCGACGTCGGCCAGGGCGACTCGACGCTACTTCAGACGCCCGACGGCGCCGTGCTCGTAGACGCGGGCCCGCCAGAGGCGAACGTGTCCGGGCAGCTTCGCCGGCTCGGCGTTCGCCGGCTCGACGCCCTTCTACTCAGCCATCCTCAGAGAGATCACATCGGCGGGGCGCCCGAGCTGCTGAGCAAGCTGCCGGTGGCGTTCGTGCTCGATCCGGGCGTACCCTCGAACGAGTCGTACGAGCTCGACGCTCGCCACGAGGCCGCGCGACGAGGCGTTCCCTTCAGGCTTGCCCGCGCGGGCGAGGAGATCGACCTGGGCGATCTGCGCCTGCGCATCCTCTGGCCTCGCAATTCTCGCCCCAGCGGCGGCGACGACAACGAGTCGGCGATCGTCGCTCTCGCCTCCTACGGCTCGACCGACGTTCTCCTTCCTGCCGACGCCGAGTCGAATATCACGCTCCCGCTCGGGATCGGGCCGCTCGAGGTGTACAAGGTGGCTCATCACGGCTCCTCCGACGACGGCCTGCCCGAGCTGCTGCAACGGCTCCGCCCCGAGGTCGCCGTCATCTCCGTCGGCCTGCACAACGACTACGGCCATCCGACGCCCTCGACTCTTGCCGCGCTGGCCCAGGACGCGTGGCTCGCTGTCTTCCGCACCGATCTCGACGGTCAGATCGTGCTCGAGTCGGACGGCTGCGCGATCAGCGTCAAGGCTCAGCACGCAGACACCGTATCCTTGCCCTGTGGCTGAAGCTCTCAAGGCCGCCTATCTGATCTTCGGGACGAACCGTCCGCGGGTCGAGCTCGCGGTGCGGCGCCTACGCGACCGCTTCGGTCCCGAGGCGGTGGAGCGCCTGGATGCGAGCGACACGAGCGGGGAGGAGGCCGTTGCCGCCTGCAATGCGGGCGGGCTGTTTGCGAGCGGCGGCCGGGCGGTGATCGTTGACGGGGTCGAGCGCTGGAAGGCGGCCGACGCGAAGGTAGTCGGCGCCTACCTCGACGATCCCGCCCCCGAGACCGTGCTGGCGCTTGTCGCCGAGCAGCTCCGTCGCGACTCGGCGCTGGCGAAAGCGATCGGGAAGAGGGGCCAGATCCTCGCCTACGACGTAATCAAGAAGGATCTGCCGAAGTGGGTGCAGGCACAGCTGCGCGAGCGCGGCGTAGCGGTTTCGCCGGGGTTCGCGCACGGGCTGATCGAGCTCGTCGGCGACGACATGCACGAGCTGGCCTGCGAGATCGACAAGCTGGCGACCTGGGCCGGCGGCGAGAAGATCGGCGATAAGGACCTGGAACTACTCGTCTGCCCGCGCGGTGAGGTGGCGCCGTTCGGGCTCACCGATGCCTGGGGCCGCCGCGATGCGAGCGGAGCTCTGGCCGCTTACGAGCTGCTGCTCGAGCGGGCAAGCGAATCGCGACAGGCGCTCCTGACCCGCCTGGCCGCTCTTCTCTCCGCCCACATCGGCAAGGTGCAGGCTTGCCGCCGGCTCTCTCAGCAAGGACTCGGCCCGCGCGAGGCCGCCGCGCAGCTGGGGATGCATCCCTACGCGGCTGAAAAGGCCTTCGCCCAGGCGCGTAACTTCAGCGAAGCCGAGCTGCGCCGGGCGACGGTGCGGTTGGCGGCGCTCGACCTGGCGCTCAAGGGAGGCAGTCGACTGCCAAGCGAGCTCGAGTTCGAGCGGGCGCTGATCGCGCTTACGCAAGCAGCGTAGAGGCGAGAGCTACTTGCCGGCGACGAGCCGCGTTGCCTGCGACTTCTTGCGCGCGGCGGCGTTGCGGTGCATTGCTCCGCGGGCGGCGGCTTTATCGATCCACTGCACGAGCTGCTTGTGCTCGGCCTCGATCTTGGCCGCTTCGCCTTCGTCCACCGCGGATTGGAGGCGCTTCGTGAGCGTCTTCACGGTCGAGCGAAAGCGCAGGTTCTCGAGCCGCTGGCGGGCGGTGATGCCGATGCGTTTCTTCTGTTGCTTAATGTTGGCCATAGCGTGAAAACGCCCGCTCTGCGGGCGCGAGCGATGGTAGCAGACGACCGAGCGAGACGGCGAGAACGCTCGTTGACCACCCGTCCTATCCTCAGACGGCGATAAACGTACCTGCGCCGGGGCAAGCGTTTGGTCGGCGCGGGCGTCACCCTATACTCGGGCGCGTGGACGAGCAACCCGTAGTCGGCCCACCGGTAGAAGACGCTGCCGAGGCCGGCACTTTCGAGACCTCGGCGCACGGCCGGCGACTCGCGCTCTCGACGGTGATCTTCGCCCTTGCGACGGCGATCTCGCGGGTCGTCGGGCTGGCGCGGGAGATCCTGGCCCGAAACTACTTCGGCGTCGAGGGGGCGGGCATCAATGCCTTCACCGCCGCCTTCCAGGTGCCGAACCTGGTGCGGGCGCTGGTTGCCGATGCCGCTCTCTCCTCGGCCTTCGTGCCCGTATTCAGCGAGCTCCTGGTCAAGGGCGANNTCCTGAACAGCTACGAGCACTTCTCGATTCCGGCGCTGACGCCGGTGTTCTGGAACCTGGCGATCATCGGCGGGCTCGTGATCGGCGTTCCGATGGCGCACTCGACGACGACTCAGCTCTACGTCTATGCGGGCGCGATCCTGGTCGGCACGGCGATCCAGTTCCTACTGCCCTTGCCCTGGCTGTACGCGCTCGACGGGCGGCTGCGGCCGGTCATCGACTGGCACGATCCCGCCGTCAAGCGCGTCTTCGTGCTCATGGGCCCGGTCGCGCTCGGGCTCGGCTTGATCAACTTCAACGTCATGCTCGGGACGATCTTCGCCTCGCGCCTGATCGACCCCAACATAGCTCCCTCGGCGATCGACTCGGCCTTCCGCATCTACATGCTCCCGCAGGGGATCTTCTCGGTGGCGATCGCCACGGTTCTCTTCCCGGCTCTCTCGCGGGCCGCCGCGCAGACGGACTGGGACGGCTACCGCGAGACCTTCAGTGTCGGCATGCGCCAGATCGCCTTCACGCTGGTGCCGGCCGGCGTGGTCTCGGTGGTGCTGGCGACACCGATCGTGAGGCTGCTCTACCAGCGCGGCGAGTTCACTTCTCATCAGACGGCCGTGGTCGGCGCCTGTCTCGCCGCCTACTCGGTCGGGCTGGCCTTCAACGGATTTATGCTGATGCTCAACCGCGGTTTCTTCGCGCTGCAACGGCCCTGGGTGCCGACCATGGTCGCGTTCGGGAACCTTGGCCTGAACGCGCTGCTCTACTTCGCGCTTTATCGTGTCGGGCCCTGGGGGATCCCGCTCTCGATCTCGATCGCCAACATCGCCGGGACGGGGGCTCTGCTGATCCTGCTCAGGCGGCGAATCGGACGAATCGACTTCAGCGCGATTCTCGGCTCGTTCGTCCGCATCTGCGCTGCCACGGCGGTTTTCGCGGCCGTCGGCTACGCAATCTGGCGACCGCTCGACGCGGTGCTCGGCCGTACCTTCCCCGCTCAGCTCGTGTCGCTTTCGGCGGCGTTTGCTGTCGGGATCGCCATGTACCTGATTTCGGCTCGTTTGCTCGGAGTCCGTGAGCTCGAGACGCTGCTAGCGTTTCGTGGCCGACGGCGGCCAAACTAAGCCATGGACCTGAGCCACATCCGCAACTTCTCGATCATCGCCCACATCGACCACGGCAAGTCGACGCTGGCCGATCGCATCCTCGAGCTGACGCACTCCATCTCCAAGCGCGATATGCGCGAGCAGGTGCTCGACTCGATGGATCTGGAGCGCGAGCGCGGAATCACGATCAAGGCCCAGGCGGTGCGCGTGAGCTGGAAGGGGCACGAGCTGAACCTGATCGACACGCCCGGCCACGTCGACTTCACCTACGAGGTCTCGCGCTCGCTGCAGGCCTGCGAGGGTGCCCTACTCGTCGTAGACGCGGCGCAGGGGATCGAGGCGCAGACGCTTGCCAACACCTATCTGGCGATCGAGAACAACCTCGAGATCGTCCCGGTGCTCAACAAGATCGACCTGCCCCAGGCCGATCCCGAGGGAACTGCTATCGAGGTCGCCCATCTGCTCGGCGGCGCGCCCGAGCACGTACTGGCGATCTCGGCCAAGAGCGGTATCGGCGTGGAGGAGGTACTGGAGGCGGTGATCGAGCGAATCCCGCCTCCGTCGGGCGATCCGAACGCGGCGGCGCGGGCGCTCGTCTTCGATTCCTCCTACGACCAGTACCGCGGCGTCGTGGCCTTCGTGCGCGTGGTCGACGGCAGCTTCACGCGTCGCGAGGCACTGAAGGCGATGGCGCTCGGCACCGAGTTCGAGCCCGAGGAGCTGGGATTTTTCAGCCCGGGCATGACGCCGGTCGAGAAGCTCACGGCCGGCGAGGTCGGCTACATCGTCACCGGGCTCAAGGACGTCGCCCGCGTGCGCGTCGGCGACACGATCACAACCGTGGCCGAGCCCGCCACCGAGCCGCTGGCCGGCTACAAGGAAGTCAAGCCGATGGTCTTCGCCGGACTCTTCCCGACCGACTCGGACGCTTATCCCGAGCTGCGCGAGGCGCTCGAGAAGCTGAAGCTGAACGACGCGGCGCTCCTGTACGAGCCCGAGACGTCAAAGGCGCTCGGCTTCGGCTTTCGCTGCGGCTTTTTGGGTCTCTTGCACATGGAGATCGTGCGCGAGCGGCTGGAGCGGGAGTTCGACCTCGACCTGCTCGTAACCGCGCCCAACGTCGCCTACCGCGTCAAGACGAGTAGCGGCGCCGAGATCGAGGTGCACAACCCGGCCGAGATGCCGCCCGACTTGGAAGAGGTCTCGGAGCCCTACATCAAGGCGACTGTGATCGTGCCCAAGGAGTTCGTCGGCTCGGTGATGGAGCTCTGCAACGAGCGCCGCGGCCGCTTCGACCACATGGAGTACCTCTCCGAGCAGCGGGTGATGCTGATCTACGAGCTGCCGCTGGGCGAGATCGTGCTCGACTTCTACGACCAGCTCAAGTCGCGCACGCGAGGCTACGCCAGCTTCGACTACGACCTGTCCGGCTTCCGCGAGGGCGACCTGGTGCGCATCGACATCCTCGTCGGCGGCGAGCCGGTGGACGCTCTCTCGCTGATCCTGCATCGCGACCGCGCCTACGACACGGGGCGCCAGCTGGTCGAGAAGCTGCGCGAGGAGATTCCGCGCCAGTTCTTCGACGTGCCCATCCAGGCCGCGATCGGCGCGAGGGTGATCGCGCGCGAGACCGTCAAGGCCAAGCGCAAGGACGTGCTCGCCAAGTGCTACGGCGGCGACATCAGCCGCAAGCGCAAGCTGCTCGAGAAGCAGAAGAAGGGCAAGAAGCGCATGAAGAGGGTCGGCTCGGTCGAGGTGCCGCAGGAAGCCTTCCTGGCCGTGCTGAAGCTGGACGGAGGAAAAAAGTGAGCGCAGCGGTTCGTCACCTCTACGTGCACGTTCCCTTCTGCGCTCGGCGCTGCGACTACTGCGACTTCGTCTCGCTGGCTGGGCAGCGAGACCGGCACGCCCGCTACGTCGAGGCGCTCCTGGCCGAGCTCGAGCTGGAGCGGGAGCTGCTGGCGGAGGAGCTCGAGACCGTCTACCTCGGCGGCGGAACCCCGACCTTCCTCGAGCCGGAGGCTCTGCGCCGGCTGCTCGAGGGGTTGCCGGGCGCGAGCGAGCTGACCGTCGAGGCCAACCCGGAGACGATGACGCCCGCGCTCGCCGGGGCGCTCGCGGAAGCTGGTGTCAACCGCGTCTCGCTCGGCGCTCAGAGCTTCCAGCCACGTTTGCTCGAGCTGCTCGGTCGCCGCGCCGGCCCCGACAACGTTCGTCGCGCCTTCCGGTTTCTCCGGGACGCCGGCGTCGACAACATCTCACTCGATCTCCTTTATGGGATTCCCGGGCAGCGCCGCGCCGATCTCGACGCCGATCTGGACGA
>PMMN01000022.1:23625-42092 GCA_003162235.1 Actinomycetota bacterium | reverse complement strand
ATCCGCGTGATCGGCGACGAGGCGCGAACGAGTGCTGCGGCGACAAGACGGCATCTGATCTCAATCGAAGACCTGGATCGCGAGATCATCGAGCGCCTGCTCGCCACGGCGCGCAACTTCGCTCGCTCGCTGGAGCGCGAGATGAAGAAGCTGCCGACTCTGCGCGGGCGCACGGTGGTGAACCTCTTCTTCGAGTCCTCGACGCGCACCGCCTCCAGCTTCGAGTTGGCGGCGAAGAGGCTTTCCGCCGACGTGATGACCATCCGCGCCGTTGGCTCCTCGGTCGACAAGGGCGAGTCGCTCAAGGACACCGCCCGCACGNNCTCGACCTCTACACGATGCAGGAGGCGTTCGGGCACCTGGCCGGGTTGCAGGTGGCGATCGTCGGCGACATTCTTCACTCGCGCGTGGCCCGCTCGCTCGTGCAGGCGCTCCGGATCGTCGATGCGCAGGCGACCTGCATCGGGCCGCCGGCTCTTCTACCTCGAGGCTTCGAGCAGATGGGCTGCGAGGTCACGAGCGACATTGCCCAGATAGAGAGCGCCGACATCGTCTACGTGTTGCGGATGCAGAGCGAGCGGATGGCGCCCGGCGAGAACTTCGTGCCNNGTCATGCACCCGGGCCCGATCAACCGCGGTGTCGAGATCGACTCCCGCGTCGCCGACTCGCCCGAGTCGCTGATCGAGACACAGGTGCGCTCCGGCCTGGTCGTGCGCATGGCCGTTCTCTACGACCTACTCACACAAGGGCCGGTCTCGCTAGCCCGCCCGGTCGACATGAACGAGGTCGCCTGATGAGCTTGCACTCGAGATCCGCCGCGCCGGGCACGTTCGTGATCCGCGGCGCCCGCGTGCTCGACCCGGTAGAGGGAATCGACTCGAATCTCGACGTGATCGTCGAGAAGGGCGTGATCGCCGAGCTCGCGCAGCCGGGCGGAAAGGCGGGCGGTAAGCCGGTCGCGGCCGAGGGACTCGTGCTGGCGCCGGCCTTCGTCGATCCACACGTACACCTGCGCGCGCCGGGCCGCGAGGACGAGGAGACGATCGCCTCCGGTAGCGCCGCCGCCGCCGCGGGAGGCTACTGCGCAATCCTGGCGATGCCGAACACCGATCCGGTTGTCGATTGCGCCGCCGTGCTCGGAGCGCTGGTCGAGCAGGCGCAGGAAGACGCGCTAATCCCCACCGGCTTCATGGCCGCGATCTCGCGTGGTCTCGCCGGCGAGGAGCTGACCGATATGGGCGAGTTGGCCGCTGCCGGCGCCGCCGCCTTCACCGACGACGGCAAGCCGATTCGTTCGGCCGCTCTGATGCGCAGAGCTCTTCAGTACGCCGGCTCGACCGGCCGGCGGTTGGCGCTGCACTGCGAGGAGTCGACGCTCTCACATCACGGCCAGATGCACGAAGGCATCGTCTCGGCCGAGTTGGGACTGGGCGGCTATCCCTCTGTGGCCGAGAGCGTCGCGGTCGCCCGCGATCTCGCCCTGGCGGCCTACGAGCAGCAGCCGATACACCTGATGCATCTCTCCACGCGCGAGTCCGTCGAGCTGCTGCGGCGCGCACTCGCCGACGGTGTGCAGGCGAGCGCCGAGGCGACTCCGCATCACCTCTGTCTCACCGACGAGGCCGTTCGCTCGCTCGACGCCAACCTGAAGATGAATCCGCCGCTGCGCCCGGAGGAGGACCGGCGCGCCCTGATCGAGGCACTCAAGGACGGCGCGATCTCCTGCATCGCCACCGATCACGCTCCGCACGCCCGCCAAGAGAAGGACGTTCCCTTCGAGGCGGCGCCGTTCGGGGTGACGGGGCTGGAGACGGCCTTCGCGGCTCTCCACACGAACCTGGTCGAGCCCGGGCTGGTCTCGCTCGAGACGCTGCTCGAGAGGATGTCGGCCGGACCGGCCCGCGCCTTCGACCTGCCGGTTCCGCGCATCGTGGTCGGCGAGCCCGCCAACCTGGTCTTACTCGATCTGGAATCGAGTTGGACGGTGAAGGAAGAGCGCTTCCGCTCGCTCTCCGTCAACTCCTGGCTACTCGGTCAGACACTCAAAGGCGAGGTCGTGCTGACGGTGGCCGGTGGCCGGGTCGCCTTCGGGTCCGAGAGGATAGGAGCATGAGGGGGCTGGCAACCGGCGGCTACATTGTGCTCGAGGACGGAACGGTTTTCCGCGGCGAGTCGGTCGGCGCCGACGGCACCGCCTACGGCGAGGCGGTCTTCGCCACGGCCATGACCGGCTACCAGGAGATCCTCACCGATCCCAGTTATTCGGAGCAGCTGATCTGCTTCACGGCGCCGATGGTCGGCAACTACGGCGTCGCTGCCGGGCGCTCGGAGTCATCCAAGCCCCATGCCCGGGCGGTGATCATGCGCGAGGCGCGCGGGCCGGCCTGGACTAGTTGGCTCAGCGACCATGGCATCGTCGCCCTGACCGGTATCGATACCCGCTCGCTCGTTCTTCACTTGCGCGATAGCGGCGCGATGAGAGCGGCGGCGGTTGCAGGCGACGGCTCTCCCGAGGAGACGCTCGAGACGGTTCGCGAGCAACCGGCGATGAGCGGTCGGGCGCTCGCGGCCGAGGTCTCGACCACCGAGCCCTTCGTCTACGCCGACGCCGGGCTCGTCTCGGTCGCCGTGATCGATTACGGAACCAAGCGCTCGATCCTGCGCCGGCTGGCGAGCGCGGGCGCCAGGGTGACGGTCGTTCCTCACGACGCCGACGCGGACGCGCTCTCGACATTCGACGGCGTGCTGCTCTCGAACGGCCCCGGCGATCCCGAGCCGCTCGAGAACGAAGTCGCCACGATCCGCGAGCTCCTGGGCAGGACATCGGTGTTCGGCATCTGCCTCGGCCATCAGCTGCTCGGCCTGGCGACCGGCCACGAGACTTACAAGCTGCCCTTCGGCCACCGCGGCGCCAACCACCCCGTGCTGCACCGGCCGAGCGGGCGCGTGCTGGTCACCAGCCAGAACCACGGCTTCGCGGTCGCCCCGTCGGACGAGAAAGAGGCGACCCACGTCTCGCTCTACGACGGCACGGTCGAGGGGCTCGCCTATCCCGACCTCGACGCGCACTCGGTGCAGTTCCATCCCGAAGCCAGCCCGGGCCCGCACGACGCCAGGCCGCTGATCGAGGACTGGGTCGCCGAGCTCTCGCACAGGAAGGCGGGCGGGCATGCCTAAACGCACGGATCTGAAGTCGATCTGCGTGATCGGCTCCGGTCCGATCGTGATCGGGCAGGCCTGCGAGTTCGACTACTCGGGTTGTCAGGCGCTCAAGGTGCTGCGCGAAGAGGGCTTCCGCACCATCGTCGTCAACTCCAACCCGGCGACGATCATGACCGACCCCGGGTTCGCCGATCGCACCTACCTGGAGCCGCTCGACGTGGCCGGCGTCACCTCGGTTCTCGAGCGTGAGCGTCCCGACGCCGTGTTGCCGACGCTCGGCGGCCAGACCGCGCTCAACCTGGCGACGATGCTGGCCGAGTCGGGCGTGCTCGACGAGCTCGGAGTCGAGCTGATCGGAGCGCCGGTCGAGGTCATCCGCCGCGCCGAGGATCGCCAGCTCTTCCGCGACGCCGTCCAGAGCGTCGGTCTGCGGGTGCCCGAGTCGCGCATCGTCACCGAGCTCTCCGATCTCGCCGGTGTGAGCCTGCCTGCAGTCGTTCGGCCGGCCTTCACCCTCGGCGGGCACGGAGGCGGCTTCGTCTCGACCCGGCCCCAGCTCGAGCGCCAGGTGGCGATTGGTCTTTCGGAAAGCCCGATCGGGCAAGTGCTGGTGGAGGAGTCGGTGCAGGGCTGGGACGAGTTCGAGCTCGAAGTGATGCGCGACCGGCTCGACAACGTCGTCATCGTCTGCTCGATCGAGAACCTCGACCCGATGGGCGTGCACACCGGCGACTCGGTCACCGTGGCGCCGCAGATGACGCTTTCGGACGAGGCCTACCAGGAGCTGCGCGACGCCTCGATCGAGATCATCCGCGCGGTCGGAGTCGAGACCGGCGGCTCCAACATCCAGTTCGCTCGCGACCGCGAGACTGGCGAGCTGCGTGTGATCGAGATGAATCCGCGCGTCTCTCGCTCCTCGGCGCTCGCCTCCAAAGCGACCGGCTATCCGATCGCCAAGGTCGCCGCCAAGCTGGCGGTCGGCTACACGCTCGATGAGATCCCAAACGATCTGACCAAGACGACGCCGGCTTCATTCGAGCCCACGCTCGACTACGTCGTCGTCAAATTCCCGCGCTTCGCTTTCGAGAAGTTCCCCGGCGCCGACCCGACGCTGGGTACGCAGATGAAGTCGGTCGGCGAGGCGATGGGAATCGGCCGCACTTTCAGTGAGGCCTTTCTCAAGGCTCGCCGCTCGCGCGAGCTGGATGCCGGTGTCAAGGCGCCCTGGCTCGAGCTCGACGACCTTCCTGATGGTATCCATCCCTGGTTCCGGGCCGAGATCGAACGGATCCGAGTCGCGCTCGCGCGAGTCCCCGCGCTCGATCTCCTCGATGCCGACGAGCTGATGAAGCTGAAGCGGCTCGGGCTCTCCGACGCCGAGATTGCCGCAGCCGGCGGCTTCGAGGAAACCGAGCTTCGCGCACGCAGAAAGGAAATGGGCCTGAGTCGCGTCTATCGGCGCGTTGACTCCTGCGGCGGCGAGGTCGAGGCGGCTTCGAATTACTACTACTCGACCTGGGGTGAGGCGGACGAGGCCGCGCCGGATCCGTCTCGCGGCAAGCAGAGCGTCGTCATCCTCGGCTCGGGCCCGAACCGCATCGGCCAGGGAATCGAGTTCGACTACTGCTGTGTGCACGCCGCTCAGAGCTTCCGCGAGCTCGGTTACGAGGCGGTGATGGTGAACTGCAACCCGGAAACGGTCTCTACCGACTACGACACTTCCGACCGTCTCTATTTCGAGCCGCTGACGATCGAGGACGTGCTGGCGATCTGCGAGCGCGAGCGCCCGGCCGGGGTCGTGATCCANNGATCATGGGCACCCCCTTCGAGGCGATCGACCTGGCGGAGGACAGAGAGCGCTTCGGGGGCTTGCTCGAAAAGCTCGCCATCCGCTGTCCCGAGTGGGGGATGGCCGCGACCTCCGAGGAGGCGATCGCCGTTGCCGACCGCATCGGCTACCCGGTGCTCGCGCGGCCCTCATACGTGCTCGGCGGCCGGGCGATGCGCGTTTGCTACCGCCCCGCCGATGTGCGCGCAGCCCTCGTTGCCGCCCATCGCCGCGTACTGATCGACCGCTTTCTCGAAAACGCGATCGAGATCGACGTCGACGCCCTTTCCGACGGCGAGACCACCTACATTGGCGCAGTCATGCAACACGTCGAGGAGGCCGGCGTGCACTCCGGCGACTCCTCCTGCGTACTGCCGGCACCCTCTCTGACTCCCGCGGTGGCCGATGAGATCACCCAAATAGTTCGCCGGCTCGGACCCGCGCTCGGAGTCGTGGGCCTGCTCAACGTGCAGCTGGCGGTAGTAGGCGAGGAAGTCTTCGTGCTCGAGGTCAACCCGCGTGCTTCGCGCACCGTTCCCTTCGCCAGCAAGGCCACCGGTGTAAACCTGGTTGCGGCCGCCTGCCGCTTGGCGGGGGGAGAGAAGATGGCCGAGCTGGGGCTGCCGCCAGAACGGCCGCCGCGCCAGTTCAGCGTCAAGGCTGCGGTGCTGCCCTTCTCCCGCTTCCCCGGCGCCGATCCGGTACTCGGCCCCGAGATGCGCTCCACCGGAGAGGTGATGGCTACCGCCGACGATCTACCGACCGCGCTCGCCAAGGCCGAGCGCGCCGCCGGACGAGAGCTGCCGACCGCCGGCCGGGCCTTCTTCTCGGTCAGGGATGCCGACAAGGCGGCCGCGGTTCCGGTCGCCGCGGCGCTGGCCGGGCTCGGCTTCGAGCTGGTCGCGACACGGGGAACGGCCAGAGCCTTCAGCCGGGCGGGAATCGAGGTCGAAGAGGTGTTGAAGGTGACCGAGGCCGAGGGGAAGGACGGCACCACTGTCGTCGATTTGATCCGACGCGGCCGCTGCGTCCTTGTCGTCAATACTCCGCAGGGCTCCGGCGCTCGCACCGACGGCTATCTGATCCGCGAGGCAGCCCAGATCGCGCGAGTTCCCTGCATCACGACCATCTCCGGAGCGCTGGCGGCGGTACAGGCGATAGCCAACGCGCGGCGCAGCGACTCCTGCTCGCTTCAGGAACGAATTGCCCAGACGACCGGCTCGCCGGCCGACGCTGGTAGGCCCGGGGGAGAAGCCTCCTAGGATGCCGGCGCCGCGCAAGGAACGCCGGAAGGTCGCCGGTAGCGAGCGCGTCGGCGTCTATACCCTGCTTCGGTTCGAGCGGGGCGGGCTCGATGCCGGCATCCCCGGTCAGTTCTTCATGCTCGAGCTGCCCGGCCACATCGTTCCCAGGCCTTTCTCGATCTGCCTGGCACCGAAAGGTGAGCTCGGCTTTCTGATCGATCCGGTCGGTCCGGTCACCCGGGAGCTCTGCGAGCTCGAGCGCGGTCGAGAGATCTCGGTCTTCGGTCCACTTGGAAACGGCTTCCGAACCGACGTGGACAGGCCGCTTCTGGTCGGCGGCGGCATCGGTGTGGCGCCGTTGCCCTACGCCTCGCAGCTAATGGACAAGCCGCCCGCGATCCTGGGCTTCCGCACCCGTCACCACGCCGAGGCGGCCGAGCTCGTGCCCAAAGCCGAGGTCTGCATCGAGCCGATGCTGGTGACCGAGCTGATCCCGGCCGTCCCGATGGACGTGCTTGCCTGCGGGCCTGAGCCGATGCTGCACNNGGAACCGAGGAGGAGAAGGCCGAGTGATTCTCAACGCCTCGGGCTGTCTGGACGCCCTGACCGCGCCGGCGGTAGCGCGCGAGCTCGACGCCTACGTTGTCAAGACGGTCACGCTCGAGCCTCGTGTCGGCAATCCGCAACCGCGCCTGGCCGAGACGGACTTCGGCATGCTCAATTCGATCGGTCTGCAAAACCCCGGCGTCGAGCGCTTCTGCAGCGAGGTGCTGCCGCGCCTCGAGGAGCTCGGCATCCCCTTGTGGGTCTCGGTAGGAGGCGCGGAGGCGACGGAGTACGCCGAGGTTTGCGCGCGGATCGGCGAACGCGCGACGGTGCATGCGCTCGAGCTAAATCTCTCCTGCCCCAACGTCGATCCTGCCGCCGAGGGTGCGGCCGAGATCGTCGCCGCCGCCCGCGCCGCCACCAAGGCGCCGCTCTACGCCAAGCTCTCGCCGCTTCTTCCGGACGTCGCCGGGGTGGCGAGATCAGTGCTCGAGGCCGGCGCGACCGGTCTCTCGCTCGTCAACTCGTTGCGCGGGCTCGCTCTAGACGAGTGGACGCTCGAGCCAAAGCTGGGACGCGGAGTCGGCGGTTATTCCGGCGCGGCGCTCAGGCCGGTGGCCCTGGCGGCGGTCTTCATCTGCTACGAGGCCACGGACGGCGAGGTCCCGATTGTCGGCATGGGTGGTGTCGAGACCGGAAAGCACGCGCTCGATCTGATCGCCGCGGGAGCCTCTGCGGTCGCGCTGGGATCGATTCTTTTTCGCGATCCAAAAGCGCCTGAGCGGGTGCGCGGAGAACTCGCGGAGGAACTGGACGCACGAGGTTTCAAGCGTCTGGAAGAGGCTCGCGGAGTCGCGCACCGGCCGCAAAGCGACTGATAGAGCCGGAGCGCGGTTGTTCGGAGCAATAAAACGCCTGTAAAACGCGGCGAAACTTGGCGCTTGACCGGCGCCCTTGAATTGTTAGTATGGCCGCCCATGGTGCTTTCAAAGGGGCAAGCTCAAGCGCCTGCTCGCTCGCTCGACCAACGGATGGAAGCGCTGCAGCGAGCGAACGAAATCCGCGTCCGGCGAGCGAGGCTCAAGCGTGACCTAAAGGACGGTGGCGCCAAGATCGACGAGATCCTGCGCGAGCCGCCCGGATTCGTGGAAACCGCGAAGGTCTTCGACATCCTCATGGCGGTGCCGAAGTTCGGTCGGGTGAAGGCGGCGCGGCTACTGAATCAGTGCCGGATCAGCCAATCGAAGACCGTCGGCGGGCTCTCCGATCGCCAGCGCGGCGAGCTGATCGCGCTCTTCGATCGCGACTGAGCGGCTTTAAGGCCTGTTGGGATAGGTCTTCCGAGCGGGCGGATGGCGGCTTGGTCGTACCCGTACGGACCGAAGTGAGTAGGTTTCCCTTCGTGAGCTCGGCGCTGGCCATCGTCGTCACGGGGCCTTCGGGCGCGGGGAAAGGGACGCTCATCTCCGAGCTGCTTCGGCGCCTGCCTCAGCTCGAGCACTCCGTCTCGGCGACAACCCGCGAGCGGCGGTCCGGAGAGAAGGACGGGCGCGAGTACTGGTTTCTCGGCCCGGAGGAGTTCGAGCGCCGAGTGCAGGCCGGGGAGTTCCTCGAGCACGTCCCCTACGTTTCGGGAAAGCGCTACGGGACGCTCCGATCCGAGCTGGAAAGGATTACGCGAGCGGGTCGGGTTTGCGTGCTCGAGCTGGAGACGGAAGGAGCGCTAAACGTGAAGCGCGCCGTGCCCGGCGCCTACACGATCTTCATTAGAGCCCCAGTGGCCGAGCTCGATCGGCGCCTGACCGAGCGGGCGACCGAGACTTCGACCGAGATCGGCGATCGGATGGAACTGGCCCATCGTCAGCTCGAGCAGGCGGGCGAGTTCGACTGTGTGATCGAGAACGACGATCTCGACCACGCGGCCGACGAGCTCGAGCGCGTAGTCCGGCAGGTTCTTGCGCCCGCAGCTACGATGGACTCGTGATCAATCCACGCGTTGATACCTTGCTCGCCAACGTCGACTCGCGCTATGCGCTCGTGATCGTTGCCGCCAAGCGAGCCCGTCAGATCAACAACTACCACCACATGCTCGGCGAGGGCTCCTTCGACGAAGCGCCGCCGCCGATGATCGAGTCGCGCTCCAAGAACTACCTGACGATGTCCCTGGAAGAGGTCGCCCAGGGCAAACTCGTCTACGAGTACAGGCAGCGCTAGTTCAACCCGAGCGAGGTTTTTTAAGCCTATTCTGTCCGGTTCGTTCGCCCGTGCTGTCAGAATCAAGGCATGACTCGAGTTCTCGTCGGTGTGTGTGGCGGCATTTCCGCCTACAAGGCATGCGAGCTGGTGCGCCTGTTCGTCAAGGACGGGCACGAGGTGGTTCCGCTGCTGACCAAAGCGGGGGAGAGGTTTGTAACAGCGCAGACGCTGAACGCTCTCGCACGGCGTTCGGGCGAGCAGGGCTCTTACCCGCACCTCGAGCGCGCCGATCTCTACGTGATCGCGCCGGCCACCGCGAACACGCTCGCCAAGCTGGCGAGTGGGATCGCCGACAATCTCGTCACCGAGACGGCGCTGGCGCACGCGGGTCCGCTTGTTGTGGCGCCCGCTATGAACGCGCGCATGTGGGCTAACCGGGCGACCCAGGAGAATGTGCGGAAGCTGCGCGAGCGCGGAGTCGAGATAGTCGGGCCTGCGGAGGGAGAGCTGGGCGAAGGCGGCTCGGGAGTGGGGCGGATGAGCGAGCCGGAGGAGATCTATACCCGTTGCCTGCAGCTTCTCTCCGCAACCCACTCGCTGGCCGGAGTACGTGTACTCGTCAGCGCCGGCGGTACGCGCGAGCCGCTCGACTCGGTGCGCTACCTCGGCAACCGCTCCTCTGGTCGTATGGGGGTAGCGCTCGCGGCGGAAGCGGCGCGGCGCGGAGCGGAAGTGACGCTGGTTGCGGCGAACCTGGCGGTCTCGGCTCCGGTCGGAGTGACGCTCGTCGAGGTGAAGACGGCTGCGGAGCTGGCAGAAGCGGTATTCGAGAACGACGCAGACATCGTTCTCATGGCAGCCGCCGTCGCCGACTATCGGCCGGCGAAGCCAGAGCGAGGCAAGCGCGGCAAAGACGAAAACGCCTGGCAGGTAGAGCTGGAGCCGACCGTCGACGTGCTGCGCGAGCTGGGCGCACGCAGGCGTAAAGGCCAGTTGCTGGTCGGCTTCGCCGCCGACGAGGGCGAACCGGGACTCGAGCGGGCGCGCATGAAGCTGGTCACCAAGAAGGCCGATTTGATCGTCTTCAACGATGTCTCTCGTGCCGACATCGGTTTCGACGCCGAGGACAACGAGGCGGTACTAATCTCCGGCTCGGGCGAGCGCAAATTGGAGAAGGCTCCGAAGACGATGATAGCGGCGGCCATCCTCGACGAGGCCGAGCGATTAAGCGACCTGGCTTCTTCCTGAACGAGTGCGGCGTTCCGGGGCTCAGCCGAGCTTGAAGGAGGCGATGATCATTCTGCAGCCGCGTTCGACCTCGGCGCCCAGCATGCCCTTCGCGAGGTGCTGGCAGTTGAGGAAGTATTCGTTCCTGCCCTTCCAGACGAGCACGAGCTGGCTGGTGCTGGGATGGCTTTTGACCTTGGCGCTGATCCGGAAGCCGTAGCCGGGCAGGCCGCCCATCGTGATCGGCGTCGGCCCGTGGAGGAGCGCGCCGCCGGCCTGTCGCGCGACTCCTGCGACCGTAGAAGTGATGCCCGGCTTCTTAGAGGCCAGGTTCTTTTTCGTGATCGTCCTGGGCGTGCGGTACTCGGTCACAAAGGCGACGTCGGCGCCCGACGAATCCGGCGGCGCGACCATCACCGTCCAGAGGCCGTGTCCACCCAATCCCTGGGGTTTGATCGTTTTCCAGTCGCGCGGGAAGCGGAAGGAGACGCCATTACCTACGTAGAGGTGATTGCCTTTTTTCGCGGTCGCGCCGCATCCCGAGAGCGCCCCGGTCGAAACAGCGAACGCGGCGACAGCCATCGAAAACAGAAGCAAGTGGCCGGCTCTCCACATGTATGCGAGAGATTACTCGGACCCGCGATGACTGACCAGGCAAGATTCGCCGCCTAACCCCATGCTTCGCCTCTACGCTAGATCCAGAGGGCAAGATTCCGACTACGCGTATGTAGATGACCGATACGTACGAGCTATTTCAGAGAGGCACCCAGCAACTCGCCGACGGCATGCCTGCCCAGGCGACGGTTTCGCTCGAGAACGCAAAGCGTAGAGAGCCGCGCAAGGCTTCGATCCGCGAGGCGCTTGGGATCGCCTATTTTCGCCTCGGTCGTTTCGAGGAGGCCGAGGTCGAGTTTCGGGCCATGGTCGAGATCACGCCCACCGATCCTTACGGCTATTACGGGCTCGGTCGCTCGCTCGCCCGGCTCGGTCGCACCGCCGAGGCGAGAGGCCAGTTGAAGCTGGCGAAAATGCTGGCGCCCGCGGAGGCGGATGCGCAGCCCGGCGACCTCTAGCCGGGCGGTTATCAGTACCCGTCGCCGACGATGCGATTGACCTCGTCGAGGGAGGTCTCGCCTGCAAATACCAGCCGGTAACCATCCTGGCGTAGGGTCACCATGCCGGCCCTGACCGCCTCGTCGTGGATCTCCTCGGTGCTGTGCCCGACCAGCTTGCGTATCGAGCTCGTCATCGGCAGCACTTCGTAGATCCCGGTACGACCAAGGAAGCCGCTGTCGTTGCAGCGCGTGCAGCCTCCAGGGCCGAAGATCGCCACGCTGGCGCCTTTAGCGACACCGAGCTCGGCGCGCTCGTCCTCGCTCGGGGGCGATTCGCGCCGGCAGTTCGTGCAGAGCTTGCGCACGAGGCGCTGCGAGATGACGGAGTTGATCGAGTTGGCGAGCATGAACGGCGCCACGCCCATGTCCTGGAGCCGTGCGAAGGCGCTGGCAGCCGTCTGGGTGTGCAATGTGGTGAAAACCAGATGGCCGGTGAGCGCCGCCTGGACCGCGATCTCGGCGGTCTCACCGTCGCGGATCTCGCCCACGAGGAGTACGTCGGGATCGGAGCGAAGGATCGTGCGCAGGCCGCGGGCGAAGGTAAGGCCGCGCTTGGGGTTGGTTTGCACCTGGGAGACGCCATCGATCTCGTACTCGACCGGATCCTCGATCGTCGTGATGGTGCGATCGTCGGTGTTCAGGTGGTCGAGCGCCGCGTACAGCGTCGTCGTCTTGCCGGAGCCGGTCGGGCCACAGGCGACGATGCAGCCGAAGGGCTGGTCGATCGCGCGCTTGAAGGTGTCGAAGGCCTGCCGGCTCATCCCCAGGTCGGGCAGGGTGATGCAGCCTGCGCAGCGCTGAAGGATCCGTATGGTGATCTTTTCGCCGTGGGTGGTGGGAAGGACCGCGATACGGAGGTCGATCGAATCGCCGGCGACGCGAACCGCGCAGCGCCCGTCCTGCGGGAGCCCGCGCTCGGCGATGTCGAGCTGGCCCATTACCTTGAGGCGGCTGACAACCGGCTGTTGCATCGTCTTAGGGATCGAAGCCAGCTCGCGCGTGACGCCGTCCACGCGTACGCGCACCCTCATCTGTCGTTCTTGCGGCTCGAAGTGGATGTCCGAGGCGCGATCTTGGATCGCCTGCGTGATCACCTGGTTGACCAAGATCACCGCGGGCGCTGCGTCGCCGGCGATGACGCTCAGGTCGAGCTCGACCAGGAACTCCTCCTCCAGCTCGATCGGCTCGTCGACGATGCGCAGAGCCGGGCGCTGCGTGTAGACCTGCTCGATCGCCCGGTCGAGATCGTTCGAGTCGGCCACGCAGAACTTGAGGTTGATCCCGAGCGCGAGCTTGACGTCGTCGAGGGCGACGATGTCGGTGGGGTCGCCGATTGCCACCAGCACAAGGTTTTTGGCCAGGTACTTGACGGGCAGGGCGCGGAAGCGGCGTACGAAACGCTCCGAGAGGAGCTTGATCACGTCGGGCTCGATCGGCGTCTCGAGGATCTCCACGAAATCGAGGCTGTACTGCTCGGCGAGCACGTGGGCGAGGTCGGCCGACGTCGCCCAGCCGTGACCGACGAGGATGTCGCCGATGCGCCCGCCGCTTTGTTCCTTCTCGGCCAGCGCCTGCTCGAGCTGCTCTTCTGTGATTATGCCGTGGCGAGTCAGGAGCGCTCCGAGCGCCTGCTCACGGCTTGGAGTCGGATTCTTCGTCTCGGTCAAATCGGAACCAGGGTCGCATTAGAACACCGCGCGGGTGGCGACTCAAGCCCTAAGTATTGCGCCGGCTTCGGAAATTGGGGTTCAACTCGTTCTGGAGCAGTGACCGCCGGGTGGGGTTGCGTCGAGACGTGCGTAGTTCCAAACCCGGGCGCTAGGCGTCGCTACCGACCACGCGGCGAATCTCTTCCAGCGAGGTGGTACCGGCCAGAGCGAGGCGGAACCCGTCCTGCTGGAGCGTGATCATGCCGGCCCGTACGGCTTCGTTTTGGATCTCCTCGGTGGTCTGGCCGATCAGTTTGCGAACGTCGCTCGTGACTGGCAGAACTTCGTAGATCGCCGTGCGTCCGTGATAGCCGCTGTCGCCGCAGGCGCGGCAACCAGCCGGATGGTAGAGAGTGGCCTTGGTATCAGGCGACAGACCCAGCACGGCTCGCTCGGCCTCGCTTGCCTCGGCAGGCCGGCGGCAGGAGTCACAGAGCAGGCGCACCAGTCGCTGTGAGATGACGCAGTTGACGGCGTTGGCGAGCATGAACGGCGCCAGGCCCATGTCCTGCAAGCGCGCGAAGGCGCCGGCCGCCGTCTGAGCGTGAACGGTCGTGAGCACGAGGTGGCCGGTCATCGCCGCCTGAACGGCGATCTGCGCCGTCTCGGAGTCGCGAATCTCGCCCACCAGCAGAACATCCGGGTCGGCGCGCAGGATAGTGCGAAGTCCGCGCGCAAAGGTGAGACCGCTCTTGACGTTGACCTGGATCTGCGAGACGCCGGCGAGCTCGTACTCGACAGGATCCTCGACCGTGTTGATCACGCGTTCGCGAGAGTTGAGCCGGTCGAGGGCCGCGTAGAGCGTCGTCGTCTTGCCGGCGCCGGTCGGGCCGCAAGCGATCACGCAGCCGAAGGGCTGGTCGATGGCGTGGACGAATTGGACGAAAGCCTGCTCGGTCATGCCCAGCTCGGGCAACGTCACGTGGGTCGAAGAGCGTTGGAGAATGCGCACGACGACTTTCTCGCCGTGGGTGGTCGGGAGCACCGCGACGCGTAGGTCGACCGGGTCGCCGGAGAGCCTCACGCTTGCATGCCCGTCCTGCGGCAACCTGCGCTCGGCGATGTCGAGCTTGGCCATCACCTTGAGCCGGCTCACGACGGCCTGCTGCATGGCCTTGGGCACGCTGGCCAACTCCCGCGTAACGCCGTCTACGCGAACGCGCACGATCATCTGCCGGTCTTCGGGCTCGAAATGGATGTCCGAGGCCCGGTCCTGAATCGCCTGAATGATTATCTGGTTGAGCAGGCCCACGGCCGGAGACGTTCCGTCGACCGCGAGATCGAGGCGTTCCTCGTCCTCCAGCTCCAGCGACGCTTCGTCGACGACGCGCAGCGACGGGCGATGGCTGAAGATCTGGTCGATCGCCCGCTCAAGATCGTGAGAATCCGCGAGGCAGAACTTGAGATCGACACCGAGCGCCAGCTTGACGTTGTCGAGCGCGAGGATGTCGGTCGGGTCGCTGATTGCGACGAGCACTACGTTCTTCGAGAGATAGCGAATCGGGAGCGCGCGGTAGCGGCGCACCACCACCTCGGAGAGGAGCTTGACCGCCTCTGGCTGAATCTCAGCGCTGAGGACGTCTACGAACTCGAGATTCCACTGCTCGGCGAGAGCACGTGCCAGATCGGCGGTGGTCGCCCAGCCGTGGTCGACGAGGATGTCGCCTACGCGCTTGCCGGTCTCGTCCTTCTCGCTCAGCGCGGCGTCCAGTTGCTCGCTCGTGACGACGCCGTCGCGAGCGAGAAGCGAGCCAAGTTGCATCCACGGAAGGCGTGAGGCTTCCATAATCTCTGAGGCGTCCATAATCTGTTTGTCGGCTTCGAGGAAGGTCGCATGAGAGCAGTAGTGCAGCGGGTAGCCCGGGCGCGCGTTTTTGGTGACGGGCAGTTACTGGGGGAGGTGAACGGCGGCGTCTGCGTGCTCCTCGGCGTGGCCCGCACAGATAGCGCCGAGATCGCCGANNCCCAGCTTCTCACAGGCCGCGCCGACCGATCTGGCCGAGCCTCTCTACGAGCGCTTCTGCGCCGCGCTGGGCGACGAGGGTGTGCCCGTGCAGACCGGTCGCTTCGGCGCCCTGATGCAGGTCGAGCTGGTCAACGACGGCCCGGTCACGGTCATCCTCGACCTTTAGCGTCCGACCCCGCCGCCGTCGTTGGTGCCGTGAACATCAACCAGGTTAAAAAGATCAACCACGATCTTCAGGCTCGGGGTATTTACGCCGGAAATCTCTTTCTCTCGGCTGAGGCAAGCGGAGCGATAGGCAAAGCGCCTGCACCTAACCTCCCAGGAAGCCGCGCGCACGACGCTTTGGTTCGGCGGGCCGAGCGCTGGACGCAGGCCTTTTCCGGCTAGCCGCGCCTTGCTATCCTGTGCTTACCACATTTCACTAGCAGGCGAAATGGGCGCTCCGAGGGCGCCCGTTTTCGTGAGAAGGCAAATTGGCGGGCATTCACAACAAGGAGAGGGAGCTGACGGACGAGGTGTCACGACTGGTCGAGAAGGCCCTTCCGGGAGTCGACGTGCTGGCTGTCGAGCTAGTCTCGCCGACGCGCTTCTGCGTCTACGTGGATCACCCGAACGGGGTTGACCATTCCCTCTGCCGGCTTGTCACCGACGTCCTGCGAGGCTACCTCGGCCGCTACACGGTGGACGTCTCCTCGCCGGGGCTGGAGCGGCCGCTGCGTAAGCCGGCTCACTTTCGTGGAGCCGTCGGGCGCCGGGTCGCGCTGCGTACAGCCAGCGACATCGGTGGTCGCAAACGCTTCCGGGGCCGCGTCGTCGCTGTCGAGGACGAGACGGTACGCGTCGCCACCGAAACCGAAGAATTTGACATTCCCTACGAGGATCTCGTACGGGGCAACTTGATCGACGAGGGGTAGGGGGTAGGAACTCATGACTCAGGAGATCATCGACGCCGTCCGCGAGATCGAGCGCGAAAAAGGAATCGAGAACGGTGCACTAGTCGCCGCGCTCGAGGATGCGCTTCTCGCCGCTTACAAGAAGACGCCGGGGTCGGCTCGCCACGCCACGGTCGACCTGGACGACAACGGCGACTTTCGCGTCTTCGCGATCGAGATACCGCCGCGACTCGAAGAAAAGTTGCTCGACGAAGCGCGGGAGAAAAAGCTTCAGGAGCTGGAGGATCTCGAGGCCGAGACCGGAGAGCGCTCGCACTTGTTGATCAGCGACGACGATCTCGATATCGAATGGTCAGAGGTACCGTCCGAAAAGATAAAGCGCACCGACGTCACGCCCGAGAACTTCGGTCGCATCGCCGCCCAGACGGCCAAACAGGTGATCCTGCAGCGAATCCGTGAGGCCGAGCGCGAGATGATGTACGAGGAGTACGTCGATCGCGTCACCGAGGTCGTGACCGGCATCATCCAGCAGGCCGGCGACCGTAACAACGTGCTCGTCGACCTGGGCAAGGTCGAGGCGCTCCTGCCTCGCTCCGAGCAGGTCGACGGCGAGCGCTACGAGCAGGGAAGCCGGATCAAGGCGGTCATCACCGAGGTCAGATCGAGCACTAAGGGGCCGCAGGTCATACTCTCGCGCCGCGATCCCGAGCTGATCAAGACGCTGTTCGAGCTCGAAGTGCCCGAGATCGCCGATGGCCTGGTCGAGATTCGCGCTGTCGCGCGCGAGCCGGGATACCGCTCCAAGATCGCTGTGGTCTCGCACACCCAGGGTGTCGATCCCGTCGGCGCCTGCGTCGGCCCGCGCGGCTCACGCGTGCGTATGGTCGTGTCCGAGCTCAGGGGCGAGAAGATCGACATCATTCCCTGGAACGCCGAGCCGGCGCGCTTCATCGCCAAGGCGCTTGCGCCGGCGCGCGTGCGCGAGGTGTTCGTCGACGACGAGACCCGCGAGTCCACCGTGGTCGTGCCCGACGACCAGCTGGCGCTGGCGATCGGCAAGGAGGGCCTGAACGCCCGCCTGGCAGCCCGGCTGACGGGTTGGAAGGTAGACATCACCTCCGATAGCGAGTTCGCGCAGCACGAGGCCGATGCCGCCTTCGCCGGCGGCGAAGAGGAGTTCGTCGGTCGCTGCTCCGCGATTCTCGCCAACGGCAAGCGCTGCCCGAACGCGGCTCTGCCGGGCACTCGCTACTGCGGCGTGCCCGCTCACCAGGAGCTCGCGTCGCTCGCTCCCGAGGAGGCTGCCGAGGTGACGGTCGAGGAGGGCGAGGTCGTACAGGAGGAGGTTGCCGAGGCGTCGGAAGGCGAAAACTCGGAGCCGCTCGCGATCGAGCCCGAGGCCGAGCAAGTGGCGCCCGATAGTAGTGAGGAGGACGGCGCCGCAGCCAGCTGATGGCCGTTCCGATCCGAAGCTGTGCCGGTTGCGGTCGGAAGGCGCCGAAGGCGGAGCTGCTGCGCTTCGCCGGGTTTTCCGGCGAGTTGAGGGCTGCCCCGGTATCGCCTGGCCGAGGTGCGTACACATGCCGGCGCCTCTCCTGCTTCGAGCGAGCGCTGTCGCTGCGCGCCTTCAATCGCACCCTGAGAACTCAAGTCCGAGTCGATACGGCTCTNNGGAGGCGGCAGACCGGGAGCGCCTGGATCACGCGAGCCCCGCGCCGACGCGCGCCCGCGCGGCGATAAGGCGCCGGTTGCCCCTACGGGCCCGGTCACAGTTCCCTCGGGCGTCAGCGTCAGGGATTTCTCCCAGGCGCTCGGGATCCCCGTCGCCCAGATCATCAAGATCATGATGGGGATAGGCGAGATGGTCACCATCACCCAGTCGCTTACCGACGAGGCGGTGGAGCTGATCGGCGCCGAGCTCGACCCGCCGCGCGAGATCAAGATCAAGCACGCGGCCGAGGAGGAAGGGGAGGCCGAGCTGGAAGGCGCCGAAGACGCGCCCGAGGATCTCGAGGCGCGACCGCCGGTGGTCACGATCATGGGTCACGTCGACCACGGCAAGACGACACTTCTCGATGCCGTTCGCAAGACCGCGGTGGCGGCCAGCGAGGTCGGAGGAATCACCCAGCACATCGGCGCCTATCAGGTCGAGCACGGCGCGCGCCGGATCACCTTTGTCGATACCCCCGGCCATGAGGCTTTCACTGCCATGCGCGCCCGCGGCGCCAAGGTCACCGATGTGGCCGTTTTAGTGGTCGCGGCCGACGACGGCGTGATGCCGCAGACCAAGGAGTCGATCGCGCACGCGCGTGCCGCGGGAGTACCGATCGTCGTGGCCGTCAACAAGATCGATTTGCCCGACGCCAACATCGAGCGCGTCAAGGCCGATCTCGCCTCCGAGGGCTTACAACCCGAGGAGTGGGGAGGCACGACGCAGTTCTCGGAGGTATCGGCCAAGCAGAAGCTCGGCCTCGACGACCTGCTCGAGAAGGTGCTCTTGGTGGCGGATCTAGAGCTGGAGTTGAAGGCGAACCCGAACGCCGAGGCCTCGGGCCCGATCGTCGAGTCGCGCCTCGATAT
>PMMN01000022.1:21876-23539 GCA_003162235.1 Actinomycetota bacterium | reverse complement strand
TCCCTGGAGACGCTCTTCAGCGAATTAAAAGAGGGCGAGATCAAAGATCTCAACTTGATCCTCAAGGGCGACGTCGTCGGCTCGGTCGAGGCGGCGGTGAGCGAGCTGCAGAAGATCCAGCACACCGAGGTACGCGTCAACGTCATCCATTCCGGCGTCGGCGCCATCACCGAGGGCGACGTGATGCTCGCNNCAGGGCGTCGACATCCGCACCTACCGCGTCATCTACCAGCTGACCGAGGACATCGAGAAGGCGCTCGTGGGGTTGCTCTCGGCGGTCACAAGCGAGCACACGCTAGGCGAGGCCGAGGTGCGGCAGACCTTTCGCGTTTCCCGCCTCGGAACGATCGCCGGTTGCCAGGTTCGAGACGGAGTTATCCGCCGCAACGCCCGTGTACGAGTGGTGCGCGACGGCACGCTCATCTACGAAACGACCATCTCTCAACTCAAGCGCTTCAAAGACGATGCCCGCGAGGTGGCCGAGGGGTTCGAGTGCGGCATCCTGCTCGACGGCTTCAACGATCTCAAGGAAGGCGACATCCTCGAGGCCTACGAGATCCTCGAGACCGAGCGCACCAGCCTCGACGAGACGCTTCCGCCGTCGGCGGCCGAATCGCGCGAATAGACCCGGGTCGCCCGGGCGACTTGAATACCAGACGTGAGTAACGGTTACGTCGGCATTCTCTCGATCGAGCTCCACTTCCCCGAGGCGGGCTCGCTCAAGGACAAGCGACAGCACGTGCGCTCGGCCAAGGCGCAGCTGCAGAATCGCTTCGGAGCTTCGGTCGCCGAGACCGACCATCACGAATTCTGGCAGCGCTCGAAACTCGTGATCGCGCTCACGGCCGCCGAGGCGAACGCGCTCGAGCGGCTGATGAACAGCACCGAGCGCTACTTGCACGGGCAGGAGTACGAGCTGAACGTGCTGGAGCGGCGAATCGTCGCTCCGGGCGACGAGTGACGCGCGGCGGGCACCGGGTCAGAGCGGCGGCATTTGCACGCCGTTTTGTTCGAGGAAGGCAATGATCTGCTCGAGCGACGGCGGATTGACGCAACCGGGCGCGGTGGTGCAGACGAGGGCGGCGACGGCGCCGGCAAAACGCACGCTATCGTCATCGCTCCAGCCTCGTAGAGCGCCGAAGATCAGGCCGCCGCGGAAGCTGTCGCCCGCGCCGGCGCTGTCCACGATTTCGGTCGGGAACGGTGCCAGCTCCCTGCGCTCGCCCGCAGGTACCTCGCCGGGGGCCGGGGCGGAGTTGCGACCGCGTGAGTACCAGAGCGGCCGCGAACCGGCGGTGAAGATGACGAGTCCTGGACAGCGGTCGACGTACTTCTCGAACAGCTTCTCTCGCTCGTTCTCCGATCGGAGAGCCTCGGGGTAGTCGCGCGCCATCAGCTCGCCTGAAATGACGACGGCGTCGGCCAGGGCGGCGAGTTCGGAGTCGTGCGGCGCGTCGGAAGTGATCAGCGTCTTGCCGGCGGTCTTGGCAGTACGGGCCACCGCGAGCGTCGCCTCGCCGAAGGAGGGATCGACGCAGACCGCCGTCGCCTCCTCGATGTGCGCCGGGCTCGGCATCTCCCACCGAGGCGTCGTGTAGAGGAGATCGATGTAGCGGCCGAAAACAGTGCGCGACTCGCCGTCGGAGATCGTGATCTCGTTCAC
>PMMN01000022.1:13000-21686 GCA_003162235.1 Actinomycetota bacterium | reverse complement strand
GGCATGTCTCGGTGCCGGAAACGGTGCAAGCGCGCGCGAAAGCGGCCGGAACCGCTTGAATGAGGGTGATGTCCAGGCGAATGAGGCGTGTCAACGAGTCGGTACTGCAGGCTTTGAGCGAGGCGCTGCCCTCGCTCAAGGACCCGCGCATCGGTTTCGTCACCGTAACGGCGGTGCGCACTACGCCCGACCTGCGGGAGGCGCGCGTGTTCGTCAGCGTGCTCGGCTCGGAGAAGAAGACCACGCGCACGATCGAGGCGCTGAACGCCGCGCACGGGGTCCTGCAGGCAAGGCTCAACCGCGAGCTCCGGCTCAAGCGAATCCCCCAGCTCACCTTCGAGTACGATCCAACCGCCGTTGAGGCGGTGCGCATGTCGAAGCTGATCGATGAGCTCGTTCCCGATGACGAAGACCGAGATGAAAGCTGATCGCCAGGCGGTCGTAAAAGGGATCCGCGAGCACGACAACTTCGTGATCGCCACGCACGAGAACCCCGACGGCGACGCCCTCGGCTCGATGCTTGCGGTCAGGCTGGTGCTGGAGCAGCTCGGCAAGAGCAGCACGATGTTCCTGCCCGGCACCGGCCCGATTCCGTTCGAGTATCGCTTCATGGCGCTCAGCGAAATGGTGCGCGGCGATCCCGGAGAGCTCATCGGTCGTCCCCTGATCGGGGTCGACGCGGCCAATGAGTCACGGCTCGGCAGCGACCAGCGATTGGTCAGCGAGGCGCCTTTCATCGTCGTGATCGATCACCACCACGACAACAGCCGTTTCGGAACCGTCAATCTGATCGTGGCCGAGGCCTCCTCGACGGGCGAGGTGCTGCGAGATGTCTTCGCCGAGCTCGGAGCGTCGCTGACGCCGGAGATCGCCGAGGCCCTCTATGTCGCCGTCGTCACCGACACTGGACGCTTCCAGTACTCGAACACCTCGGCGGGGACGCTGCGCTTTGCCGCCGAGCTGCTCGAGGCCGGAGCCGACGCCCACCGCATCTTCCAGCGCGTCTACGAGACAATCGAGCTCTCCAAGCTGAAGCTGCTCGCGCGAGCACTCGCGCATGTCGAGGTCTACGAGGGCGGCCGTCTCGTCATCGCTTACCTCACGCGCGAGGACTTCGAGGCCTCGGGCGCGATGAGTGGAGCCTCGGAGGGTGTTATCGACTCGCTGCGAGCGGTCGCCGGGGTGGAGATGTCGGTTTTGATCCAGGAGCCGCCCGAGCGCGACGGGCGCCGTGTCAGTCTGCGCTCCTCCCGCGACCGGCTCGACGTCTCCGAGATCGCACGGGAAGTAGGCGGCGGCGGCCATCGCCAGGCGGCCGGCTTCGCCAGCAAGCTCGAGGTTCCCGAGTTGATCGACTTCCTCCGCAGCGAGTTCGTCGCCAAGACGTCCGGCAAGGCCGGATAGATCGTGGCCATTCCACGCGCGCTCGAGCCCTCGGGGCTGGTGCTCGTGGACAAGCCCGTCGGTCCGTCTTCCTTCCAGGTCGTGCGACGGCTACGGACGCGCACAGGGGCCAGAGCGGGACACGCCGGCACGCTCGACCCGTTCGCAAGCGGACTTCTGCTGGTGCTGCTCGGCGCCTCGACCAGGCTCGCCCGCTATCTCGTCGGTCTCGACAAGCGCTACCTGACCGAAATCGACCTGCGCCGGCGCACCTCTAGCGGCGACATCGAGGGCGAGCCGATCGACGAGCGGGAGGCGCCCGAGCTCGCTCATCTCGAGCGCTTGCTCGAAGGTTTTCGCGGCGAGGTGGAGCTGCTCGTTCCCGCGTTCTCGGCGGTCAAGATCGGCGGTGAGCGCGCCTACCGTCTGGCACGGCAGGGGAAGGCGCCGGAGATGCCGCTCCGGCGCTCTCGCATCGACGAGGTGTGTTTGCTCGACTACTCCGGCGGCGTCGCCCGGCTCGATCTCCGTGTCGGCTCGGGTACCTATGTGCGCGCCGTCGCCGATGCGCTCGGCGGCCACTGCCGAACGCTCAGGCGCCTAGAAGTAGGACCGTTCTCGGTCGAGGAGGCCGACGACGAACTGGTTCTTCCGCCCGCGCAGGCGCTCTCGTTCTTACCCGCGCTCGAGCTGAACGACGAGGAGGCGACGGCGGTGAGAGCGGGAAGAGCGCTCGAGCGCGACGCGGGAGGCCGGTCGCTTCTGCTCAATTCCGGCAATCTGATCGGTGTTGGACGCGGAGTAGACGGTACCGTGCGTTCTGAGACGATGATGCCGACATGAAAGTCGTCCGAGACCCGAGAGACCTACCGCGCAGCGTGCGTGCGGTAGCGATCGGATCTTTTGACGGAATCCACCTCGGGCACCGCCGTGTGCTCGACGTGGCCTTCGAAACCGGGCTGCCGGTCGCGGTGCTCACCTTCGATCCCCATCCGCGCGTCTTGCTAGGCCAGCAAGTCGAGCTCCTGACCACGCTCGAGCGCCGGATCGAGCTCCTGGTCGAGTACGGCGTCGAGGAGATCGTCGTGCTCCGGTTCGATCAGGAGCTGGCTCAGATGACTCCTAAGCAGTTCAAGCTGCGCCACCTCGATCCGCTCGGCGCCCAGATCGTCGTCGCGGGGCCGGATTTCCGCTTCGGCCACGATCGCGCCGGCGATCTTGCGCTCCTGCAAGAGGAGGGGATTCTGACGCGGGTCGTCGATCCCGTACCGGGCGTCTCGTCGACCACGATCCGGAACGCGCTCGCCGAGGGGGACGTCGTCCGCGCCGCCTCACTGCTCGGTCGCCCCTACGAGCTCGACGGCCGAGTCGTTCCCGGGCTCGCCCGCGGCGCGAAGCTCGGCTTCCCGACCGCCAACCTCGTCTTCGCCCCGCACCAGCTCGTTCCCAGCGACGGTATCTACGCCGGCTTCGGCAATGGTCACAGAGCTGCCGTTTCGATCGGGCGCAACATCCATTTCGGCGGCGGCGAGCGCCGCATCGAAGTGCACTTGATCGACTTCTCCGGGGATCTCTACGGCCAGCGCCTCGTCGTCGAGCTCTGGCAACGGTTGCGCGAGGAGCAGGCGTTCTCGAGCGAGACCGCGCTCACAGAGCAGATCGGTGAGGACGTGCAGACGGCACGGGAGGCGCAGCGGCCGGGGCCCGCGCTCGAGCTCGAGTGAGTCGAGTGCAATCAGGCGAGTAGTAGTCCGGCGCCGCTCCGTCTGGGATCGCCCGCGGCGCCATCCCGGCCGATCGCGCTTACGCCGCCGAAGTAATGGTGGAGAGAGCTCCAGCGGCGTATCCGCCAGTCATCTGCCTCCAGCTCGAGCAGCGCTTCTTCGTTCACGCCGGGCTCGGCGTTCAGGATCGAGCCCGCGGGATGGAAGCGGGGACGGCCGATCGCCTCTTGCGGCGCGAGCCCTTCGTCGAGGATTCCGGCCGCGACGCCGAGGAGAGCCGTGCGCAGGCGGGTGCCGCCGGCGGCGCCGATCGCAAGTACGAGGCCGTCGGCGTCGGCCGCAACGCTAGGCGCGGTCATGCTCCCGACGCGCTCGCCCGGGATCGGCCTGCCGCTCATGAGATCGATCTCGCCCAGCATCGAGTTCAGGTGCAGNNCCGAGGCTGGTCGTGAGCACGCAGGCGTTTCCGTCACCGTCCACGGCGACGAGGTTGGTCGTGTGCGTCTCGATGCCCTCCGGCGACAACGCCGCCAGCAGAGCGTGTACCCGCTCGCGTTCCGAAAGCGGGGCCAGTTGAGCCAGGCAGGCGAGCGCCTCGGGTATTCCGGAGAGGCCGCCGCGACTGAAGAAGCTCGTGCCCGCGTATGGCGTCTCGACTGGCTCGCGCCAGCGTGGGGAGTAGGAGGAGAGATCCTCGGCTGTGATCAGGCCGCCGCGCTCGGCCATCAGCTCGAGCAGGGAGGAGCCGAGAGTCCCGTCGTAGAGCGAACGCGGATCCTCNNTCGCGCAGCAGCCGTCCGCGCGGGGCTAGTAGGCGCTCACCACCGTCCAGCGTCAGTACGGGAGCGAGCATCTCCAAGCAGGCGGCGTGGGCGCTTGGCATCGGTACGCCCTCGCGCGCGAGCCCGATTGCCGGCTCGATCAGCCGAGACCAGTCGAGGCATCCGTGACGGCTCCAGAGCTCGCGCAGTCCGGCCGGTACACCCGGGACGGCACAAGATTGAGGCCCGATCGCGTAACGGATCAGCTCGTCTCCGAAGGCGACTTCCAGCTCCACCAGCTCTGGCTCGCTCGCCGGTGCGCCCAGTCCCGGCACACTGGTGAAGAAGTCGAGCTGGCTCGCGCGACCCTTCGCGGCGTCCCAGACCATTCCGTGCCCGCCGCCGAGCAGGCCGGTCATCACCACCTCGCAGACGCAGGAGGCGAAGCAAGCGCAGACGGCCGCGTCGGCCGCGCTCCCACCCTGCGCGAGCATCTCGAGCCCAGCCTTCGCCGTGGCGGGATGACCCGTCGCCAGCCCGGCCGGTACTCGGTTCAGGGCAGCACCCCCAGCTCGTCGAGCGAGTCGTCCAGCTCCGCGGCGTCGCGGTAAACGCGGTAGGCGCCCGCTTTCGTCAGCTCGTCTTCGCCGTAGCCGCCGCTCAAGAGGCCGATGCTGAGCATGTCCGCCCGTCGCGCCGCCAGCAGGTCCCAGACGGCGTCGCCGACGACGTAGCACTCTCTCGGCCCGACTCCGAGCCGCTCGGCGCAGGCGAGAAAGAGATCGGGCTCGGGCTTGGCCCGGGCGACGTCGCCGCGCTCGATCACGACCGTATCCGGCCCGATCCCGAGCGACTCGAGCGAGGAGTCGATCCCCGGCCGGGCGCCGGAAGTGGCGACGCCGTACAGGACCCCGGCCTCGCGCAGGTGCCGGAGTAGCTCGACGGCGCCGGGAAGAGGCCGCCGCTCGGGCATCAGCTGCTCGAACAGCTCGGCGTGGCGGCGCTGGAGCGCATCGGACTCGTCCTTTGAAAGGGGTCGTCCGAGCTCGCGCGCGACGGCGCGGGCGAAGAGCCCTCCGCTCATGCCGATACGCCGGTGAATGCGCCAACCGTCGATCGGCATCCCCGCCTCGGCGAGCGCTTGCTGCCAGGTGAAGACGTGCGCGTAGACTGTGTCCACGAGCGTCCCGTCGAGGTCGAAGATGAGCGCACGCATGTGCTTTCCACCATACAAGTCGCCGGCGATGCGGGCTACGAGGGCCGTACGACACCTCGCTCCGCCTCGAATGAGCAAAAAGCGGATCGAAGGTCCGCCGACTTCACGCACGACGGCACTTCTCACTACGCCCGCCACCGATCCACCCGCCCGCGGGGTCATTGGAAAGTACCGCTTCGTCAAGCCGAAAAGCGCACCAAGAAGTACTGAATCCGAGTCGAATTCGGCGCAAGCTCTGTTCGAAAACCACATATCGCAACCCGCCGACGCAGCGCGCTGAGCGGGACGAATGGCCGCCGGCTGGTGACGAAAGCGACGCTTCGCCCGCGTTACCCGCCGTCCCGGCCCTGATAGGCTTCCCCGAGACCACGATCTCGGCCGTTCGAGGCGCTTCCGACGGCGAGCTGGGATCGAGGGCATCGTAAGCGACGGGAGGAAAGAAATGTCCCTGACAAAGGAAGCGAAAGTCGAGATCGTCAATCGCTTCGGCGAGACTGGGTCGGACACCGGCTCGGCCAAGGTGCAGATCGCTCTGCTCACCGAGCGCATCAACCAGCTCAACGAGCATCTGCGAATGCATGCTAAGGATCACCACTCGCGGCGCGGCCTACTCAAGCTAGTCGGCCGCCGCAGGCGTCTGCAGACATATCTGCAGAGGAACGATCTCGAGGCGTACCGTGAATTGATCAAGGAGCTTGGCCTCAGGCGCTAGGGCTTCTATTAGAGAAGGAGAGTGGAAGTTTGAGCGAGTTGCGGCACCGAACCCGGCTCACTCAAACTCCCGCTCTCCGCGAAATGTGAGGAGTTGGAGATGACCAGTATCGGAACCGGACGGCTTGAATCCGTCTCGGTGACCGTCGGCGATCGCGAGATCGTCTTCGAGACCGGAAAACTCGCCAAGCAAGCAGACGGTGCCGTCGTCGTTCGCTCGGGCGACACAATGGTGCTCGCGACCGCGCAGGGGAGAATGGAGGCGCGTGAGGGTGCCGACTTCTTCCCGCTGACCGTGGACGTTGAGGAGAAAATGTACGCCGCCGGCAAGATTCCCGGCGGTTTCTTCAAGCGCGAGGGGCGCCCGACAGAACGGGCGATCCTGACTGCGCGCATGACCGATCGCCCGATCCGGCCGCTCTGGCCGAAGGGCTTCCGCAACGAGGTGCAGTGCATCGCCACCGTGCTTTCCGCCGACCTCGTGACAGCGCACGACGTTCTTTGCATCAACGGCGTCTCTGCCGCGCTGATGATCTCCTCGCTGCCCTTTATGGGCCCGGTGGGCGCGGTTCGCGTCGGCTTGATCGACGGTGAGCTCGTCGTCAACCGCACGATGCAGGAGATGGAAACCTCCACGCTCGACCTGCTTGTGGTCGGCACCAAGGAGGCCCTGACGATGATCGAGGCCGGTGCCGAGGAGGTGCCCGAGGATACGTTTCTCGAGGCCTTCGAGCTTGCCCAGCGCGAGATCAAGAAGCTTTGCGAGGCGCAGGAAGAGCTGCGCAGCCGCGTCGGCAAGCCCAAGTGGCTCGACAGCGAGCTGACGGCCGAGCTGAAGAAGTCGCACGGCGAGCGCTTCCGCGCTCGCATCGCCGAGCTAGGTTTGCGTGAAGCCGCGGCGCTCGTCGACGAGATCACCGCCGAGCTGGCACCGGCGCTGACGATGGAGTCGACCGAGGCCGACATCGTTCGCCGCGGGCAAGTACGCGCCAGCCTCCGCGCCGTTCTCGAGCAGGAGCAACTGGCGGCTGTCGAGGGTCTGGTACGCGAGCAGTTCGGCGCCGACCTGCGCACCCTCACCGACGCCGAGCAGGACTCGAAGGAGCTGCGTGCCGCCAAACGTCAGCTGCTCTTCGATCGCATTGTCGACGAGACGGAGTTGCCCTTCCCGGCCGGCCAGACTCCCGCCGAGGGCGAGGCTGCGGTCAAGGATCAAACCACGAAGAGCACCATCCGGCGAGCCTCCGAAGCGATCTACAAGGACATCGTTCGCCAGAAAATCGCCGTCGATAAGCGCCGCCCTGACGGTCGCGGTACCGAGGAGATCCGCCCGATCAGCTGTGAGGTCTCGGTCTCGCCGCGCACGCACGGTTCGGCTCTCTTCACACGCGGCCAGACCCAGGTGATGACCCTGCTCACGCTCGGCACCGCCAAGGAAGGCCAGCGCATCGACGACCTCTCGCTCGAGGCCGACCGCCGCTACATGCACCACTACAACTTCCCGCCCTACTCGGTCGGGGAGACCGGTTTCATGCGCGGTCCCAAGCGTCGCGATATCGGCCACGGCGCACTCGCTCAGCGGGCGCTCGAGCCGATGATCCCGCTCGCCGAGGAGTTCCCGTACACGATCCGGCTCGTCTCCGANNGACATGGACTTCAAGGTCGCCGGTACGTCCGAGGGCATCACCGCCCTACAGATGGACATCAAGATCACCGGCGTCACGCACGAGATCATGAACGCGGCCCTGGCTCAGGCCAAGAGGGCTCGCCAGACTATTCTCGAGCAGATGACCGCCACCATCGCCGAGCCCAGGCAGGAGCTGGCCGCACACGCACCGCGCATCTCGTCCGTCTCGATCGACCCGGAGATGATCGGCGCCGTGATCGGCAAGGGCGGCGAGACGATCCGCGCGCTCGAGGCCGACTACGAGGTGCAGATCGACATTCAGGAGGACGGGACGGTGCTCGTATACGCCACGTCAGGCACGAACGCCGAAGCTGCGGTCGCGGCCATCCGCGCCATGACCAAAAACCCGGAGGTCGGTGACGAGTACACCGGGCGCGTCGTCAAGCTGACCCAGTTCGGCGCCTTCGTCGAGTTGAAGAAGGGGACCGACGGCCTGCTCCACGTCTCCAATGTCGGGCCGGGAAGGGTCGACCGGATCGAGGATGTGCTCGACCGTGGCGACGTTATCGACGTGCTCGTGCAAGAGGTGGACAAGGAGCGCGGCCGGATCGGGCTCAAACTCGTGGCCAAGCACGATAACGGCGGCCTGGTAATGCCCGAAACGCTTATCGAGCAGGCGAAGGAAAAGGCGGCCAACCGGCCCGAGGGCTCTGACGATCGGCCCGAGCGCAGCCCGCGCGACGGCGAAAGGGGAGGCCGTCGGCCGCCTAGGCCGAGGCGCTAGGTAACGGAGCACAAGGAGACGAAAGAGCCCCATGCGCTGGCGAAAGAGCGGAGAGCAGAAACCGGAGAGCGGCTCCAGCCTCGACATCCCGAGGCTGGAGCGCGAGCTGGGCGTACGGATCGGAGAGCGAGGCAAAACCGCGCTCTCGCTCGCCTGCGTCGAGATGGACCGCTCCAATCACCGTGAGCTCGGTGCCGAGCACTTGATCGTCGGTGTGATCGAGGAGGGCGGTCCAGCGGCTCAGCTCCTCGTCGAGCACGGGATGACGCTCGATGAGGCACGAGCCCAGATTGCCGAGGCGCTCTGGGAGCCCGGCGATTCGGTCGGGGAGATCGGGCTCACCTCGGAGGCCGCGAACATCCTCGCCACCGCCGCCGAGGCGGCCGGAATGCGCGGTCACCCGGCGATCGAGCCCGAGCACATGACCTACGGGTTTGCGTGCTCGGGCTTCGAGATCACGAGTCGGGTGCTGCACATGGT
>PMMN01000022.1:0-12949 GCA_003162235.1 Actinomycetota bacterium | reverse complement strand
CCTGCGGGAACCGGCTCCGGTGACGAAAACGCCCGCAAAGCGGTCGCCGCTCGCTAGGATCGCTGCGTGCAGAAGGTCGTGCTCTCGGAGCTCGCCTCGGGCGAGCGCGTGATCTCGGAGCGAATGCCATCGGTGCGCTCGGTGGCGATCGGTTTCTGGATCGGCGTCGGCTCGCGCGACGAGACGCCCGCCAAGGCCGGCCTCACCCACTTCATCGAGCACCTGCTCTTCAAGGGCACCCGCTCCTACGAGGCCCGCCAGATCGCCGAGACGTTCGACGAGCTGGGCGGGGAGCTGAACGCCGCCACCTCTCGCGAGCACACCGTCGTCTACGGCCGCGTCCCCTACGACCAGCTCGAGCGAGCGATCGACGTGATGACCGACATGGTCTTCGTCCCCACCTTCGCCGACATCGATGCCGAGCGTGAGGTGGTGCTGGAGGAGATCGCGATGCTCGAGGACGCTCCTCAGGACATGGTCCACGACCTCGTCAGCGAGGCGGTCTTCGGCGGCCATCCGCTCGGGCGGCCGGTACTGGGGCGTTCGGAGGTGATCTCCTCGGTCAGCAGGCGCACGATCGCCGGCTTCCACGAGAGCATGTACCACCCCGGCAACGTCGTCGTCGCGGCGGCCGGGAACGTGGCCCACGATCGGCTGGTCTCGCTCGTGACGCGGGCGGCGAGCGCACGCGAGCACGCCGCGGCCCGTCCCTACGTGCGCAAGCCGCTTTCAAAAACGCCCGCGGCCGGAGTTCGCTTCCAACGCAAGGAGACCGAGCAGTACCACGTCTGCGTCGCGGCACCGGGAATCGCCCGTTCCGACCGGCGCCGTTTCGCCGCCTCCCTGCTCGACTCGATTCTCGGAGGCTCGGCCTCCTCGAGACTATTCCAAGAGATCCGCGAGAAGCGCGGTATGGCGTACTCGGTCTACAGCTTCGTCGCTCAGTACTCCGACACCGGCCTGGTCGGGATCAGCCTCGGCACGCGCGAGGACAACCTCGGCGCCTGCCTGGAGATAGCGGCCGAGCAGGTGGCCGAGATAGCCGCCGGCAACTTCCAGAAAGGCGAGCTGGAGCGGGCTAAGGAGCACGCACGCGGGCGGATCATGCTTTCGATGGAGTCCACCTCGACCCGGATGACCAGGCTCGGCCGCTCGGTCATCACCGACACGGAGCTGCTCTCGCCCGAGCGCATCATCGCCGAGATCGAGGCGGTTGAGCCCGACGCGGTCAGCGAGCTGGCGAGCATTCTGCTTGCCTCCGATCGCCTCTCGATCGCCGGCATCGGTCCCGACGAGGATCACTTCAATGCTGCGGCAGGCGCAATCAGCCCGGTTCTGGCAAGGAGGTCGGCGGCATGAAAGTGGCCTTTTTCGGTTCCCGCGGCAAGGTCGGGCGCGAGCTCTGNNGAGGCGATGATCGACTTCACCCAGCCCGACGCCGTCGAGAAGAACGTCGTCGAGTCGCTCGCACACGGGATCGCCTGTGTCGTCGGCACGACCGGCTTCGCCGCCGAGCAGCTCGAGCGCCTGGACGGTCTGGCCAAGGAGGCTAGAAAGCCGTTCTTCCTTGTCCCCAACTTCGCGATCGGCGCCGTGCTGATGATGCGTTTCGCCGTCGAGGCAGCCCACTACCTACCCCGGGCCGAGATCGTCGAGCTGCACAACGAGGCCAAGAAGGACGCCCCCTCGGGCACCGCGCTCGCCACGGCCAAGGCGATGGGCACGGCCCCCGAGATTCACTCGGTGCGCCTGCCCGGGCTCGTCGCCCATCAGGAAGTGCTGCTCGGCGACGTCGGACAGCTGCTCACGATCCGCCACGACACCTTCGCGCGCGAGGCCTTTCTGCCCGGCGTCCTACTGGCGCTCGAGAAGCTCGATACGCTGCCGCCTGGGTTGACCGTGGGGCTGGACGCGCTGCTTGGCTAACTCGACCTGCGTCGATTTAACGCTGGTGTCAGAAACCGGGCGCGGTGGTCTCGCCGATGCGCGCTCTGAATGCCCGCGCTCGCTACGCTCCGAGTAGTCCGCGGAGAAGGAGAGAAAGCCGAAATGCGCAGCGATCAGATCAAGCAGGGAATCGAGCGAATGCCGAACCGCGCGCTCCTGTACGGAACTGGGATCACGGCCAACCAGATGTCCAAGCCGTTCATCGGGCTTTGCTCGAGCTTCACCGATCTGATTCCCGGGCACGTCGGCATGCGCGCGCTGGAGCGGAAGATCGAGTGGGGGATCGCGGCCGGCGGCGGGGTGCCCTTCCTCTTCGGCGTTCCGGGCATCTGCGACGGCATCGCCATGGGCCACTCCGGCATGTACTACTCCTTGCCCTCGCGCGAGCTGATCGCCGACCTGGTCGAGTCGATCGTGCAGGCCCACCAGCTCGACGGGCTCGTTCTGCTCACCAACTGCGACAAGATCACCCCCGGCATGCTGATGGCGGTCTGCCGACTCGACATTCCGGCGATCGTCGTCACCGCCGGACCGATGCGCGCGGGACACCTGCATGGCCAGCGCCTGGCGCTGGTGCGGAACACCTTCGAAGCCGTCGGCCTGCGCCAGGCCGGGAAGATGAGCGAAGGCGAAGCGGAGGAGATGGAGCTCGAGACCTGCCCGGGCGAGGGCTCCTGTCAGGGCCTCTACACCGCCAACACCATGGCCTGCCTGACCGAGACGATGGGCATGAGCTTGCCCGGCACCGGCACAGCGCTGGCCGGCTCGGCGAAGAAGATGCGCCTGGCCGAGCTGGCCGGCGAGCGCGTTTGCGACCTCGTGCGCGAGAAAGTCACGGCTCGCCGGATCGTGACCAAGGAGTCGCTCGAGAACGCGATCCGCATGGACATGGCGCTCGGCGGCTCGACCAACACCACGCTTCACATCCCCGCCATCGCCCACGACGCCGAGGTGGACATCACGCTCGCCGACTTCGACCGGCTCAGCCGCGTCACGCCGCAGTTGACGCTGATCGAGCCCGCCGCCGAGACGGTGATGGAAGACATCGAGTTCGCCGGCGGCATTCCGGCCGTGATGAAGCGCCTCGAGACGCTGCTCAACAAGGACTGCCTGACCGTGTCGGGGTGGAAAGTAGGGGAGATCCTGGCCAAGGTTCCGTCAGGCGACGGCAAGGTGATCCATTCGCTCGAAAACCCAGTCGCCGCCGAGGGTGGCATCGCCGTGCTCAAGGGTACGCTCGCGCCCGACGGCGCAGTCGTCAAGCAGGGCGCGATCTCCCCGGGCATGATGCGCTTCACCGGCAGCGCGCGCGTGTTCGAGAGCGAGGACACGGCGATGGACTATCTCCGCGCCGGCAAGGTGGTCGAGAAGGACATCTTGATCGTCCGCAACGAAGGCCCGAAGGGCGGCCCCGGCATGCGCGAGTCGCTGGCGCTGACCGCCGCTGTGGCGGGCTGCGGACTCGGCGACAAGATTGCGATCGTCACCGACGGACGTTTCTCGGGCGGTACGCGCAACCTCAGCATCGGTCACGTCTCGCCCGAGGCGGCCGACTGCGGCCCGATCGCGCTGGTGCAGGACGGAGACGAGATCGCGATCGATCTACCGGGACGAAAGCTGGATCTGCTCGTACCTGAATCGGAGCTCGAGAAGCGGAAGGCCGCCTGGAAGAAGCCGGCGCCCAAGGTCACCCGCGGTTGGCTTGCGCGCTACGCCCGCGTGGTCTCGAGCGCGGCCTCCGGCGCGGTTCTGGAGTAGGTCAGCGAAACCTTCATCTAGAATCGCACCATGTCCGCCAACGGAAAGCAGAGCGACTTCGGCACGATCCTGACCGCGATCGTGACTCCCTTCAAGCAGGACGGCTCGGTCGATTTCAAGCGCTTCAAGGCGCTGGCGCGCTATCTCGTCGAGCACGGTTCCGAGGGTCTGGTCGTCTCGGGCTCCACCGGCGAGGGCTCGACCCTCTCCGATCGCGAGAAGCTGATGCTCTACTACGCGGCGGTCGAGGAAGTCGGCGAGCGGGCAACGGTGATCGCCGGTACCGGTACCTACGACACGCGCCACTCGGCGCACCTGACCCAACACGCGGCGGAGTTCGTCGACGGCTTCCTAGTCGTCGTCCCCTACTACTCGAAGCCGCCGCCGCGGGGCATCGTCGAGCATTACAAGGCGGTCGCCGCCGTCACCGACAAGCCGATCATCGTCTACAACATTCCCAGCCGCGTGATCGTGAACGTGGAGCCCGAGACCCTGATGGAGCTCGCCGAGATACCGAACGTGGTCGCGGTCAAGCAGGCGAACCCCGATCTCGAGCAAGCGCGCCGGATCGTCGAGGAGACCGATCTCGTGCTCTACTCCGGCAACGACGACCTCGTTCTGCCCTTCCTCGAGCTGGGCGGTGTAGGTGGGATCTGCGTCTACACGCACCTGGCCGGGCCAAGGGTGCAGGAGATGGTGCATCGCTTCCACAGCGGCAACCTCACCGGAGCCCGCGCGATCAACGACGAGCTTCGCCCACTGATCGACGCGCTCGGGGTCTGTATCAACCCGATCTCTACCAAGGCTGCGCTCAACCTGGCCGGGTTCGAAGTCGGTGGTCTACGCCTGCCGCTGGTGGACGCAACGCCCGAAGAGACCGAACAGATCCGAAAGCTGCTCGAGCGAGTCGACGTACTCGAGCCGGCAGTGCGCGCTTGACGCTGGTGTTGAGACTGCAACCGGCTCAAACGGGCGACTGGCTGTTGCCGCGCGACGGCTAAACTCGAATAGATGGCAACAACAAAGAGCTGTCGCATCATCCCGCTCGGCGGTCTCGGCGAGGTCGGCAAGAACATGACCGTCTTCGAGCACAAAGGTGAGGCGATCGTGGTCGATGCCGGTATGGCTTTCCCGCGCGACGAGCACCTTGGCGTCGATCTTATTCTGCCCGACTTCAGCTACCTGCACTCGCGCGGAAAGCCGGTACGGGCGATCATCCTCACGCACGGGCACGAGGATCACGTCGGCGCGCTTCCCTATGTGCTGCGCGAGCTCGAGGTCGAGGAGGTCTGGGCGACCAGGCTCACGCTCGGTCTGATCAAATCGAAGCTGGACGAGCACGGCCTCGCCCGCGCGACCAAACTCCGCGAGGCGGTACCCGGGAAAGGGCCGGTGGAGATCGGGCCCTTCAGGGTCGAGTTCGTGCGCGTGGCGCACTCGATCCCGGATGCGATCTCGGTCGTGATCGAAAGCGCGGCGGGGCGCATCGTCGTAACGGGCGACTACAAGATGGACCACACACCCGTGGACGGGATGCGCACCGACGTCGGCCGCCTGGCCGAGCTCGGCAATCTCGGCGTAGACCTGATGCTCGGAGACTCCACCAACGCCGAGCGGCCCGGCACGACTCCCTCCGAGCGCAAGGTGGGAGAGGCCTTCCGGCAGATCGTGCCGCTGCGCGACGGGCGTGTGCTGGTGGCCTGTTTCGCCTCCAACATCCATCGCGTCCAGCAGGCCGTCGACGTCGCGATCGAGACCGGGCGCTCGGTCGCCGTAATCGGCCGCTCGATGCGCAAGAACGTCAATATCGCGCGCAATCTCGGCTACCTGGACATTCCCGACGACGTTCTGCTCAAGCCCGATGAGCTGAACGAGCTGCCTCCCTACGAGCAACTGATCCTCTGCACCGGCAGTCAGGGCGAGCCGCTCTCCGCGCTGACCAGGATCGCCTTCCACGATCACAAGACCGTGCACATCGAGCGAGGCGACACGGTCATCATCTCGGCCAAGCCGATCCCGGGCAACGAGCTGCGCGTGCACGACGCTATCAACGGTCTGGCCAAGGCCGGCGCCGAGGTATTACACGAGGAAGTCGCCGCCGTGCACGCCTCGGGTCACGGCTGCGCCGAAGAGCTGCGCACGATGATCGCGTTGCTCAGGCCGAAGGCGGTGATGCCCGTGCACGGCGAGTTCCGGATGCTCGCGGCTCATGCCCGGCTGGCAGAGGAGGGGGGCGTCCCCGAGGATGCGATTCTGATCGCCGAGAACGGCACAGTGGTTGAGCTGACGCCGAATGGCGTCTCCATCATCGACCAGGTCGAGACCGGCGCCACGCTGGTGGACGGCCTCGGAGTCGGAGACGTCGCCGACGTTGCTCTGCGCGACCGTCGCCACCTCGCCGAAGACGGCGTTCTGATCGTCGTCACGACACTCGCTTCGAGCGATGGGAACATAGTCGCCACTCCAGAGCTCGTCGCCCGCGGCTTCGGCGAGCAAGACGCACTCCTGGAAGAGGTGAAAGAGGAGGCCGTCGAGATTCTCGAGAGCCTACTGGCCGACGACATCACCGAGATCAAGCTGCTCCAGGAGCACCTGCACGACGGCATCGGCCAGCTCGTCTACGACCGCACCCGCCGCCGACCGATGATCCTGCCGGTCGTACTCGAAGTCTGAGGTCTAGCTCGCGCTGGCGTGTGCCGGCGCTAGTGCTTGAAGAGGCGCTCGGGCGGGTTGATGTTCGCCTTGTCGCGCGGGATCAGCTCGACCGTGAGTATTCGGTAGCGCATCGGCACGCCCGAGCCCGCCGTCTGGAGCGCGTCGCTTTGCTGATAGGTCGGTGCCCAACTCCAGGTCGTATGGTCGCCGTTCCAGATCTGGACCTGTTTGAACGTGTGCAGCTCCGAGACGACGGGTAGGTAGGTGTGCTTGTCGAGCGCGAGCCGTTCCGCACAGGTGATAAACAATTGCCCGGGCGTGAGGTCGCCCTTCGGGCAGCGAAGCCTCACCCAGAGAACCGGCTTGCCGAGGACTCTTCCGGGGCCGACGAGAACGATCTTTCCGTCGCTAAGCGCCGTTCGGTAATCCTCGATCAAACTGGCGAAGGGTGCTCCGGCGATCGACCCGAAGAAATACGGCTCGGTGGTTTCGTTCAGGAGCGTGTTCGACGCGAGATAGTGCTTCCCCGAGATCCTCCAGGAATCGAGCGCCTTTCGCCCCTTGCTGATGATCAGGTGGTCGGTTCCGTTGCCGCGGTCGAGCCACTCCTCGTACCTGAGCGTCATGGCCGGACTGTTGGACGCGAAGTCTGGTTGTTGCCAGACCACGTGTACTACCGGACCCTTGTCCGGGATCGCGGCCGCCGCTCGTCCGAGTATGCCCAGCTGAATCTTGCCGCCACCATGGCTTCCGCCACCGAGTGGGAGCGTCACCGAGAAGGCCAACGCTACCAGCGCCAGAGTCGCGGCAACGACGACGGTCCTGACCAATCGAGGCCGGGAAAGAGCTCGCAAGCGCTCGGAGAGAGAACGAGAGGGTTTCTCCATGAGGATCGAGGCGAGCAGGCGCTGCGCGCGCTCCTCGTGCACGCTCCCCGCGGTTTGCTCGGGCGGGACGGGGTTGGCGTCTCTGAGCATCTCGACGCTCATGGCTGCTCCTTTGCGGTCGATGCCACTGCGGGTGTCTGAGCTTCCGGACGGCCAAGCTCGTGGGCGAGCTTGCGCTTGGCCCGGTGTAGGCGGACGCGAAAGGCGACCGGCGAGATCCCGAGGGCCGCGGCAGCGCGGACGCAGTCGAGGCCCTCCCAGGCAGTCAGCAACAACGCCTCGCGCTCGCGGCCGCTGAGCCGCTCGAGCGCTTCGCGCAGCGGGGAAGACCCGACCTTCGGCTCGGCCGAGACCGGTTCGGGCTGATTGTGCGTGAGCTTGGAAACCAGAGAGCGGCGGCGCCGAATCGATCGGCGTTGGTTTGCGAGCGTGCGCCTTATTACGCCGTAAAGCCATGGCAACGCATCCTCAGGAACGTCCTCTAGCCGTCTCCAGACGGTCAGAAACGCTTCTCCGACCGCGTCGTAGGCGGTTTCCCTCTCGGTTCGCCGGAATGCGTAGGCGAGCAGCGCGTCGAAGTGCTCCTCGTAAAGAGCCTCGAAGCGCTCCTGCCGGCCGGTCTCTTCTCTGTTTCTTACGCTCAATACCATTTCCTAATGCCGTACCTGTCCAGACACGGGGCCAGTGTTACATCGCCGTTCACAAGCGGTCGCGGGCGCAGGAGCGTTGCCGGTCGCGTCGAAGCTCGCTCGGGTGAGCAAGAAGCGCTCCAAGCGCAAGTTGAAGCCGCGTCAGCCTGCACGCAAGCGCAAGCCTGCCAAGACCCGCAGCCATCACCATTCAGAGCTATTTGGACTCGGGCTCTGCGCCGCCGGGCTGTTCCTCGGCAGTGTCCTTTATCTGGGCTGGAACGGAGGCGTCGTCGGCGCTGCGCTGGCTCACGGCGTGCTCGCTGCGATCGGGGCGACAGGTTACGCGCTACCGCTAGGTGCGATCGTCTACGGATCGCTTTTGCTCGTGCGTAGTGAGCTGATCGAGCTGCGCCCGTTTCGGCGCGGGCTGGTCACTCTCTTCTTTGGTCTGCAGCTGACGCTCGGCCGCGCACACGGCGGCCTCAGCGGTCGCTGGCTGGAGGTAGGCGTTTCCAAGCTGCTAGGCAACACCGGCACCACGATCGTGGCGGTGCTCAGCCTGATCGCCGGCTGCCTGCTCCTCACCGGCGCCTCGCTCGGCGCCTGGCTCAGAAGCTCGGGCGAAGCGATCCGCCAGGCTCGCCCCGCGCGCGAAACTCGTATTCCTGCCGACTATCCCGAGCCGCTCGTGCTTCCGCTACCACAGGACGAGCTGGCACCTCATGCAGCGCTCGTAGACGGTGCCCGCGCCTTTCCCGACGTGGTCGGCGACGAGTCGAACGGGCCGCCACGTTTGCTTCTCGATCCCGAGCACAACTCAGAGGAGGCGCCGACTCTGTTCGACGTCACCCCGAGGAAGGGCGACTACGAGCTTCCCGACGCGAGCATCCTGCACCGCTCGCCGCCGGTCTCCCAGAAGCTGGCCGACACCGGTGAGCGGATCGCCGAGGTGCTCGTGCAAACCCTTGCTCACTTCGGCGTCGAGGCCCACATCGTCGGTCAGATCTCCGGCCCACGGGTAACGCGTTACGAGCTCCAGCTCGCGCCGGGTACCAAGGTCTCGAAGGTCGCCAACCTGAAGGACGACCTCTCCTACGCGCTCGCCACCACCGAGATCCGCATCCTGGCGCCGATCCCCGGCAAGCAGGCGGTTGGCGTCGAGGTGCCGAACCTGACCCCGAACCTGGTCACGCTCGGTGATGTCTTCGACGACCTTCCCGCCTCGGCCAGCCCGCTCTCGGTCTGGCTCGGCAAGGATATCGCCGGCAACGCCGTCTGGACCGATCTGGCGAGGATGCCGCACATCCTCATCGCCGGCACTACAGGCTCGGGCAAATCGGGCTGCATCAACACGATCCTGACCTCGATTCTGCTCCGCCGCACCCCCGACGAGGTGCGGATGATCCTGATCGATCCCAAGCGCATCGAGCTCGGCTTCTACGAGTCGATCCCGCACCTGCTCACTCCGGTCGTCTCCAATCCCAAGGAGGCCGCAGCGGTGCTGGCCAACCTGCTCGCCGAGATGGAGCGCCGCTACGAGAAGATGAGCATCGTTCGGGCACGCGCTCTGCCCGAGCTGAACCGCGCCCTCAGGCAGCGTGGGGAGGACCCGCTTCCCTATCTCCTCGTCGTGATCGACGAGCTGGCCGATCTGATGATGACCTCGCCGCAGGCGGTCGAAGACGCGGTCATCCGCCTGGCGCAGAAGTCGCGCGCTGTCGGCATCCATCTCGTCCTGGCCACGCAGCGGCCCTCGGTCGACGTCATCACCGGCATGATCAAGGCCAACATCCCCTCGCGCATCGCCTTCGCCTGCTCCAGTCAGACCGACTCGCGTGTGATCCTCGATACCTCCGGCGCCGAGAGCTTGCTCGGGCAGGGCGACATGCTCTTCAAACCGCTCGGTACCTCGCGCCTGCAGCGTCTCCAGGGCGCCTACGTGAGCGAGGAAGAGGTGACCCTGATCGTCGAGCAGTGCCGCAGCCAGCGAGGTCAGGAGCTGGACGAGTCGCTGCTCGAGCTACCGGAGGCCTTCGCCGAGGATGCACTCGGGGGCTCGGACAGCGAGTTCGACCCCGATGAAGATCCGCTGCTGGAGAAGGCGATCGAGATCGTCGTCCAGTCGCGGTCGGCTTCGGTCTCGCTGATTCAGCGCCGCCTGCGTGTCGGCTACACGCGGGCGGGCAGACTGATCGACATGCTCGAGCGGCGCGGCATCATCTCTGGCTACGAGGGCTCCAAGCCGCGGCGCGTGCTCGTCGAGGAGAGCGAGCTCGAGCACATCGTGACGCTTCAGGCCGCTCGCTAGCCGTTGGCGGGTACCGGCGNNGCCATCGCCGCGGGATGCTCGGTGTTTGGCATTCTGGCTCTCGCGCTGGCCAAGAGAGCTCGCCTGCGCCGCTCGATCTCACTCGGGCGCATGGGCGGCGCTAAGCTGGCCGGGCTCGGTCGCCTGCTGGGAATGCTCGCGCTCTCGTTCGGACTAGCGGCCTGTGTGGCGCTGTCCGTCTACGCGATCATGACCAGTCGCTAGCACGGTTGTCCGACGCAGTGGAGGACGCTTCGTCGGTCGAAACCCGACAAAGCGTCTGACATCACCATCCCCCTCTACACTTCTCACTATGTTCGAGATAGGCAACAGCCTGCGCGAAGCCCGCGAGCGTCAAGGACGGACGTTTGCAGATCTGGAGCGAAAGACCGAGATCCGTACTCGCTACCTCAAGGCGCTCGAGGAAGAGCAGTTCTCGCTTCTTCCCGCGCCGGCCTACATGAGGGGCTTCTTGCGCGTCTACGCCGACGAGCTCGGCCTGGACGGGCAGCTCTACGTCGACGAGTTTAACTCCCGCTTCACTGTCTCCGAGGCGGCGGTCTCGGTCTCTCAAAGACGGGAGCGAAGGACGCCGGTACAGACGCGGCACTCGCGCCGTATCGCCACCAGCGCGGTTGTTATCTCGCTGGCCTTGATCATCGGGGTTTCCTTCCTGCTCTTCGCCGCTTTCACCTCGAAATCGCCTAAGGCTGATGTCGTGAATCTCCACCCGCAAACGACGAACCAGGAAGTGACGAGGCTCAAGATCACGGCCGTGCGCGGCGACGTCTCCGTCGACGCGCGTACCGGTCGGCAGAATGGCGCCCTGATCTACGGGGGAATGTTGATAAAGGGACACCATCTGAGCCTCAATAGTTCGACCATCTGGATCAGGGTTACGGCGATTCAGAACGTGAGCTGGACGTTGGCGGGCGGAACTCCCGCCACCGCCGGCAACCGTGTCGGGCCGGCGACAGTCCTCTTCACTCCGAACGGGCCCAAGTTCCTGACCAAGTAGCATCGCGCCCGTGCTGGATCCGAAGGCGTCTTCCACAATTCGGCCGGAGGCCGTCATCGTCGTCACGGGCAGCGAGCTCGTCCGCGGCGATCTGGCCGACGAAAATGGGCCGTTTCTCGCGGCAAGCCTGGCCCGGCTCGGTCTCGTATGCCGGCGCATCACCATCGTCGGGGACGATCCCGGTCTGCTCGAGTCGGCAATCGCTGAAGGTCTTGGCGCCGATCTCTGCGTGATCTCAGGCGGCCTCGGCCCGACTCACGACGACCGCACGATCGAGTTGCTGGGGAAGGTGGCCGGACGAGAGCTCCACGTCGATCCCGAGCTCGAGCGAGCGATCGATCTCGTCGGCCGTCGCTACGCGAGGAATGTCGGTTCCGCCTACCACGGCTACCGAGCGGGCGTGCGCAAGCAGGCGAGCATTCCCGAGGGAGCGCACGTGCTCGGGCTAGCCGGTACCGCACCCGGAGTCGCGCTCGAGTACGAGGGCTGCGCCGTCGTGGTTCTGCCCGGTCCGCCGAGCGAGCTGCAAGGACTCTGGCCGGCGGCGCTCGCAAGCGAGCCCGTGCAAAAGGTGCTGGTAGGGGTGCCACCGTTCCAGCGCCGGACGCTGCGCTTCTACGGGCTGTCCGAGTCGGCGCTGGCGAACGCGCTCGAGCAGGCGGGCGGCGAGGGCGGCGGCATCACCGTCACGATCTGCGCCCGCGAGCGCGAGCTCTTCGCCGATCTCTTCGTCGAGCTCGGCGCCGAGGCCCGTGCCGACGAGCTCGAAAGTGCGCTCGCAGCCGCTGGTCCAGACACGCTCTTTGCCCGCGACGAGCGTCCGATCGAGGTGATCGTGCTCGACCTGGCGCGAGCGCAGGACCTCACTGTGGCGACGGCCGAGTCGTGCACGGGCGGGCTCGTGGCCGGGCGCCTGACCTCGGTTCCCGGGGCCAGCGACGTCTTCCTCGGCTCGGTGGTCGCCTACGCGAACGGGGTCAAGGAAGCGGCACTGGGGGTTTCGGAACAGATGCTCGCCGAGCACGGCGCCGTCTCCGCGGAGTGCGCGCTCGAGCTGGCCCTAGGCGCAAGGAGAGCACTAGCCGTCGACGTCGCCGTCAGTGTGACGGGCATCGCCGGTCCGGATGGCGGCACGGCCGAGAAGCCGGTTGGGCTCGTTTACCTCTGTGCCGCCGGGCCCGACGGACAGATCGAGCAGGAGATTCGCTTCGCGGGCGGGCGGAATCAGATTCGCCGCTACGCCGCTGTGGCGGCTCTCCATCTGCTCAGGCGTTTTCTGGCACAGATCGGAGACAGTTAGGTATGGATTCACCCGCTAGCTTGAGGGGCGATGAACGAATGCGCCTCTTCGTCGCCTTCACGCTTGCGCCCCGCGATCGCGAGCGGATCTCCGCTTGGCAGCGGGCGGAGCTCGCGGGAAACCGGGCGCGCCTCGTTCCGGAAGAGCAACTCCATCTCACAGTCGCCTTCCTNNTCCGGCGCCGGGCCGATGCCGCTCGCGCTGCGTCGCTACCGCGAGACGCGAAGCGTCGGCATGCTCGTCTTCGAGGACACGACCGGCGAGGCGACGAGGGTGGCCGGGGAGATTCAGCGTGGGCTGGAGGAGATCGGCGCCTACAAGCGCGAGGGCCGTCCCTGGCTTGCGCACGTCACCGTCCTTCGCTTCCGGATCGCGCCCCGCCTGCATCCCGAGCTCCCCGAGCTTGGATCGATCAGTCCGTCCGAGGCTTCTGCCTACCATTCA
>PMMN01000077.1 GCA_003162235.1 Actinomycetota bacterium | reverse complement strand
TAGCGGTAGGGCTCGACCCAGGCAATGAGGCCCTGGTGCTCGCGCGTTTGCGCCGCCTGCGAGAGCTCGCGCTCGGGCTTGACCTGGATGCGCGGCGCACCCGGCTCCGAGAGCCAGGGCTCGCGCTCGCCGGCATGCTCGCTCACCCACAGCTCGAGCACCTGGCGCGGGCCGCGAACAGCCTCGCGCACCGCGTTGCGACCGTAGACGAACTCGCGAACCATCGCCTCAGTCTCTCTTCACGAGCTGGTAGCCGGGCTCGGCCGAGACGTCCCTGACCTCCCAGCCGGCGGCCGCGATCTCGTCGCGGAGGCGGTCGGACTCGGGGAAGTTACGCTCCGCACGGGCTGAAAGCCGCATCTCAGCGAGCTCCACGATTTCCGGCGGAGCTTCCTCATCCACGGTCAACGACTCGAGACCGAAGATGCCGAGCCGCTCCCGAACGAACTCGTCGTCCCACGCCGACCTTGCTTTGTGAAGGATCGCCAGAGCGTCAGGTGTGTTGAAATCGTTGTCGAGCACTCCTTCGAACTTTTGCGCCTCAACATCGGGATTCCAGCCTTGCGGTGGCTTCCAGGCAGCTCTATCGATCTTCATCCGGAACAGTTCGCGGAACGCATCGACCTGGGTGTGCGCTTGCATCATCGTCTCGGGCGAGAAGTCGATTGGCTTGCGCCAGTGCGCGGTCATGAAGAAGAGAAGGAGAGTCTCCCTGTCCCACCCGTACTGGTCTTTGTCTAAGACCGCCTCCAGCGTGGCGACGTTGCCGAGCGACTTCGACATCTTCTCGCCGGTCAGGCGCAGAAGGCCGTTGTGCATCCAGATGTGCGCGAACTCCTGGCCGGCCGCGCGCGACTGCGCCAGCTCGTTCTCGTGGTGCGGGAAGACGAGGTCGAGCCCGCCGCCGTGGATCTCGAAAGACGGCCCGAGCAGCTTGGCCGCCATCGCCGAGCACTCGATGTGCCAGCCCGGCCGTCCCTTTCCCCAGGGCGACTCCCAGGAGGTGTCCTCGCCCTCCTTGGTCGCCTTCCAGAGCGCGAAGTCGCGCGGATCTTTCTTGAGCGAACTTGGCTCCTGGTCTTCCATCTGGTCGGGCTTCTGACGCGAGAGCTGGCCGTAGTCGCCGTAACGCCCGACCCGGAAATAGACGTCCCCCTGCGCTTCGTAGGCGTGGCCGCCCGCGACCAGCTCGGCGATCATGGCGATGATGTCCTCCATCGTCTCGGTCGCCTTGGGCTCGGCGTCGGGACGACCTAACCCCAGGCGGTCGGTGTCCTCGATGTACCAGTCCGCCGCCCGATCGGCCAGCTCGACACTGTGTCCAGGCGCCGCCGCGTAGATCTTGTCGTTCACGTCGGTGATGTTGGAGACGAACGTCACCTCGTAGCCGCGCAGGCGCAACCAGCGCGCGAGCCACATGAAGATGACATAGGGACGCGCGTTACCGACGTGGATCCGCTGGTAGACAGTCGGCCCGCAGAGGTAGATCCCAACCGGCCCCGGCGGCGCCGGCAACTCGACGAGCGTTCGTTGCAGAGTGCTGTAGACACGCATCTGTGCTCCGTTGTATACCGGAGAGCCCGGAGTGGCGCGCGATGGCGACCGGGCTAGCTCCAATGAACCGAAAACCGGGTTCGAACGATTGGCACGGTTTTGGCGCATTTGCTGGCGTTTGATGCTCTCGATCGTTGATACCGTGCTCCGACCCCGCGGGTGCGTGGTAAAAGGCGGCGGGCGGCGTAACGTGGTGCGCTATAAGAGGCCACGTTCCTATTTCCGCTCAGAATCGGCACATCGAGGAGCGTTTCTCGCCTCTTCGAGACAGTACTTTGTCACAACCCCGCGGGTGGGTGGCTCGGTGGCGGGCGGCGGAAAGAAGTGCCCTCGGCGCTACCGAGCGCCGAACCTCAAGGCCCCAGGTTCGTGCAGCTGCGCAGGCTGCGCCAGCTCGAGATCGCGGCCGTGCGGGCGCTGCCGGTGCGCGGGGTGGGCGAGCCGTTGATGAGCGTCGCCGGAATCCAGGAGTAGCCGTCGATGCGGCGACCGGTGACGGTCACCTCGAGCACGCCGGTGGTGGTGCTGGCGACGCTGCCCTGCGAGTACCAGACGAAGTTGCCGAGGCCATAGTCGACGAATGCCTGACCGAGCCTGCCGGCGCCCTGCTGCTGGTGGGCGTGCGAGCCGACGACGATGTCGGCGCCGGCCGCGATCAGGCTGCGGGCGATGCTCTCCTGCATGCTGTCGGGGCAGCCGTGGCGCTCCTCGCCGTAGTGGAGGTAGACGACGACGGTGTCTGACTTCTTGCGCGCGGCCCTGACCGCGGCGGTGAGACGTCCGACCTCGAAGGCCGAGGCGATCCCGGGCTTGCCCGGACCGGCCGTCCAGAGCGAGATGAGGTTGGAGTCGATCACCTGCGAGGCGGCAAGGATCGAGATCCGCTGTCCCTTGATCATGACCTTGTAGGGCGCGTAGGCCTGGGTAGCATTGAGACCGCCGCCGACGAGCGGGAAGTGGTAGCGCCTGGCGTAGCGGAGGGTGTCGAGGAGAGAAACGATGCCGTAGTCGACGCCGTGGTTGTTGGCGACCGTGGCCAAGTCGACACCACCCGACTTGAGCGCAGCGAAAGCAGTTGGTGGAGCGCGGAAGGTGTAATCCTTGCCGCGGGTCGGCGAGCCTCGATAGCTGACCGTGGTCTCGAGGTTGACCATGGCGAGATCGGCGCGGCGGAGCACCGGGGCGATTGGGGCGAAGGGTAAGGACGGACTCGCGTCGAGTCTCGACCTGACGATGCCTTCGAAGTGGACGTCGCCGCCGAAGGCGAGCGTGACGGCGCGGCCGCTCCCGAGCCGTCCGCGCGGCTCTTCGGTGGGCTTGGTCGTGGTCGTGGTGGTCGTGGTCGTCGTGGTCGTAGTCGTGCCGGTCGTGCCGGTGGAGGACGAGTCGGTCCCGAGCACTCCCCGGTCCGCACGGGCGCCGTTGATGGTCAGTCCAGCAAAGAGGCCCGCCGCCGCCAGGGCGAGGAAGACGAGCGCACCGATACGCCGGCGCCGAATGCGCCTGCGCCTGGTTTCGCGCCGCTGCCGGCGTTCTTCGGGCGTCAGCGACGACACCGGGAAGATCCGCCGCTAGAAACGGAAATGGGCATCTGAGCAGTCACGAAGATCTCGAGCTCGAATAAGAGCGGTTCGCACAAGGTAGTACGAGACGCGGCAGCCTGCCTCCTCCATCTCGCTTCCTCGGCCGGATGCTCCTTCCGGACGGGCGTGACCGGCCTACGGGGCCGCCTGACACCGCTGGCCGCGCATCGCTCTACGGGGCCGCGTAATAACACTGTCCCCTCCGGCGCTGCACGTCCAGCGGCGCCCCGAGAGCGCGAGAGGCGCCCAGGTTCTAATCCGCCTAGCTCCATCAGGCCGAGCCGTTCAAGCGCCGCGCGCGGCCGCGGCCCCGTGGAGCGCCTCATCGCGGTCGAGCGCCACGGCAATCGCCCGATTTCGAGCTCCGCTGATTGCGGACAACGGCTCCCGGGTCACTCGCGGGTGCCAAACAGGTACGAAAGCTCCAGCCCGACTAGGAGAAGGCGCAGGCGCGGCGCGTGTTTACCTTCCCCCGGCCGCGTGGGAAACTGCAAGAGCGCTCCCCAGGGCGGGGCGCCTCGCCCGGACAGAAGGGGGAGGGGAACGATGCCGAAAGCAGCCGAGACGGGGAAGGCAGCCACTGCGGAGCTCGCCACCTACCGGCGCCTGCGGATCTGGAACGCCTCGCTCGCCTTCCTGCACGCCGGCCAGGCTGCCGTCATCCTCGCCCTTTCCAACTCCTTCACGCTGCCGATCACGATCAGCTTCCTCAGGGGCCCGCCCGGCACCGCGGCGAGCACGAACAACGTCTACAACCTTCGCATCGGACTGGCCGTGGCGGCCTTCTTGCTTCTGGCCGCGCTGGATCACGGGATGATGGCAGCTCCGCGCATTCACCGCTGGTACGAGCGCAACCTGGCAATCGAGCGCAACCCTGCGCGCTGGTGGGAGTACTCGCTGAGTGCCTCGCTGATGGTCGTGCTGATCGCCATGCTGACCGGCATCAGCGAGCTCTCGGCGTTGATCGCGATCTTCGGCGTCAACGCGGCCATGATCCTGTTCGGGCTAGCGATGGAACGCGCGAACAGGCTCGGCCGACCGGTGATCTGGCGCCCGTTCGTCTACGGCTGCATCGCGGGAGCCGTGCCCTGGATCGCAATCGCCGTCCAGATCGGCTACTCACAGAATCAGACCGGCAACGTTCCGGGCTTCGTCTTCGGCATCTTCGCCTCGCTGTTCGTCCTCTTCAACAGTTTCGCCCTGAACATGTTTCTCCAATACCGGCGCAACGGCCCCTGGCGGAGTTATCTCTTCGGCGAGCGCGGCTATCTGGTGCTGAGCCTGGTCGCCAAGAGCCTGCTCGCCTGGCAGGTCTTCTTCCCGACGCTGATGAAGTAACCGCCGACCGACTACCGGGCGTCAGGAGGCGCAGAAGCGAAACGAGCTCGGCGCCTCGCTCAAGTAGAAACCGGTGATGAAGCCCTTCGGATTGCCGGCGTTCCTGGAGACGGTGGCGAGGTAGGTGACACCCTTCGCGGCAGGTAGGGAGATGTGCGGACAGGCAGTGCTCCAGCCCGACCAGGTACCGATCTCGCGCTCTAGCGTCTGTTCGAACGGCGTACCGATGTGCGTGCCGCGGTCGCTGAAGTAGCGCGGGTCGTTGGTCTCGACAGAGGTCAGGAACCCGTTCCTGAAGCCGAAGAGCGTGCGGCAGGGCGCGCCGAAGGTCGTACCTTCGCCGATGCAGTCGTACTCCCAGAGCTTGCCCTCGAAGTGGACGGGCGTACCGCCCTTGTTCCGGAACCAGAAGTTGACCGGTCCGCGCGCCCAGCGTTGCATCTCCGGGATGGTCGCCTTCCCGATCGCGAGCGGCCCGATCCCCTTGGCGCTGATCGTCCCGCCCGCCCCCCCGAACCGGGTCAAGGCGATCAGTGCGAGCCCCCCGAAACCGATCAGAAGCACGATCGAAGAGCGTTTGGCGGCGAACTTCTGCGCCTCCGGGCGCGTGGCGGGGAGCATGGGAGCGGATGTCGAGCGGTTATCCATCCACCGTGAAGTAAAGCGAACGGGGTTGGGGCACTGCGCGGGAAGCGCGAGTTCGCGTCGCTATGTCACGTCGCCCTCCGTCTCTCCGTCGAGCATCGACCCCGAAATACGGCCCCGGCCGAGTTGGGCCGAAGAGCTCGCCGCGCCGGAGACACACCGGCTACCCTCCCCCGCATGCCCGCTCTCTCCCAACGCAAGCTGCTAACCCGGCTGATGTGGATGTCGATCGCGGCCGCACTGGCGACGATCACGCTCAAGACGCTGGCCTGGCGGATGACGGGCTCGGTGGGGCTGCTCTCGGACGCTATCGAATCGCTGGTGAATCTGATGGCGGCGACCCTGGCGCTGGTAATGGTGCGCTGGGCGACGCTGCCGCCCGACGAAGAGCACGTGTTCGGGCACGAGAAGGCCGAGTACTTCGCCGCCGGGGCGGAAGGAGTCTTCATCATCGCCGCCGCGGCGTCGATCGGCTGGGTTGCCGTGGGGCGGCTGCTTCATCCCCAGGCGCTGGAGTCGGTGGGGCCGGGGCTGGCGGTCTCGGTCGCAGCGTCGCTGATCAACCTTGGCGTAGCGACGATGCTGATTCGTGCCGGGCGCCGGCATCGCTCGATCACCGTCGAGGCGGACGGGCGCCACCTGATGACCGACGTCGTCACCTCGGCGGGAGTCGTCGCGGGGGTGATCGCTGTCGCTGTCAGCGGCTGGCATCCGCTCGATCCGATCGTCGCGCTCGCGGTGGCGCTCAACATCGTCGTCACGGGCGTGCGTCTGATCCGCCGTTCCGGCGGAGGTTTGATGGATCACGCGCTGCCGCTGGAGGAACAGGCCGCGATCGAGACGGCGCTTGCCCCTTACCGCAAGGAAGGAGTTGGCTTCAAGACGCTACGGACACGGAGCTCGGGACGGCGCTCTTTCATCTCGGTCGACGTTCAGGTTCCCGGGCGCTGGACGGTCGAGCGGGGCCACGGGTTACTGGAGCGAATCGAGCGGGATATCCAGACCGCGCTTCCGCATGCTTCGGTCACGACTCACCTGGAGCCGCTGGTGGCCGAGGTCCCGGCGAAGCGGAAACGCAGGCGCTGAGAGTTTCGGCGCGGCGCGCGGCCCAGGTTTCGGACACCTCGTTGGTTCTCTCCCATCCTCCCACGGGGCGGAACGCGGTATCAACCCAGCGAGAGAGGAGAAAAAATCGCGAAACCGATCGGCTCACTCCGCCTTGCTGAATTGCCAGACAGCTAGAGCCAGAGAGACGACCGCTACCGCCGCGACGATGCCTAGCTCGAGCCCGATCGGCAGTCGCCAGCCGCCCCAGGTGATGCCTGCGTTCAGGCGCGCTTGTAGAGCCGGAGTCGCGCTGACGTGAGTGAAGACGGCGCGGCGCATCGGATCAACCCCGTAGGCGAGCGGATCGAGGCGCGTCAGCACCGAGAGCCACTGCGGCAGGTTGCTTGGCGGAAAGATGGCGCCGGAGAGGAAGAACATGGGCATAACGACGAATTGCATGACTGCCTGGAACGACTGGATCTCGCTCATCCGGCTGGCGAGGAGCACGCCCAGCGCGGTCAGCGCGATCGCGACGATGACCATCTCACCGAGCAGCGTCAGGAGCAGGCCGGGCGAGTAGGGAACGCCGACGAGGCCGGCCAAGAGCAGCATCAGCGCGCCCTGGATGACTGCTGTGGTGGCACCGCCCGCGCACTTTCCGACAACGATCGCGCCACGCCGCACCGGCGCGACGAGCATCTCGCGCAGAAAGCCGAACTCGCGGTCCCAGACAATCGAGATCGCGGAGAAAAGCGCCGTGAAAAGAACGGTCATGGCGAGGATGCCCGGGAACATGAAGGTCTTGAAGTTGACGCTGCCACTCGAGGGCGCAAGAGCGCCGAAGCCGGTACCGATGACGAGCAGGAAGAGAATCGGCTGAACGAACGAGGTGAGTAGCCGCAGGCGGTTGCGGAAGAAGCGGAGCAGCTCCCGGCGCCAGACGACCTTCACCGCCCTCAGGTCGGAGCCGAGATCGCCGCCGGCGAGATGAGCCGGAGCGACAACTGGGGCACTCGTGGCCACGGCTAGCGTCCTCCCCGCCTGCGCATTCGAGGGTGGCTTCGCATCCGCTCGCCCGCCGAGGCCTCAGCGTCACGAATCGTGCGGCCCGTGTAGGTCATGAAGACGTCGTCGAGCGTCGGCCGCGAGACCCGGATCGAGCTGATCGGCTGTCCAAGCCCGGCGAAAAGCTTTGGTACGAACTCCTCGCCGTTAGCAACGTGGAAGGTGACCGCGCCCTCGCTGACCGTCGCTTCGAGCGAGAACTGCTTGCCCAGCGCGGCGATCGTCGCCTCGCTGTCGGGCACCTGGAGCTCGATCCGGTCCTTGCCGATCATCGCCTTAAGCGCGTCGGGCGTGTTGACGACGACCAACGCCCCGTTGTCCACGATCGCGATCCGGCTGCAGTGCTCGGCCTCGTCCATGTAGTGCGTGGTCAGAAAGATGGTGATCGCCTCCCGATCCCGGAGCTCGTGGATGTACTCCCAGATATGCGCCCGCGTCTGCGGATCGAGGCCGACGGTCGGCTCGTCGAGGAAGAGGACGCGCGGCGAGTGGATGAGACCGCGCGCGATCTCCAGGCGTCGCTTCATGCCGCCCGAAAAGGTGCCTACGAGATGGTCTCTGCGCTCCGCGAGGTCGACCATGGAAAGCACCAGCTCGAGCCGTTCGGCCCGGAGTTCGGGCTCGACGCCGTAGAGCTCGGCGTGGAAGCGGAGGTTCTCGGACGCCGTCAAGTAGTCGTCTAGAGTCGTGTCTTGAAAAACGAGACCGATGTGGCTCCGCACCTTGAGCGGCTCTCGGACGACGTCATAGCCGGCGATGCGGGCGCTGCCGGAGGTCGGCTGCAGCAGAGTGCAGAGCATGTTGATCGTCGTCGACTTGCCGGCGCCGTTCGGTCCGAGAAAGCCGAAGATCTCGCCCTCGCCCACTTCGAACGAGACCCCGCTGACGGCAACGACGTCACCGAAATGGCGCACGAGGTCCGATGCTGCGACCACGACCGGCGGCGATTCTGACCCGTTTCGCCCTACTGCGGCGTCGGCAGGCGGTAAGAGCGCCGACACTCAGCCTCTTCCTACCGTGGCTGCGTTAACCACCGGAGCCCTCTCGCGCGGCCAAGGGAGGCGAATCGGCCCGAAGACCGATCTTCGGGCAGGGCAAAGTACGGAGAGAAGGGTTTCTCTGTCACGGAGAGCTCCGTATCACAGCGGGGGGAGTATAGGGGTTTAGGGCTCGACTCTCCGCAGCCAGCGGAACACGCTAGGGGCGCCAGATTACTGTGACCGGGGCCGCCGATCCCGACTGCTCGAGCAACGGCAGCCGCCCCGACTGCTCGATCGTGCGCAGCAGCCCGTAGTGATCGAGAAACCCCGTCGCCCGCGCCCCAGAGCAGCGTAGCGGCCCGGCGACGATTACCGAGACGTATCCCCGCGGCTCTCTCCGGATCGCCTGTGGAAACGAGCTGTCTTTTGTTCCGCTCGTGTTTATGATCAGGCTCATGAGATACCTACTCGCCGCCGGTGCTTTCGCCCTGACGTCTCTCGCCGGCTCTGCCCTCGCGCAAAGCACGGCGCTCAAGGGTTTCCAGACGCCCTCTCACAACATCGTCTGCGGCGGTACCAACGGCTCGCCGGCTTGGCTCCGCTGCGACATCACAAGCGGCCTCAAGCCGAAGCCGGCCCGGCCCAAGGGCTGCGTGTTCGACTACGGCGTAACACTCACACTGAGCGCCAAGGGAAGCGCCCAGATCGGCTGTGTGAGCGACGCCGTGCTGCCCGATCCGAGTAAGGCGCCAGTGCTCGCCTATGGCAAGACATGGCGCTACGGACCGTTCACGTGTGGCTCGGCTAAAACGGGGCTCACCTGCCGCAACAAGGCCCATCACGGCTTTTTCCTCAGCCGTGAGCGCTGGAAACGTCTCTAGCGCCAGGCGAAAGGCCTCCGGTACCGCTTAACGAGATCGCGCTCGGCACTCGGCGTGACCCTAAGCGCTGCAGGCGCATCGACGTTTGCGCCGGACGGTCGCGCGAGCTGTCCCGCCGACAGATCCTCGTCACATTCGGGGTCATAGACGCTAGGATCGTCGGCGATGCTCGCGTCGATCTTCTGGTACCTGACCCCGCTTTGGGTTCTGCTCTTCTTCGTGCTCGTGCTCGGGGTTTTCTCGATTCTGGCTCGGATCAGGGGCGGTCGCTACATGCGTCCGATCATGGCCGGGCTGATGAAGGTTCCGCTGCTTGGACGCGGGCTCAAGAAACTCTCCGAGTCGGCCATCGAGCGCTCGAACCCCGCGCTCGCAAGCGCGATCAAGAAGCTCGAGCGAGCCGGAGGAATGCGTGATCCACAGCGGATGCAGAAAGCCCTCTCGACCCTCAGCGCCCACGAGAGGCGGGCCTGGATGGAAGCTGCCGAGCAGCAGCAGAGCTCGGGCTCCGAGATCTCGAACCGGCAGATGCGCCGCCAGCTGGAGCGGCAGGGCCTCGGCGAGAGCAAGGCCAAGTCCAAACCCAAGGGCAAGTCCAAAGACAAGCCCAAGGGCAAGAAGAAGAACGGCGACGACAAGGAGCGGGGCCGGGGCAAACCGGGCCGCCGCCGAGGTCGCTAGAGCCTATTCCGGTAAGGCTGTGCAGGCCTAGCGGGATAGGCTTTTGAGCCTTTCGCTCTCGCCTCAGCGTTCGAGCAGGGCAACTGCCTGGGCTGCCAGCCCCTCGCCGCGACCCGTGAAACCGATTCCGTCGGTGCTGGTTGCGCGAACGGTCACACGCCCGGGCTCGGCGCCGATCGCCTCCGCAAGGCGCCGCTGCATCTCTTCGCGTCGGGGCGCGATCCGGGGCTCCTCTCCGATCAAGACACAGTCAGCGTTCACGAGCGCCCAGCCGGCGCCCTGCACCTCGGTGTAAGCCCGGGCAAGTAGGTCGAGCGAGTCGGCGCCCTTCCAACGCTCGTCCTCGGAGGGGAAAAGCAAGCCGATGTCACCAAGCCCGGCCGCCCCGAGCAGAGCGTCGATCAGCGCGTGGACGATCACGTCTCCGTCGGAGTGGCCGGCGAGTCCGCGCGGATGTTCGATCGCGACTCCGCCCAGCATCAACGGCACGCCGCTTACGAGTTGGTGCGCGTCGATTCCGATTCCGACTCTGAGCTCGCCCATTTGCCCCTTGAAACCTTAGCTCTCTCCCAGCCAGCCCTCGACCAGCGCCAGGTCGTCGGGGGTTGTCACCTTGTGCAGGCGCTGGTCGCCCTCGACCCAACAGACGCGCCCGCCGCGCTCCTCGACCAGAGCGGCGCAATCGGTCGCTTCGCCCTGTTTGGCGTAGGCGGTGCGGAGCACATCGGCTCGGAAAGCCTGTGGAGTCTGAGCCGAGACAAGTGAGCCACGGTCGACCGTCTCGACGACGCGCTCGTCCTCGACGCGCTTGACCGTGTCGGCGACGGGGAGCGCCGGCACCACGGCCTCCCAGCCGCGCCCAAGCGGCTCGAGTACTCGCGCCACGATCTCCTCGCTCACGAGCGGGCGAGCTGCGTCGTGCACGAGCACGAGCTCTGCCTCGCCCGGAATCTCGGCCAGCGCCAGGCGCACGCTGCCGCCCCGCGTACTACCACCGGTCACGACCGCGCTCACCTTGCTGCAACCGAGCTCCTCGGCGAGCAAGATCACGGGCTCCTCCCAGCCGGCGGGCGCCGCTACGACGATGCCCACTATCTCCTCGCAGGCCTCGAGCCGCTCCAGGCTCTCGGCCAGAAGCGGTCGTCCGGCCAACGCGGCGAATACTTTCGGGCGCTCGCCGCCGAACCGTTCGCCCGCCCCCGCAGCGCAGACAACGGCCCAGGCTTGCGCGCTCATCACGAGCGACCTCGACGTTGGAAACGACCTTGCGCGGGAACTGGTCCCCCAGCTAAGCGACAGAGGCCGTGGCCGTAGCCGGCTCGCGCTTGCTCGAACCGGTCGACGCCTTCTTGCCGTTCCGGGTCAGCACACTCTCCAGCCACGCAGCCGCCTCTTCCTCAGTCAGGTCGAGCGCATACATCAGCTCGCTGGAGAGGATCTTCTTGGCCTTTACGAACATCTGCTTCTCGCCGGTCGAGAGGCCCTTCTCGTACTCACGCAGGGACAGGTTCTGCACGACCTCGGACAGCTCGAGGATGTCGCCCGTCTTCATCTTGTCGCGGTTGTGCTTGAAACGGCGATTCCAGTTCTTCGGCATCTCGGTCTTGCCGGCGGTGAGGGCGGTGATGACGGCGTCGATGTTGCTCTCCTCGATCACCCGTCGCAGCCCGACGCGCTCAGCGTTCTCGCTCGGGACCTGAACCGTCATGTCGTTGTGAAGGATCCTGATGGTCAGGTATTCGCGTTTCTGCCCGAGTTCCGTGCGCAACTCCTTGGAAACCACCGTCCCCGCCCCGTGGTGGGGGTATACGACCTTATCGCCAACTCCGAACAACCGACACTCCCCTTTCGAGCTTCCTGTCCGTGAAAAGGCCGGCAGAAGGTTTCCGCCGGCTGAAATACCACTCTATAATAGCAAAAAACGCTGGAAAACGCGCCTTTTTATGTGTTCTGCAGAAAATCCCTGCTCAGACGGATTTCAGCCGAGGTCTAGTTCCTTCAGCCTGTGCAGCCCGTCTTTGAGCTCGCGCACGCGGCGCTGACCGATACCCTCGACCGCTTGAAGCTGCTGGTCGGAGGCTTCCATGATCGCGTCGAGGCCGCCGAACGCACTAACGATCTTGCGTGCCGCGGCGCTCGGGAGGCGCGGCACATGCGAGAGAACACGGTAGCCACGCGGCTCGACCCGGTGGTCGAGCGGATTGACCCGGCGCGGGTAGGAGAGCAGCTGAAGCAGGTACTCCGACTCCAGGAGCTCGGCGAAGGAGAGCTGCGAGAGCCGCTTCAGAGCCTCCCTGGCCTCGGCGCCGCCGACCGCGTGGTAATCGTTGACGAGCGCCGTCTTCTCGTTCGGGAGCTCGCCGATCAGCTCCTCGAGCTGAAGCTTGATCAGCCGGCCGTCGCTACCAAGCTCGACGCAGTCGCGTTCGATCTCATACGCCACGCGCGTGGACATCTCCGCACGTTGGACGACCCCTAGCACCTCCGCGAGCATGACCGAGCCGCGTAGCTCGAGCGAGGTCAGGCGAGCCAGCTGCTGGTCAAGCCGGCGCTGATAGGCGTCGAGCGTCGCCAGCGCCTGGTTGGCGCGGGCGAGCACGTCGGGGATGCGATCGAGCAGGTAACGGTGGGAGCCCACGAACAGCGTCAAAGTCTCTCGCTCCTGCGAGATCGCGATCACCAGAGCGGTCGTCTGCTTGGCGACGCGCTCGGCGGTGCGGTGGCGCGTGCCGGTCTCGCTGGAGGGAATGGTCGGGTCGGGCATCAGCTGAACGTTGGCGTAGGCCAGGCGCGAGACCGACTCGTTGACGACGATGGCGCCGTCCATCTTCGCAAGCTCGTACAGGAGCTGGGGCGAAAACTGCATGTCGAGCGGGATCCCACCCGAGTAGAGGAAGGAGAGCGCCCGCGGATCGCCGATCACGATCAGGGCGCCCTCGTGCGAACGGATGACGTCCTCGATCCCCTCGCGCAACCGGGTGCCCGGGGCGACCCGGGCGATCGAGTCGAGCAGGCGCGGGTCGCGCCGGGGATCCTTCGCTGCCGACCGCATCAAACGAAGTCGCGCCGGGAGATCGCCCTCGGGGGGCATGAGGTTCTCGTCGTTCATGCTCCTAGTCTTACCGCAGGCGGCCAGAAACGCCAGGCCGCCGGGCCGCAGCGTGCGCCTAGAGCCTATTCCGGTTGGAATTGGCGACCGAGGCGGTCAAGCCGTGGATGCCAGTAGCCGAAGGGTTGTGAAGGCGCACTGGTAGTGCGGTGAGCGGCCCTTCGGTTGCTGGCGCCGCAGATCGATCGCCTCGGGCGTGCAGGCCTGGCGGAATAGGCTCTTAGAGCAGTTCGTCGGGCTCGCCGCGGCGCGGCTCCAGACCGCTCGCAAGCGCATTCGCAAGCTTCGCCGCCTCGACCAGCTCGAGCCTTCCCTTCGCCTTGACGGTGCCGTGGCTGACCAGCACCCGCTCGAGCCCGAGCTTGGCGCACTCCTCGATCCGGCGCTCGGCCTGGGTCGCCGCCCGCAGCCGTCCGGTCAATCCGATCTCGGCAAAGGCGGCCAGCCGCGGACGCACCGGCACGCCTCGGGCCGCCGAGGCGATGGCCAGGGCGATCGCCAGATCGGCGCCCGGCTCGTCGATGCGCACTCCTCCTGCGACGTTGACGAAAACGTCCGCCTGCCCGAGCGGAATGCGGGCATGACGCGAGAGCACGGCCACGATCATCGCCAGGCGCTTGGGGTCGACACCGGTGCCGACCCGCCTCGGCATGGCCAGCTCGCTGCGCGAGACGAGCGCCTGCACCTCGAGCAGAATCGGACGCGAGCCCTCGAGCGTGCAGGCGACCGCGGCGCCGATCTCGCCGGGCTCGGAGTGACCGAAGAGCGCCGAGGGGTCGGGAACGCCGATCAGGCCGGCGGAGGTCATCTCGAAAACCCCGAGCTCGTTGGTGGAGCCGAAGCGGTTCTTCGTCGCGCGTAGGATCCGGTGCTCGCGGTAGCGGTCGCCCTCGAACTGGAGCACGCAGTCGACCAGGTGCTCGAGCACGCGCGGGCCCGCTACGGCGCCGTCCTTGGTCACGTGCCCGACCAGGAAGATCGCGATGTCGTGCTCCTTCGCGACTCTGAGTAGGCGCGAAGCAGCCTCACGTACCTGCGCCACCGAGCCCGGCGCCGAGCCCAGCTCGGCCGAGTAGAGCGTCTGCACCGAGTCGATCACGCAGACCTCCGGGCGCTCGCGCTCGAGCGTTTCGCAAACCGCCTCCAGCTCGGTCTCGGCCAGGATCTCGACCTTGCCCGCTCCACCCAATCGCTCTGCTCTGAGCTTGATCTGGGCCGCCGACTCCTCGCCCGAGACGAGCAGGCTGCGGCGATCCTCGGCGATCGCCCTGAGCGCGCTCAGAAGTAGAGTCGACTTGCCGATCCCGGGCTCGCCGCCGACGAGCACGAGCGAAGCAGGAACGAGACCCCCGCCGAGCACACGATCGAGCTCGGGAATACCCGTCGGGATGCGATCGGACTCGTTCGCCTGTACCTCGACCAGTCGCAGCACAGGCCGCTGCACTCTCGGCGCCTTCGCCGAGCGTGGCGCGCCGCCCTCCTCGACCAATGTCCCGAAGCTCTCGCAGCTCGGACAGCGCCCGAGCCAGCGCCCGGTCGAGTAACCGCACTCCGTGCACGCAAACAGAACGGCCGTCTTTGCCACAACGCGAGTCTATGGGGAGGTGCAGACGGCGACTGTGCCGATTCTGTGAATCTGCGACCGCTCTAGGAAGAGCCGCGTCGATTGAGTAGATCGTCCTCACTCGGCTTGCGATAGAAGGGCCGGGCCGGCTCCGATTCAGGCTGCGGACCGCCGGCGGCTACGGGCGGCGACGCCAACGGAACGGGCTCGCCTTTCTCGTTCACCGAGACGCGCGATTGGAATCTCGACTCGAGCTGGTCGGCGTTGACGCCTTCTTGCTCGAGCTCGGCGCGGGAGGCGTCGGTCAGAACGAGGCGTCCGTCCTTGATCTCGAAGGTTCCCTTGACGCCGTTCTCGTTCAGGGAGAAGAGCCGCTTCGTTCCTCCGGGCGCATTCCCGAGCGCGGCTTCGACCTGCGCAGGATCGACGCCACGGCGTTGCAGGTCAGCCCGCATCGCCTCGTCGAGGACGGGGTGACCGTCGCGCAACTCGAGCGGCCCTTTGAACGTGATCGTTTGCTTGCTCGCGCGAGCGTTACGGGATTCGCCGGAAGAGCGCCGGAAGAGAGCCACGGCTTCGGCATCGGTTGCGCGGCCGCCGGTCTTGATAGCGAGGGGCCGACCGACCGGTCAGAACTCGGGCGGCGAGCGTCTACTTCTCGTCCGTGGGCTCCTCGGAGCCTGCGGCGGCGGCGGCGGCGGGGACTGCGACCTTCTCGGGCTCTTCCTCGGGCTCGGGCTCGGGGCCGGGGATGATCTTGATCTCGACGTCTTCTGTGCCCTTCTTGCGATCGACGACGAGAGTCGCGCCCGGCATCAGTTCGGCGCCCAGAACGAAATCGGCGAGCGGGTCCTCGATCAGTCGCTGGATCGCGCGACGCAGCGGCCGGGCGCCCATGGCCGGGTCGAAGCCCTTCTCGACCAGCAGGTCCTTGGCCTCGTCGGTCAGCTCGATCGTCACCTTGTGGACGGCCATCTGCCCGCGTAGCCGCTTCAGCATCAGGTCGATGATCTGCTTGATCTCGGCCTTCTCGAGCTTGTGGAAGACGATCACCTCGTCGANNGCCGCTCCCAGGTTCGAGGTCATGATCACGATCGCGTTGCGAAAGTCCACTTTCCGCCCCTGCGAGTCGGTCAGCTTCCCGTCCTCGAGGATCTGCAGCAGAATGTTGAACACGTCAGGGTGGGCCTTCTCGACCTCGTCCAGGAGCAGCACCGAATAGGGCTTGCGCCGGACCGACTCGGTCAGCTGGCCGCCCTCGTCGTAACCGACGTAGCCCGGNNGAAGGGCCGAGGAAGATGAACGAGCCGTTCGGCCGCTTCGGATCCTTGATGCCGGCGCGGGCACGCCTTATCGCCTTGGAGACGGCCACGATCGCCGGATGCTGGCCGATCACGCGCTTGTGCAGCTCGTCTTCCATGCGGATCAGCTTCTGCGACTCGGCCTCGGTTAGCTTGAAGACGGGGATCCCGGTCCACATCGAGACGATGTCGGCGATCTCCTCCTCGCGGATCTCGGGCTGCTCGGCCTCGCCCTCGTGCTCGCGCCAGGACTCCTCCAGCTCGCGCCGCTTCTGGGTCAGCTTGCGCTCCTTGTCGCGGAGCGCCGCCGCCTTCTCGAACTCCTGCGCCTCGATCGAGGCCTCCTTCTCCTTGCGCACGGTCTCGATCTCCTCCTCGAGCTCGCGATAGCGCGGAGGCGCGCTCATGGTGCGGATACGCATGCGCGAGGCGGCCTCGTCGATCAGGTCGATGGCCTT
>PMMN01000076.1 GCA_003162235.1 Actinomycetota bacterium | reverse complement strand
ACCGAGCGATGCGGGTTGCGCAGGCGTAGCTCGGCCGCCTCGCGCAGGGCGGGCGACAGGCGCTCGAGCGCGCCGCGCCGTGCGAGCCGGCGAATGGCCTCGAGCTGGGCGATGGCGGCTTTGCTCGCGCGCGAGATATTGGCCTGGTCGGCGTTGGCGAGCCTATTCGCCCCGGACCTCGTCTCGCTGATCACCGAGCGCTCGGCCAGCGCCAGCACCGTCTCGGAGGCGCCGGTCAGCGCCAGCACGCCGGCTATCGCCTCAAAGCCCTTGGCGTAGGCATAGGCGTGCCGGTCACGCTCGCCGACGTGGAGCTCGATCTCGTCGCGCGCCGCCAGCTCGGCCAGGAATTGGGCACCCTCGACGCTGGTGGTGCGGATCTCGAGGTGGAGCGAAGGAGGGGCGCTGAGCGAGCCCGACCCAAGCAGCGCGCCGCGCAGGTAGGCGGCCCGGCAGCAGGGACGAGCGACGACGCGTAGCGGCGGCGTCTCGATCGGCGCCAGGCCGGCGTCGAGGACGCCTGCCTCGTTCAAGAGCTGGAGCGCGCGCGGCGAGCCCGCCACGTGCAGCTGGAAGCGATTGGCATGCTCGAAGGCGCGCTGGTGGTAAGTGCGAATCTCAGAGGTAACTCCGAAGTTGCGGAGACTCGCGAAGGCCCGCCGGGCGACCGCGGCGCCGGCCAGATCGAGATGCACCGAGATTCGCCCTTTGCCTTCCAGATGCGCCCGGCCGGCGCTGTGAAAGAGCGCCGAGAGCTCCGCCAGGCGATCGCACTCTCGCCTCAGCTCGAGGTGCGAGAGCTCGTCGCGCAGGGTCTCCGACAGAGCCATCAAAGGCAGCGTAGCTCCCGCAGCGAGGGTGCCCGGGCTGGTCTCGGGGCGACCGCCGAGTCGCAACCGGCGCTGACGTCCGCCCCGGTACCTCTAGAATCTCGATCCCATGACAACTCATGCGCTTTTCCACGCTCCCGGTCCGGTCAACGAGCCGAACCTCTCCTTTGCGCCCGGAACGCCCGAGCGCATCGAGCTTCGCGCCCGCCTCGAGCAGCTCCGGGGGGAATGCGGCGATGTCCCTTGCATCATTGGCGGCGAAGACGTCCGCGGTTCCAGCCCCTATCAGGCCGTGATGCCGCACAAGCACGCGCACGTGCTTGCGGACGTACACCGCGGCGGCACAGGCGAGGTCGAGCGAGCAATCGCCGCCTCCGCAAAGGCGTGGCCCGCGTGGTCGCGCACGCCGTTCGCGGATCGAGCCGCCATCTTCCTGCGCGCGGCCGAGCTCCTCGCGGGGCCCTGGCGCCAGCGCCTGAACGCGGCCACCATGCTCAACCAGTCGAAGACCGCTCACCAGGCGGAGATCGACGCAGTTTGCGAGCTGGCCGACTTCTGGCGCTTCAATCCCTCCTACCTGGAGCGGATCTACGAGGATCAGCCGCAGTCGGCGCCGGGCGTCTGGAACCGGATGGAATACCGTCCGCTCGAGGGCTTCGTGCTCGCGATCACGCCCTTCAACTTCACCTCGATCGCCGGCAACCTTCCCACCAGTCCGGCCCTGGCCGGTAACACCGTCGTCTGGAAGCCGGCTTCGAGCGCAGCTCTCTCCGCGCTCCTGATCATGCGCCTGCTCCAGGAGGCGGGCCTGCCGGACGGCGTCATCAACCTGGTCTTCGCCGACGGCGCCTCGGTCTCGAAGGCGGCGCTGACGAGCCCCGAGCTAGCGGGCGTTCACTTCACCGGCTCGACGGCGGTCTTCCAAGGGATGTGGCGGACGATCGGCGGACAGATCGAGCGCTACAAGAACTACCCGCGCATCGTCGGCGAGACCGGCGGCAAGGACTTCATNNCTCTTCACGCAGGTTCTGCGCGGCTCCTTCGAGTATCAGGGGCAGAAGTGCTCGGCTTCTTCGCGTCTCTATGTTCCGTCCAACCTCTGGCCCGCTCTGCGCGAGCGCTTCGCCGCCGAGGTTCCGCAGATCAAGATGGGCGACGTCAGCGATTTCGGCAACTTCATGGGCGCCGTCATCGACCAGAACTCCTTCGACGACCTCTCGAGGGCGATCGACGAGGCGAAGGCGGCCCCGGAGATGGAGATCGTCGCCGGCGGCGGCTACGACTCGAGCGTCGGCTGGTTCATCGAGCCGACCGTGATCGAGACGACCGATCCGCTAGCCAGGCACATGCGAGAGGAGCTGTTCGGGCCGGTGCTGACGGTTTATCCATACGACGAGCGGCGCTGGACCGAGACGCTGGAGCTCGTCGACAGCAGCTCGCCCTACGCCCTCACGGGCTCGGTCTTCGCTACCGATCGCAGCGCCGCCGCCGAAGCCGAACACGCGCTCAGGCACGCGGCGGGGAACTTCTACATCAACGACAAGCCGACCGGCGCGATCGTCGGGCAACAGCCGTTCGGCGGCGCCCGCGCCTCGGGCACCAACGACAAAGCAGGTTCGATGTGGAACCTGATCCGCTGGGTCAGCCCGCGTGCGCTCAAGGAGACGCTCGTCCCGCCGACCGAATATCGCTACCCGTTCATGGCCGACGAGTAGGACGAGTGGAGTCTCGGCGCAGGGTGTACTAGGAGACCATCGTGCTCCTGCCACTCGCCTTCTCATTCCACGCGATCTTCCACGGCGTCCGGGTCTTCCTCGATCACCTGGCCAACGTCAGCTGGACGTTTCTGGCAATCGCCGCGTTCTTCCAGCTGCTGAAGATCGGCTGCGCCGGCCGCGCCTGGCAGAACTCGATCACCGCGTCCTACCCCGATGAGCGGGCCTCCTATCCGATGGTCTTCGGCGCGCTCTGCGCCGGATCCGGCGTCGGCGCGATCGTCCCGGCGCACGGCGGTGATGCGGTTCGAGTCGTGATCGTGAAGCGGCGCATGCCGGGCAGCACGTACACGACGATCGCCTCGACCCTGCTCGTGCGGGTGCCCTTCGACACTCTCGCCGCCCTCTCTCTCTTCCTCCTCCTGTTCGCGGAGGGAGTGCTCCCCGGCCACTCGCTGCTTCCCCACCTGCCGGCGTTCGACTTCAGCTGGTTCTTCGGGCACCCGCGGCAGACGATCCTCATCGCCGGCACGATCATCTTGCTCTTGACGGCTCTCGTTCTCTGGGCCTGGACGACGATCCAGGAGTTCAGGGAACGCGTGCGCCAGGGATTGAACGGGCTGATCGACTGGCGCTACTACCTGCGCCACATCGTTCCCTGGCAGGCGGCCGACTGGACGCTTCGGGTCGTGACGATCTTCTTCGCCCTGCTTGCCTTTCACATGCCGGCGACGGTGCACAACTCCCTGCTCGCCCAGGGCACCGCGAACCTCTCCACGCTTCTGCCGATCAGCCCCTCGGGAATCGGAACCGAGCAGGCGCTGCTCGTCTCGGTTCTGCACGGCGTCGCGCCCGACAGCCTGATCATCGCCTTCAGCGTCGGGACGCGGCTGATGACGATCCTGATCAACGTGGTGCTCGGCTTCGCCGCCATCCTCTACTTCTTCGGCACCTTCCGCTACCAGCGCTACGTGAGCGAGGAGCAGAACGGCACGCAAGGGAAGAAGCGCGGGCACGCGGACTGAGCTCAAAGCCTATTCCGTTAGAGCTTCTTAGGCGCCGCCGGCTTTGTGCAGCTGGGCGTAAATCTGGCGCGCGGTCTTCTCCGGCAGGTTCGGTACCGCGATCAGCTCGTCCACACTCGCCGCCAGGAAGCGCTCCGGCGAGCCGAAGTGGTTCAGGATCGCCCGCCTACGCGCCGGCCCGACTCCGCGCAACTCGTCAAAGAGAGAGGCGAAGGACTCGTTGGAGCGGCGCTGGCGGTGGTATCCAACCGCAAAGCGGTGAGCCTCGTCGCGCAGCCGCTGCAGCAACTGGAGGCCGGGAGAGTGCCGGTCGAGGCGCACCGGCACGCGGCTTCCGGGTACGAAGACTTCCTCCTCGCGCTTGGCCAGCGAGACGGCGGCGATTCTCTCGGTCTCGGGCGCCTCGCCCAGTGCCTCCAGCGCGGCGCTCAGCTGACCCTTGCCGCCATCGACGACGACCAGGTTTGGCAGCGCCGCGAAGCTCTCGTCGAACTCTCCCTCGCTCGCCTCTCCGAGGCGGCTGAAACGGCGCCCGATAGCCTCCTTCATCCCGGCGACGTCGCTCTGCCCGGTCAGCGAGCGCAACGAGAACTTGCGGTAGTGAGCCTTGTAGGGGATGCCGTCACGGAAGACGACCATCGAGGCGACCGGCGAAGCCTCCTGCAGGTTGGAGACGTCGAAGCACTCGATCCTGATCGGCAGACTCTCGAGGTTGAGCGCTTCGCGCAGCTCCTCCAGCGCCTCGATCCGGCGCAGGCGCCCGGCCTCGCGCGAGCGTAGCTCGTTGACCAGCGCCAGCCTTGCGTTCTCCGTTGCCAGCTCCTGCAGACGGCGCTTCTCGCCTCGTGCGGGCGCCCGTAGCTCGACCCGGGCGCCTCTGAGCTCGCTCAGGTACTCGGCCACCGCCTCCAGCCCCGTCGCTGCCGGCGGTACGACTATCAGCGGCGGGATCGACGGTGTGCCGGCGTAGTACTCGAGACAGAAGGCCTCGATCAGGGCGCTCTCGTCCTGCTCCGCCACCCCCTCGAGGTGGAAGGCGTAGCGGTCGACCATGCGCCCGCTGCGAAGCGGAAACACCTGCACGGCCGCGCGCTCGCCCTCGACAGCCAGCCCGAGCACGTCCGCGTTGCCCTCCGAGGGACGATCGGCGGCCTGGCGTTCGAGCAGGTGCCTGACCGAGACGAGCCGATTGCGGTAGCGGGCAGCCTCCTCGAAGCGCTGCTCGTCGGCCGCGTCTCGCATCGAGCGCTCCAGCTGCTCCTGGATCGGCTCGGTACGCCCGGAGAGAAACTCGATCACCCCGTCGATCAGAGCGCCGTAGTCCTCGCGCGAGATCAGCCCCACGCAGGGCGCAAAGCAACGGTCGATGTGGTAGTCGAGACACGGTATCCCCGATCGGCGGCCCGGTTTCGGACCCTCGCAGGGCCGGAAGCGGAAAGCCCTGTTGAGCACGTCGAGCGTCCCGCGCACCTTCTTGGCATTCGCGTAAGGGCCGAAGTAGAGGACACTGCGACGGTGGCGCTCGCGCGTGAACATGACGCGCGGAAAGCCGTCCTCGGTCGTGACTGCGATGTAGGGGAACGACTTGTCGTCGCGCAGGCGAACGTTGAAGGGCGGGCGATGGCGCTTGATCAGGTTCTGCTCGAGATGGAGCGCCTCGACCTCGTTGCGGGTCACGATCGTCTCGATCTCGGCCACGCGCCCGGCCAGCCGAGCGATTCCGGGACGCCCGTCGCCGGATCGCTGGAAGTAGCTGCGCACGCGCGAGCGCAGCGACTTCGCCTTACCCACGTAGAGGACTTCGCCGTCTTCGCCGTGGAAGAGGTAGACGCCCGGGGAAGCCGGAAGCGTCCGCAGCTGCTCGTTGAGCGGCCTGGCCATGGTGCTCCCGTCAGCCTAGCCCGCGCTCAGAGGTACGTGTGCTGCTCGCGCCAAACGCGCCAGATCGTGTAACCGCAAATCGGAAAGACGAGCAGCCAGCCGACGCCGGCGAGGCCGTTGATACTCAAGCGGTGAGCCCCGAACAGGCGCGAGCCGAAGTAAACGCCGATATTCGCGATCACGATCAGGATCGCGAGGTAGAAAGCCCACTGCGCACGAGCCGGCCAGAACGCGATATCCGCGCGCCGGTCTCGCCAAAGCAGGAAGAGGAAGTAGGTAATGGCGAGGAGGAAAGCGATCTGCAGTAACGCCGAAATGGCGAACAGCGTCGCGTAGAGCTGAAAGACCATCACGACGCCGACGATCGCGAAGATGATCGCGAAGGCTCGAAGCGTCGGATGCCCATCGCCCGGAGTCCTCACGACGGTTACCTCGGCGCGAGCGCCGCCGGGGCTCGTTTTCCGCGTGGCTCGGTGCGGTATAAGAAGATCACGGAGACAAGCTACCTGCCGAGAGAGGGCGACGCGAAATGATCGAGGAAGGCACGACGGCACCGGACTTCGAGCTCGAGACGGAGACCGGCGAAACAGTCCGCCTCTCGGACTTCAGAGGCAAGCCGGTGATCCTCTACTTCTATCCCCGGGACAACACGCCGGGCTGCACCAAGGAGGCCTGCGATATCCGCGACGCCTGGAGTAAGTTCGAGCGCCGCGGCGTCGTCGTGCTCGGGATCAGCCCCGACAATGCCGCCTCACACACACGCTTCAAGACCAAGTACCAGCTGCCCTTCACCCTCCTCGCCGATACCGAGCACGACGTTGCCAAGCTCTACGGCACCTGGCGACCCAAGCGAATGGCCGGCAAGAGCTTCCTCGGCATCATCCGCTCGACCTTCCTGATCGACGCCGAGGGCAAGGTCGTCAAGGTCTGGCCCAAGGTCGACCCCGCCAAGCACGCAAAATGGCTGCTCGCCGAGCTGCCAAAGCCGAGCCCCGCGGCATCTACCTGACTTTCGCGCTATGCGGATGAGAGGACTTGAACCTCCACGAGCCGAAGCCCACACGGACCTGAACCGTGCGCGTCTACCAATTCCGCCACATCCGCGCGGAACAGCATTCTAGCCGCGGCACGGCGATCGGATAACTCGAGCGACCCGTCCGTTTCACAACCCATCGAACTTCAACGCCCCGCCAGATCGAGTTGAGGCCGCAGGCCGACTCGATCTGGTTACGGGCCGACTCGATCTGGCGAACCGGGGTCTTCGCAAACCCTTAGTCGGCTCTAGGCTGTTTCTTCGCCGGTCCGCGTAGCATTGGCAGCGCTTTGAAGGTTTTTCTCCTGCTAACCACCTGTCTCCTCGCCCTCTCGGCCGCTGGTAGCGCGGCCACGAAAAAGGCCGCGTCGCCGCTCACCGAGGTGATCGTGACACTCTCCTCTCCCCCGCTCGCCGGCGTCCAGACGAGTGCCTCGACCGCGACGGCGAAAGCCCACGCGCTCGACCTCCGCTCGCTGTCGAACAGCCGCTACCTCGAAAGCCTCGCCACGGCGCAGGACGTCCTCGCGCGCCGGATCGAGGCGACTGTTCCGCAAGCGGACGTTCGCTGGCGTTACCGCATCGTCGCGGACGGACTCGCGGTCGCGCTGCCTGCAGACGAGGTCGCCCGCCTGGCTCGCGTTTCCGGGGTTGCTCACGTCTATTCCTCGTATCGATATGTCCGGCTCGAGAGCGCTCCGCCCGGCAACGTCTCGCTGATCGGCGCGCCGGCGCTCTGGGGCCCCGATCTCGCCTATGCCGGCCAGGGCGTCAAGATCGGCATCATCGACGACGGCATCGATCAGACGCATCCGTACTTCGATCCGACCGGTTACACGATGCCCGCCGGCTTCCCGAAGGGCGATACCGCCTATACGACGGCGAAGGTGATCGTCGCCCGCGCGTTTCCGCCGCCGGGCCTCTCCTATGCGAACGCCTCGCTGCCGTTCGATCCGAGTTTCTCCTCTCACGGCACGCACGTCGCCGGCATCGCGGCCGGTAACCCCGACACGGTCGCGAACTTCGACGGCAGCGCTCGCACACTCTCGGGCGTCGCCCCGCGCGCCTACCTCGGTAACTACAAGGCAATGACCATTCCCACTTCGAACTTCGGCTTGAACGGGAACTCGGCGGAGATCGTCGCCGCGGTCGAAGCCGCCGTCTCGGACGGGATGAACATAATCAACCTCTCACTCGGTGAGCCCGAGGTAGATCCCCGTAACGACATCGTCGCCCAGGCCCTGAACGCTGCCAGCGCGGCGGGAGTGGTTGTGGCGGTCGCGGCCGGAAACGAGTTCGACCAGAACGGAGAAGGTTCGGTCGATTCTCCGGGAACCGCAGCCCTGGCGATCACCGTCGCCGCCTCCACCGTCGCGAGCGGAGGAGTGGCCTCCGACCGGCTAGCGTCATTCTCGTCCGGCGGCCCCACTCCCTTCGGCCTCCTGCTCAAGCCCGATCTCAGCGCACCGGGCCTGAACATCCTCTCCTCGGTTCCGGCCAGCTCGGGCCTTTGGGACGAGGAGAGCGGAACGAGTATGGCCACACCCCACGTCGCGGGTGCCGCGGCGCTGCTCCGTCAGCGTCATCCCACCTGGACCGTCGCCCAGATCAAGTCGGCGCTCGTTCTCACCGCCGCGCCGGTGACCACCCCCAGCGGCCGCGAGGTATCGCCGCTGCGCGAGGGAGGCGGACGTGTCGCCCTCGCGGCCGCCGATCAGCCGCTCATCTTCACGTCTCCGTCTTCCGTCAGCTTCGGCTTCCTGAGACGCGGTCAGAGCCTGGTGAGGAACATCGCCGTCAGCGATGCCGGCGCCGCTGTCGGATCCTGTGAGGTGAGTCTCCAGCGCCACGAGTCGACCGGCGGCGTCTCCTTGCTAGCACCGACTTCGGTGACGGTCCCCGGCACTCTGCAGCTCGACGCAACGACGACGGCCGCAGCACACACCGGCAATGTCGACGGTTGGATAGACCTCATCTGCGCCGGCCAGATGCGACGAATTCCCTTCTGGCTGCGCGTCTCGGTTCCGCAACTAGGTCGTAAGAAAGCGGTCAGGATCGTCCACGCCGGCACCTACCAGGGGAACACCAAGAAAAAGACGGCGCTGGTCGATCGCTATCTCTATCCCGAGCGCGTCCCCGGTGTGCCGATCCTGCTCAAGGGGCCCGAGCAGGTCTTCCGTCTCGCCCTTAAACGCTCGCTCCAGAATTTCGGCGTCGTCGTCCTCTCGCGCGCCCGCGGTGTTTCCGTCTCGCCCAGGATCGTGCTCGGACCGAGCGAGGACCGGATAGCGGGTCTCGCCGCGTTACCGGTGAACGTCAATCCGTACCTGGATCTCTATGGAAGCGTGGAACCGGTTGCCGGCGTACTACGACCCGGCCCCGGGCACTACGAGATCGTCTTCGACACCACTTCGGCGGCGAAGGCCGGGCCTTTCACCTTCCACCTCTGGATCAACGACCGTACGCCTCCGCGCATCCGAGTGCTGTCACGCAAGAAAGGCCTCGTGGCGTTGCGAATCACCGACGCGGGCGCGGGCGTCGATCCTCGTTCGATCTCCGCGACGTCCGGTTCGAAGTCCTTCAGGGTTTCGTTCGACGCCCGCACCGGTAAAGCGAAGATCAACGTTGCCTCGCTCAAGACCGGCGGCACATTGGTGGTCAGAGTATCCGACTATCAGGAATCGAAGAACGACGAGAACGCAGGCGCGCTTCTGCCGAACACCCGCGAGATCCGTTTCGCGGTTCCAGCCGGCCTGAGCAAAGGTGCTTCGCGCTAGTCGCGGTCGTCGATCGTCGGCAGTCGCTCGAGGTCCCGCACGACGCTTTCGGCAAAGGCTTCTCGATCCTCGTCGAAGTCGCTCAGCTCTTCGGTTTCGACCAACACCAGGTGCGAGCGGCGGCGGCGCGCCTTCCTCGAAGCGCGAGCACCGTAACGGCCGACTCCGAGGTGGGACTGCAAGCGCGGCCACTCGGCGGCGGCGAGCACCGCAAGCGCCGAGACGCACAGCCCCAGGACGATCCAGCTCACAACTCCGATTGTACCGCCCCTGAACTCTTAGTAAACAATGCGAAATGCGGCGGTTTTTCTTACTCGGTTCTCAGTAGCGAGGGCTATCGTGAAAGTGTCCTCGTCGGATACTCGTGATATGTCGAACTGGTTGCCAATCTTTCCGTATCTCGTCTTCTGGGCGGTGTCCATGCAGGCACTGCTCATCCGCGCGAGACTCGTTCCGCCGCTCTGTGCTCGCTGCGGGCGCTCCCGCGAAGGCCGCTATCTTGGCGAGAAGACCTGCTCCTGCTCCGGGCACTGAGAGGGAACCGGTCGTTTGCACCGGCCGAGCCCGATCCAACCCAAACCAAGGGCGTTATTGAAAACCGGGGCCTCGCTGTCGTACGCTCGCCCAATCGGCAAGCCAAGCAGCACAGAGCGTATCTCCCCGGGTAGGACTCGAACC
>PMMN01000080.1 GCA_003162235.1 Actinomycetota bacterium | reverse complement strand
CGAACTTTCTCAGCGGGTCCAATTTCGGCAACCTGATCACGCAAGTGGTGCCGTTGGCGACTATCGCTACGGGCGTTGTTTTCGTGCTCCTGATCGCCGAGATCGATCTCTCGGTTGCCTTTGTCAGTGGTTTCGCCGGCTCCGTCGTCGTGGCGGAAGTGGTCACGCGACACGGCCACCTTTCCGGCCTTATCGCGATACCGATTGCTCTCGCTGCAGGAGCTCTGTACGGCATGGCCCAGGGCGCGATCGTGGCGTATGTCGGCGTCCCATCGTTCGTCGTGACCCTTGGTGGGTTGCTGGTGGCGGAAGGCCTCGTCGTCAAGGTCGTCGGGTCGTCACCTATCTACATCAACGACAAGTGGGTCCTCGACATAAGCAACTACAGATTCACGCAATCGACGAGTTGGATAATCGCCATCGTCGTGAGCGTTCTCTATGCGCTCGCCGTATTGAGTGGAAAAGTCAGACGCCGCCGCGGCGGCGAAACCGGGAGTCTTTGGCATGCAGTGGCCAAGGTCGCCGCCGTGTCGGTCGCGATGTTTGCCATCGTCGGCTGGGTCAATCGCGCTCGCGGTGGTCTCGGTCTTCCGCTTGCCTTCGTCATCATGCTCATGCTGTACGTCTTCTGGAACTTCATTGCGATGCGGACGACGTTCGGCCGCCACGTGTATGCGGTCGGCGGCAACGACGAAGCGGCGCGCCGGGCGGGCATCAACGTCCCTCGGATCAGGCTCATCGTTTTCATGATCGCGGGCATGATGGCCGCTTTCGGCGGCGTAATGTCTGCGTCCCGCAGCATTTCGGCAGTTCCGGGCGTCGGTGGCGATCCGCTGTTGATGTACGCGATCGCGTCGGCGGTAATCGGCGGTACGAGCCTCTTCGGCGGCCGTGGCCATGTGAGGAGCGCTGTGCTCGGCGCGTTGGTCATCCAAATGATCGCCAACGGCTGCGATCTGGTTGGTTACAGTTCCGCAACGAGGTTCATCTTGACCGCTCTCATTCTCCTAGGGGCCGTGGCGCTGGACACTGTTGCGCGCAAGCGTCAGGCTGCCGCCGGGCGTTGAGTCTGTCGTTTCGCAGGCAGGGAAAGACACCGCTGGTTGTCTAGACGTCAGACGCGCCGGGTGGGAGGATCGCAGGAACGAGTCCGGCGTTGGCGTCGGGGGCGGCAGCGAATAACTATCTGACCACTGGAGGAGCGATGACGAAGCTGGATGGAAAGGTCGCCTTCATCACCGGGGCCAGCCGCGGCATCGGCGCCGCCGTGGCTCGCTCTCTCTCGGCTGAAGGCGTGAAGCTCGGACTGGCGTCGCGTTCGGGTGCCGATCTCGGCTTGCCGGAATCGCTCGGCCTCGTCTGCGACGTCCGCGATCGAGTCCAGGTCGAGAAGGCCGTCGCGGCCACCGCTCTGCGCTTCGGCCGTCTCGACATCTGTATCGCCAACGCCGGCGTCGGCTCCTATCACTCGCTCGTCGAGGTGCCGCCGGAGCACATCGAGGAGATGATCGACGTCAACCTGAAGGGGACGATCTACACCCATCGCTCTGCGATTCCGCATCTGATCGCAAGCGGCGAGGGCGACCTGGTCACGATCGCCTCGGAGGCCGGCCGGCGCGGAGTGCCCGGCGAGGCCGTCTACTGCGCCTCCAAGTTCGGCCAGGTCGGGCTGACGCGCTCGCTCGACCATGAGCTGAGAGAGCACAACGTCCGCTGCACGAACGTCTGCCCGGGCGGAGTGGCGACCGACTTCGCGCTCGCCGAGGGCTACGGGCGCACGCCCGACGCGCTGCCCGGGATGATGTCCGCCGAAGACGTGGCCGAGGTCGTTCTCTTCATCCTCACCCGGCCGCGCAATCTCCGAATCCTCGAGACGGCGCTGAGGCCGATTACGGAACCGTCGTGGGGATAGAGCCCGTCAAGCTCGGCATCGTCTCGACGGCCGGCATCAACCGGCTCGTGATCCCGCCCGCCAAGGCCTCGCCGCTGATCGACCTCGTCGCCGTCGCCAGCCGCGACGAGAAACGGGCGAGCGAGTACGCCCGCGAGTGGGAGATCGAACGCGCACACGGCTCCTACGACGCGCTTCTCGCCGACCCCGATATCGAGGCGGTCTACATCTCTCTGCCCAACCACGAGCACGTCCCCTGGACGCTGCGCTCGCTCGAGGCCGGCAAGCACGTTCTCTGCGAGAAGCCGCTGACACGCCACCCCGCCGAGATCGAGACCGTCTGGGGCCTGGCCGAATCGCGTGGTCTGCAGGTTGCCGAGGCCTTCATGTGGCGCCACATCCCGCAGACCAAGCGCTTCGCCGAACTCGTGGTCGAGGGTGCGATCGGCGAGCTCCAGTTCGTGCGCTCGCTCTTCTCCTTCGCGATGAGCGATCCTCGGACGAACGTGCGCATGAAGCGGGAGTGGGAGGGCGGCTCGCTGATGGACGTCGGCACCTACTGCGTCAGTGGTATCCGGCTCATCGCCGGCGAGCCCGTGGCCGTCTACGGCGAGCAGGTGCTGGGCGGAGCCGGAGTGGATGTTCGCTTCAGCGGCCTGATGCGCTACGAGAGCGGCGCGCGCGCTCTCTTCTACTCGTCCTTCGAGACGCCGGGGCGCAAGGAGCTGGAAGCGATTGGAAGCGAAGGCGTGCTGCGCCTGCGCGACCCCTGGCACGCTTGGCGCGGCGGCATCGAGTTGCAGCGCGAGGAGGAGAACGGGAGCGAGACGATCGAGGTCGAGACGGGCGACGCCTACCTGCTCGAGCTGGAGGACTTCGCCCGCTCGATCCGGGGTGAGAAGGAGCCGCTACTCGGTCGTTTGGACGCGCTTGGCCAGGCGCGGGCGCTGGCGGCCCTCTATCTCTCCGCCGAGCAAGAAAGGCCGGTCGAGCTGGCGGAGATGGATAGGGAGGTGTGATGGACGAGCTCTCGCTCGAGCACCTGGAGGCGTTCATCGTCAAGGCCAAGACGGCCACCTACGCCGGTAGCGGCGCGCTGGTCGACTCGAGCCGCTCGGGCTCGACCGATCTCCGCTTCGAGGAGGGCGACTTCTCCTATCGCGACAGCTACTTCGGCGGCGCCGACTTCATCGGCGAGGAGGTCGTCTGGCACCGCGGCGAGCCGGTCTGGGCGATGAACTACTACGGCTACATCCGCGAGCCCGGCAAGCTCAGCGACGAGGAGAGCGGCAAGGTGCTCAAAGAGAGCCTGACCGCCCTCTACCGCGAGGAACGCTTCCTCGGCGGTTTCCGGCACCAGACTGCGCTCGGTCTCTACGTCGACACGAACGAGGGCGAACTCACCTGCTTCCACGGTCTCGAGTGGACTGAGCGCGACGGCGAGCGGCTCTACGAGCTCCGCTATCACGGCGGGATGATCAGGGCGTAGAGCGCGGTTCGAAGCGCGGCGCTCTGTCGCTTGACCCGGGGTGGAAGTGTGACGCTGGTTCGGCACGAAACCGGCACATTTCGTGCGCTTTTTCTAGCTACCGTTTCACGACCCCGCGGGTGGGTGGCTCGGGGGAGGGCTGCGGAACGAGGTGCCGTCAGCACCGAGTCGGCGGGTCTTCATTCCGCCTGCCGCTCTTGGTGGTGGACAGAGGAGCGTGGCGCCGGTACACACCCAACCGGCGGACGTTTACTCGAATAGAGCTCCGGGGAGCGCGTTTTCTCCAATTTGACCGAAGTTTCTATTCTTCAGCCTGGTGGGGATAAGGATCAGGTGCATCTGACCTATCGGGAGTGGTGGTCGCTAGCGCATGGGTTCGTGTTCGGGGGCGGCTTCCTACTCTCGTTCGCGGGCGTGATGATCGTGATGTATGGACTGCGCCGGGAGGATCTGACGGAGCGCGGAGTGGCGCAACACGTGCTCTGGCTCAAACTCGGCACCGCGGCGATGGCGGTCGCGGCCTGGGGGACGGTGATCCTCGGCACCTGGGTGATGTACCCCTGGTACCGCAGCGGGGGCGCGAAAGCGGCACTTCTCTCCAGCTCGCAGACGTCGAACTGGGACAAGTTCGGTATGGAATGGAAGCAGCACATCGCCTGGATGGCGCCCTTCCTGGCGACAACGGTCGCCTTTCTCGCGGTCTATTTCGGCGAGCGCCTGGCAAACGATCGCCGTCTGCGCCTGCTCACTCTGGTCCTTTTTATGGGCGCCTTCGGCGCGGCGGCGATCGCCGGGCTCTTCGGCGCCCTGATCACCAAGATCTCGCCGGTGGTTTGACGTGGACGAGAACAAGATCGACAAACCGACCGGACCCGCCTTCGCATCGATCGTCGCTGCCGCGCTCGCCGCAGCGACGTTGGGGCTGCTGGCGACGCTGGCTGAGGTGTTCGACGGCCTCGGCGATTGGCTCGCCTTCTCGGGGCGGGTCGGGATGCTCTCCGGCGAGACGATCATCGCGATCGCCGTCTACTTCGTTTCTTGGGCCGGGCTGGCGATTCTCTGGCGTCGCTCGAATCCGCCCCTGCGGCTGATCGTGGCCATCACGGCCGCTCTTATCGCCGCGGGCTTGCTCGGCACCTTCCCGCTCTTCTTCCGCATGTTCGGCGTCGAGGAGTAAGCGCCGCGCATGAGATCCAATCGCATAGACAAGTCCCACAACCGAATGAAGGAGATCTCGATGCCACGCATTCGCATCCTGCTGGTAGCCGCTATCGCGATGCTCGCTCTGGCTGTAGCTGGTAGCCAAGCCTCAACGAAGGTCACAACTCTCGCGGGTACAGTCGGTCCCGGCTTCACGATCAACCTGACCCAGAACGGTCACTCCGTGAAGAATAAAACGCTCAAGGCCGGCACCTACACGATCAAAGTCAACGACAAAGCAAGCATCCACAACTTCCATCTCTTCGGCCCCGGCGTGAGCAAGAAGACGGGAGTCGGTTTCAAGGGCAAGGCCACCTGGACGGTCAAGNNCGACCGCGACGTGCCCCCGACGATCCTGTCGGGGGCTTCGAGGTCGAGTGATCCAGCTCGGTTCCAATCCCACGCTCAGTGGGCGAAGCTGGGCATTCCAAAGAAGCGAAAAGGAGATCCAGGTGACACGCGTTTTTTCTCTCGTGCTCATAGCGGCCGTATCGCTTGCCCTCGCCGCCTGTGGCGGTAAGGCGAGCTCGAAGTCCGCGACTACCGGTAATACCGGCGGGAATACGGGCGGCAACAACCTGGTCGGTATCGTCGGGCCCGGGTTCACGATCACCCTTACTCAAGGCGGTAGCTCTGTCAGCACGCTCAAGGCCGGCACCTACAAGATCAACGTCAGCGACAAGTCCAGCATGCATAACTTCCATCTCTTCGGTCCTGGTGTGGAACAGAAGACGGATGTAGGTGGTACGGGCACGTTCAACTGGACAGTCACGTTCAAGGCGGGCAGTTACACGTACCAGTGTGACGTCCACTTTGCGAGCGGGATGATCGGGCACTTCACGGTGACATAGCGCTCTTATCCGCGAGGCAGCGCCCGTCGCGAATGCGGCCGGCGCCGGCGCTGCCTCCGCGCGGGATCACTCTTTGGCGGTCCTAATCTGCCGTTCGAGCTATGGCGAAGGTACGCTACGTATGGCAAACTCGCCGTCCCGCTAGCGATCGTGAGGAAGAAGTGACCTGGTCCGAAGAAGAAGGCGTGACCGCCACCGGTAAAACGCCGCCGGGTCAGGGTTTCGACCTCTTCGCCTCCGAGCAGGCGAAAGTCCTGATCGAGACCGGCCGAGCGACCGGCGCGCTCCGAACCGAGGACATCGCGACCGCTCTGGACGAGCTCGAGCTTGATGCCGAGCAGATGGACGAGTTCTACAACGCGCTCGACGAGCTCCAGATAGAGGTCGTGGATGGCGAGGTTCACGCCGAGCCGGTCGCGGCGGTGGCGGAACCTTGGCGCGAGCTGACGACCGATTCGCTACAGCTCTTCCTCAAGGAGATCGGCCGCATCGACCTCTTGACGCCCGCTCAGGAGGTGGAGCTGGCGAAGAGAATCGAGCGAGGAGACCACCGAGCCAAGCAGCAGATGGTCGAGGCCAACCTGCGCCTCGTCGTCTCGATCGCCAAGCGCTACCGGAACCAGGGCCTTCCCTTCCTCGATCTGATCCAGGAGGGCACGATCGGGTTGGTGCGTGCAGCCGAGAAGTTCGACTACCGCAAGGGCTTCAAGTTCTCGACCTATGCAACCTGGTGGATCCGCCAGNNGCCACCTGGTGGATCCGCCAGGCTGTCGCCCGGGCACTCGCCGACAAGGGGCGCACGATCCGCATGCCGGTGCACGTGGTCGAGAAGCTGAACCGGATCATGCGCGCCGAGCGCAAGCTCCAGGCGCAGAACGGCCGCCTGCCGACGAGCGAGGAGCTCTCACGCGAACTCGACCTACCCATCGACGAGATCGACCAGATCCTGCGCGCCGCCCAGACGCCGGTCTCGCTCGAGAAGCCGGTCGGTGACGAAGAGGAGTCCGAGTTCGGTCACTTCATCCCCGACTCTTCGACGCCGCTGCCGGACGAGGCGGCCGAACTGACGATGCGCCGCGAGACGCTGAAGCGTCTGCTCCAGTGCCTCTCCTACCGCGAGCGCCGCGTGCTCGAGCTGCGCTACGGCCTCGACGGCGAGCACCCGCGCACGCTCGACGAAGTCGGTCGCGCCTTCAACGTCACCCGCGAGCGCATCCGTCAGATCGAGAACCAGAGCCTGAAGAAGCTGCGCGCGATGGCCGAGACGCTGAAGCTACGCGAAGTCGCCTAGGCTGCCCGTCACTCGCTGGTGAGCACCGAGCGGTCGCCGGCGCGCAAGCCCTCGATCAGAAGCCGGTAGGTGCCGGCCGAGTCGCGGCCCATCGAGTCCGTGTCGAGCACCTTGACTCCGCGCTCGCGGTCGACGCCGTGGATGCCGAAGCGGGGCTGATAGCTGCCCCACTCGTAGTTGTCCACCAGCGACCAGTGCAGGTAGGCGCCGATCGGCAGTCCGGCGTCGAGCCCAGCGACGAGCGCGGCCAGGTTCTCGCGCAGGTAGCGCGGCCGGTCCCAGCCGTCGATCCGCTCATAGCTGTGACCGTTACGCACCCGGTTGCAGAGGCCGTTCTCGACGATCCAGAGCTCGAGCGGGCGCCCGTCGCCGCTCGCCTCCGCCGAGAGGGCAAGGTTGGCACGCGCGTACTCGGTCAGCCCTGCGGGATAGACGACGTCGTCCCAGAGTTCGGCGTTCGGAAGTAGCGAGCGGCCTCCGGCGGTTCGGTGGCCGGGCAGGCGCATGTGGTTGGAGGCCACCGGGTCGTAGTAATCGATCCCGAGCACGTCGAGCGTCCGCTCGTGCGGGCTCGAGTAGATCGCCTCGACCGCCGGTCGGAGAGCTCCCTCTGGATCCTCCGATCCCCGGCGCACACGCTCGCTGAGCCGGCTCAGGAGCGGCGCCTTGCCGACCGGGGCCGCTGCGGCCGAAGTTCGGCGGAAGAAGCGCTCGATCGGCTTCGCTGGGGCGATGGCGTCGTACCAGGCCGCGCGCCGCTCGATCGTCCAGGCGCCGAGATCGTCGCGGGGTACGCCCAGGGCGCGCGCGAGCAGCAGGTCGGTGAGCAGACGGTCGTGCTCGTAGATGCTGTTCGTGGAGGCGTTCGTGTGGACGACGGCGTCGGGCCGGCGCTCGTGGATCAGCTCGTAGCTGCGGACGTGCGCGGCGAGCATGTGCCCGATCGCCTTGTACACGTCCGTCCAGGCGAGCCGGCGCCCGGGAGGATGCATGCCGAAGGCGTAGCAGAGCTGCGCGAGTATGCCGATCTCGTTGAAGGTGATCCAGAGTCGGCAGCGATCGGCCAGGCGATCGATTGCCAGCTTTGTCCAAGCGGCGAAGCGCTCCGGCGACGCCGGCGAGAGCCAGAAGTCCTCTCCCAGCCAGGCCGGGTGCGTGAAGTGGTGCAGCGTTACCAGCGGCTCGAGCCCTCGTTCGCGGCAGGCGTCGATCATCGCCGAGTAGCGGTCGAGGGCGGTCTCGTCGACCTGCCCCTCCTCGGGCTCGACTCGCGCCCACTCCAGCCCGAGCCGGAACGTGTCGCAGCCGAGCGCAGCGGCGCGATCGAGCAGATCCTCGTAGCGATTCCAGAAATCGACGGCGATTCCCGAAGGCTCGACCCGGCCCGCCCTTTCCCATCCCACCCAGTTGTTGGCCGGCTCGCCCGGCCCATTCAGACCGCCCTCGATCTGGAAAGCGGAGGTGGCGACTCCGAAGCGGAATCCTTCCGGGAGCAGCGTCTTGGTTTCGCGCTTTGCCGGCATCGGGGAAGAGTGGATTACGGACCGCAAGAAACGGCGTTCGAAGCGATCCAGGCCGCCTGCTTGCCCGAGCCGAGGGCGACGGCCGCGACCTTACCAGCCTCGATCTCGAACCAGAGCTTCGAGCCGAGACGATAGGCGTACTCGCCACCGGCGAGATTCAACTTCACCGCCGACTTGTAAGCGCTCTTGATGGCCGAGGCCTTTGAGCACGGTCCCACCTTCTGGGCTGTCCTGAAGGCCGCGCCGGACGTGACGATGTAGCGGCCGGAGTTCGTTCCGGTGGTGAAGTAGACCTCGACGTGACCTGCGTAGTTGAGGCGCGTGAGCCCGCCCTCGAGATTGTCGGTGCTGGTCGGCTTGCCGTAAGCGGCCTCGTAGGCGGCGCGCGTCTGGCCGAGCTTGCCCTTACCGACCGAGCTTGTTGTGATCAGGTGTGAGCCGCCGGCGAGCGCGATCGAAGTGGAGGCGAACGCGGCGATCGCGACGAGCGTTACTAGTCGCATGGATTCACCCTAGTACACTGCCCGCCGTGAGCCAAGAACTCCTCGCCGAGCTGGCGGAATGGATCGCAATCCCCAGCGTCAGCGCCGATCCCGAGCGCGTCGGCGACGTCGAGCGAGCCGGCGAGTGGTTGGCCGGGAAGATCCGCGAAGCGGGCGGCAAGGGCGCGAGGATCGACTGGCAAGGGCAGCCGCTCGTAGTCGGCGAGATCGCCGCCTCGGACGGGCGGGACGGGCCGACCGTTCTCTGCTACGGCCACTTCGACGTGCAGACAGTCGAGCCGATCGAGCTCTGGGAGTCAGACCCGTTCACGCTCGTGGAGCGGGAGGGCTGGCTCTACGGGCGCGGCGTTGCCGACGACAAAGGGCAGCTGCTGATCCTGCTCGAGGCGGCTAGGTCGCTTGCCCGCGACGGAGCCCTGCCGGTCAACGTCCGCTTTGCCTGCGACGGCGAGGAGGAGATCGGCGGCCACTCGATCGCCGACTTCTTGGCCGCCGACGAGCGCGGCGCCGACGCCTGCCTGATCTTCGACACCTCGATGATCGAGCGCGACGTTCCCGCCTTCACGATCGCCTCGCGCGGCCTGGCCTATTTCCATCTCGAGCTCTCGAGTGGCGATCGCGATCTCCACTCGGGCGTCTACGGCGGCGCTGCGCTGAACGCGCTGCACGCCCTCAATACGACACTGGCGGCGGTGCTTCCGATCGAGGGTCGCCTCCCCGGGCCGCTGCTCGAGGGAGTCACACCTCTGAGTGCCGAGGAGTTGGCGTCGATCGCGACGCTTCCGCCCGGCGCCGACGTTCTGGCCGAGCAGGGTGCCCACCCGTCCGACTCGAACGCCGCCGCGGAGTTCTATCGCCGTACCGGCGCCCAGCCGGCGCTCGACGTAAACGGCATCGTAGGCGGCTCGCCGCATTTGCAGAAGACCGTGCTTCCAGTCCGCGCCGAGGCCAACCTCTCGATTCGGCTCGCTCCCGGCCAGGATCCCGACACGATCGCCGGGGCGCTGGAGCGGCTCCTGCGCGAAGCGGCTCCGGCCGGAGCTGAGCTACGCGTCCAACTCCTCTCTTTGAGCCCTCCGGGGCTGGTGCTGCACGATGCGCCCGCGATCCAGCTCGCTCTGGCCGCGTTCGAGCGCTCCTTCGGCCGCCGCCCGCTGCTCGTTCGCAGCGGCGGCACGATGCCGATCATGCACGCACTTCAGCTCAAAGGCATCCCGGCGGTCGTGACCGGCTTCGACCTCCCCGAGGGGAACATTCACTCCCCGAACGAGCGCTTCTGGGCCGGTTACCTGGAGCCCGGTATCGCCGCGGCCAGAGAGATCCTGAGCGAGTTTGGAGCTCGGCTCGAACCGAAGCGCGCGGCCGTCTGACCGCGCTCGGACGGACTTCGCTTCGAGGAGCTAGGCGGTCGCAGGCTCGACGGCCGGGGCAGTTGCCTGGTGGTGCCGGCAACCGAGCCAGCTGTGACCGAACTGGCTCATCTCGTGGATGATCGAGAGCAGGCCGCGCCCTTTCTCGGTCAGCGAGTACTCGACCCGCGGCGGCGACTCAGGGAAGCTCTTGCGCTCGAGGAAGCCCTCCTGCTCGAGCGTGCGCAGACGCTCGGAGAGCGTGCGCGGGCTGATTCCAGGGCAGGCGTGCTCGAGCTCGGAGAAGCGCCGAGCGCCCTCGGAGAGGTCGTGAACGATTAGCGCCGTCCACTTGGCGCCGATGATTTCGGCGGTGGCCGCGACTCCGCAGCAGTCGGTCGCGTGGATGTCCGAAAGAGTCCGCATAGAAGGGATTCTACACCAAAACTATCCCTTTGATAGTGGGGTCTCGCCCTGCCTTGGATACCCGCGCCGGCATCCCTCGATCGAGGGATGCCCTTGACGCTCGCCGGCGCATAGAGGCAGTATCGGGCTCATGATCGATCACGTAATCATCGGAGTAACCGACATCGAGTCGGCGAAGAAGTTCTACTCGGCGGCGCTGGAACCGCTCGGCTACACGCTCGCCTTCGACGACGATTGGGGCGGCGGTTTCAAGAACGCTCAGGGCTCTCCCGACTTCTGGATTCGCCTGGAGAAGACAGCCACGCCCGTGCACGTCGCCTTCGACGCCGAAGACCGCGCCTTGGTGAGCGCCTTCTACGCGGCGGCAATCGCCGCGGGCGGGAAAGACAACGGAGCCCCTGGCCTGCGTTTGCATTACCACGAGAACTACTACGGCGCCTTCGTGCTGGACGCCGACGGCCACAACGTCGAAGCCGTCTGTCACAAGCCCGAGGCCTAGCGACTTCCCAGGCCTCTGCCTAATCCAACCGGGCCGAGCTCCTCGAAACGGAGCTCGGCCCGGCGCGGCTCGACTCCGGGTTCTGGCGGGCTCCCGGGGCTGCTGTCGAGCGCCCGAGCCTCGGCCGGTTTTCGGAAGCGGGAAGGACGATTCGGCTGCAGCGCGAAAAGTCTCCTCCGCGGGGGAGCGGCAAGCTGCGGCGAGCTCTCGCCTCCGTTCCGTCAGCCGAAACCCAGGGGGGAGTTCGAGCTTTGAGAGAAGCCTGTAAACACGCCATGTTCTCGCGTGGCCTACGCCGGCAGCGAGCACCGGAGTCGCGCCGATGAGCGTCATGCTCGGTTCCTCGCGCCGTGACAGCCGACCGCGGGTTCACCTCGAGAACGGCGAAATCGTGCTCGTGGACAGTTCCGCCGGTCCGCTGCGTTCCTGGATGCTGCGTCTGCTCACACGGCTGGAAGTGCTCTTCAGTCCGCCCGACTTGCGTCTTTAGAACCTATCCCACCAGGCCACGCCCTGCCCGGATAGGTCTTCAGCCTTACTAACCGGAGCGCAGGCTCGAGCTGTCGACCACCTCGAAGTCGGCTCCTGTGACGCCGTCGATGGTGTGCAGCAGGTCGTCGTTCCAGCGCGGGTCGGGGGCGCCGGAGATGTACCAGTTCGCGCCGTTGTCGGCCACGATCATCCCGTAACGCTTGAGCGCCGTGAGAACGATGCGAACCGGGCGCGGAAAGCCGCTCGTGTCGAAATCGGCGCGCAGGCGCACGCGTAGGCCCATCGGCGGCAGATTCGGATCGGTCTGGTCGCTGGCCTGGTGGCGCGCCGGGTAGATGAAAGTGTTGCGGGTGTTCTCGACCGTGAACCGGAGCGCGTGGTCGATCTGGCCGCGGGCGACCTCGTCGTAGCGTACGAGGCCGGGCAAGATCGGCAGGCCGGCCGCGTCGGCCGAGGTCCAGCCCTTGGGACGCAACTTGTTCGAGCGTAGGTTCCAGATCGCCCCGGAGCCCGCGCGCCAGCCCTTTGTCGTCTTCTGGAGCGCGTACAGCTCGTACAGGAAGCAGCGGTCGCGATCGACGATCAGAGCGTGGCGGTCGCTGCCTCCCTCGATCTTGACGTTGGCGGGGATCGGATAGGGTCCCTTGTCGCTCTCGCTCGAATAGAGGAAGGAGAGGCGGTAGCGCTTCGTCTTCTTGTTGGCGACCGTGTAGGGGATCCCGTTCGGATGTCCGTCCCAGACCGTGCCGAAATCGGGATGGAGCCCGACGTCGAGCCCGATCGAGTTGATGATCGCGTTCGAGTTCGCGGCCACGGGCAGCGTGTCCACGCGCTTGTTCCAGACGTTCGAGACGGGGAAGAGCGGGCACTTCGGCGCTCCGGGCAGGCGCGGAGCCGTGGCGGCTCCGGCACTCGAGGCCAGTACCACGACGGCAACCAGAACTACTCGCGCCCCCGTCACCCTGAAAAGAACTCCCTTCTGCACGAAGCGGTCATTCGTTTGAACCGAGTTCTCACCTACTCTTACATCAAGTCTCGGGAAAGGGGAGCCCCCAAATGGCGCAGACTACGGTTCACATTCGCTCGGTTCACAACGCCAACTTCTCGGTCGGCTGGGCGGGTAAGCACTCGCTCACCATCGACCGGCCCGAGCACGAGGCCGGCTCCGGCTACGGGTTCTCGGGCGCCGACCTGCTGCTGATGGCGATCGGCGCCTGCTATGCGAACGATCTCCAGCGCGAGGCCGAGCGGCGCGGGATCGTTCTTCACGGCATGCGCGTGGTGTGCGAGTGCGACTGGGGCGGCGAGCCGCCGCGTGCGCAAGACATCCGATTGAGCGTCCGCATCGAGGCGGCGGCCGACGAGGACGAGATCCTCGAGCTGGCCGAGAGCATCGACCAGCAGAGCCGCGTGCACAACACACTCCGGCTCGGGGCCGAGATCCCGGCGGCCGAGTGCGAGATCGTCTCGATCGAGATCGAGAAAGAAAGCCCTTAGGGCGTACCCCTAACGGGATCGGCCCTAGCCGCGCTTTTTCGCAGCGGCGCTCGGCAGCTCGAGCGGGGGATAGACGCCGCGGATCTCGTCCACGAACGTCGCCAGGCGCTCCGCCAGTTCGGCGTCTTCGATCTCGAGCATGTTCTCGGCGTTGCTCTCGCCCGAGCGCGAGAGGTTGAAGCTGCCGAGAAAGACGGCGTCGTCGGCGACTACGACCTTGGCGTGCATGTAGTCGTGCACGCTCTCGGTCGTCCAAGGGGTGGACTTCTTACCGCTCCAGGGCAGGTGCTCGACGATCGAGCGCAGCGCCGGCTCCTTCCAACCGACCTGCGGCCTCGTTCGCCATTGCCAGATCACCTCGGCGATCTGAGTGGCGTCGAGCACTCCGGCAATGTCGGGTCGGCCCTGCGAGTGGTTGGCGCTCAGCTCCGCCAGGGTGCCGAGGATCGGGCCGGAGGTGAGCACCGGGGAGGCGATGCGCACGCGGCGTTTGGCCTCGCCGATGCGGCGCGCGATCCGGTGTGCGAGCGCTTCGCCGTGCCCGGGCGCGAACCAGGGCCGGACGCGATGGCCTTCGACATCGATCGGGCCTGAATCGATGTGACCGGAGCGCGCGACGTCGGGCCTCTCCCAGAGCTCCTCGAAGTTCTGCCGGAAGCGGGCCGCGAGCTCTTTTGACGAGACGACCGCGATCAGGTTCTCCTCCCGTGTCCAGGCATCGTCGGTCCAGTTGGTCGAGCCGGTTAGAACGGTCTCGCCGTCCCGGACGATGTACTTGTGGTGCATCAGGTCGGGTACGCCGGGAATCGCGCGTGTCTCGACCGGAAGGGCCTCCACCAGTTCCGGTCGCGAGATCGGAGGTCTCGGGACGGCGATCGCCTTGCCGAAATCGACGTTGTAGACGAGGCGTATACGAACGTTCCGCGCCAGCGCCTCGGCGAGCGCGACCCTGATCGGCGCCGCATTCTCGCTCACCAGATGCACGTCGTAGAGCGCCAGCTCCAGCGTCTGCCTGGAGGCGGAGATGAACGACGCGAGCTCTCCGGCGACGCTCGCCGCTTTCTGGCCGCCGTCGCGCAGGAGGGTTAATTCGACCACTAGATCGTGTTGGGAGTTGGTCTGTCGTTCCGGACTTCGCGCGCAATCCTCCAATTGCCGTCGTCGCAGCGGCGCAGGATGTGCAGCCCCTTGCCGTGCGCGACCTGCAGTTGACCGCCGCTCTTCGGCTCCAGGCGCCAGCTGTAGCTGAAGCGGTGGAAGGCCAGTTCGCCGGAGATCTCGGTCTCGTCGTGCCTGAAGCCGAGCCATTCGACGCGCCACTGCTCGAGGAACTCGCGCAGCGAGGCTCGTAATTCCTCTCCGCCCATCGAAGGAAGCCCGGGCGGGAGGAAGAGAGCGTCCTCGGCGAGCACGGCCAGGTAGCCCTCGATGTCGTCGTCTTCGATCGCCGCCACCTCCGCGTCGATCGTGCTTTCGACCCGCTGCTTCTCCTGCTGGTCTGCCTCAGTCCTCTCGGCCACGTTGGCTCTCCTCTCGTGCCGCTAGCTCCCGTAGCGCGGGATTGTACGTTTCTCCGTCGGTTTGCCGTTCTGCGGCGCCGTGTTTTCCCGGCTCGAACGGCGAGTTACCCATCATTCCACCGTTTCTTGAGCTGGTGGTGAGAGGCTGTAGCTCGCCCGTTATAGCGGTCGTTCGACTCGAGCTGCCGGGCGCGATTCCGAGCCCTGCGTACAGACGTTCGATTTCGCAGCCTCTGGCCGCTACCCTGATTCTGATGGATCCCATGGCGTCCTTTTCCAGGCAGACTCGAGCCTGGTTCGAGCGGACCTTCGCCGCCCCGACGCCCGCTCAGACGCTCGGCTGGCCCGCGATCGCAAGCGGCAAGAATGTGCTGATCCAGGCGCCGACCGGCTCGGGCAAGACGCTTGCGGCCTTCCTCTCGGGAATCGATCGGCTGACCGCGGCGCCGGGCGAGGGCTTGCGCCTGCTCTATGTCTCGCCGCTCAAGGCGCTCAACTACGACGTCGAGCGCAACCTGCGCGGGCCGCTGGCGGGGCTCGCCTCCGAACTCAGGGTTGCGGTGCGCACCGGCGACACGCCGGCGAAGGAACGCGCGGCGATGCTACGCAAGCCGCCCGACATCCTCATCACCACTCCCGAGTCGCTCTTCCTGCTCCTCACTTCGCGCGCCAAGGAGATCCTGCGCTCGGTCGAGACGCTGATCCTCGACGAGGTGCACGCCGTCGCCGGCACGAAACGCGGTGCCCACCTGGCGCTCTCGGTCGAGCGGCTCGAGCACCTGCTGGGAAGGCCCGTCCAGCGCATCGGCCTCTCGGCCACGCAGCGGCCGCTGGAGGAGATCGGCCGCTTCGTCTCGGCCGGGCGGCCGATCGAGATCGTCGATGCGGGCATCCGAAAAAAGCTCGATCTCGCCGTGGAGATGCCCGTCCCCGACATGCGCGAGCTGGGGCAAACGGGCTCGATCTGGCCCTCGATCTACCCCGAGATCGTGGCGCTGGTGCGCTCTCACCGCTCGACCATCGTCTTCGTCAACAACCGGCGTCTATCCGAGCGCCTGGCGCTCCGCATCAACGAGGCCGGCGGAGAGGAACTGGCGCGCGCTCACCACGGCTCGCTCGCGCGCGAGCAACGCACCGAGATCGAGGAGGCACTGAAGAGCGGCGAGCTGCGCTGCCTGGTCGCCACCTCTTCACTCGAGCTGGGCATCGACATGGGTGCGGTCGATCTGGTGATCCAGGTCGAGTCGCCGAAATCGGTCGCGCGCGGGCTGCAGCGGATCGGCCGCGCCGGGCACACGCTCGAGGCCACAGCCAAGGGCCGCATCTTTCCGAAGTTCCGCGGCGATCTGCTCGAGTCGGCGGTCGTGGCCAAACGCATGCGCGAGGGCCTGATCGAGGAGACGCGGATCCCGCGCAACCCGCTCGACGTGCTCTGCCAGCAGATCGTCGCCATCTGCGCCGAGGAGGAGATCTCGGTCGACGATCTGCACGAGCTCGTTCGGCGCGCCTATCCCTTCTCCGATCTCTCCCGCGCCCAGCTCGAGAACGTGCTCGACATGCTCGCCGGTCGCTACCCCTCGGACGAGTTCGCCGAGCTCAGACCGCGGATCGTCTGGGACCGGACGGCTGGCCTTATCCGTGGCCGTCCCGGCGCTCAGCGTCTCGCGGTCACCAACGCCGGCACCATCCCCGATCGCGGTCTCTACGGAGTCCATCTCGTCGACGGCGGCGGGCGCGTCGGCGAGCTCGACGAGGAGATGGTCTACGAGGCCAGGCAGGGGCAGGTCTTCCTGCTCGGCGCCTCGAGCTGGCGGATCGAGCAGATCACTCGCGATCGCGTACTCGTCTCGCCGGCGCCGGGAGTTCCGGGCGCGGTGCCGTTCTGGAAGGGCGAGGGCGTGGGGCGGCCGGTGGAGCTGGGCGAGGCGATCGGGCAGGCCTCACGCGAGCTCGTCGCTCTGCCGCAGGAAAAGGGGCTCGAAAGGCTGCGGGAGGAGTTCAGCCTCGACGAGCGGGCGGCCGAGAATCTGCTCGCCTACCTGCACGACCAGGCCGAGGCCGGAGGCGGAGCGCTTCCCTCCGATAGAACGATCGTGGTCGAGCGCTTCCGGGACGAGATCGGTGACTGGCGCGTGGTCGTGCTGACGCCGTTTGGAGCCCGCGTGCACGCGCCCTGGGCGCTCGCCCTCGGCGCCCGGTTGCGTGACTCGCTCGGGATCGAGGCGCACGCAATCTGGTCGGACGACGGCATCGCCCTGCATCTCCCCGACGCCGATCAGCCGCCGCCGATGCACGAGCTGACGATCGGGCCCGATGAGATCGAGGAGCTGGTGGTGAACGAGCTGGGGGAGAGCGCTCTCTACGGCTCCCGCTTCCGCGAGAACGCCGCCCGCGCGCTGCTGATCCCGCGCCGCCGCCCNNCTGCAGGACGTCTTCGACCTACCGGCGCTGAAGGGCATCCTGCAGCGACTGCAGACGCACGAGCTCGACCTGGTCGAGGTCGAGACGATGTCGGCCTCACCGTTTGCCAGCTCACTGATCTTCGACTACATCGCCTCCTACATGTACGAGGACGACACGCCGCCGGCCGAGCGCCGGGCTCAAGCGCTCTCACTCGACCGCGAGCTCCTGCGCGAGTTGCTGGGCCAGGAGGAGCTGCGCGACCTGCTCGACGCCGACGCCGTCGACGAGGTGGAGCGCGACCTTCGCCGCACCCCGCGCAACGCCGACGAGTTGCACGACGTTCTGCGCCTGCGCGGCGACCTGCGCGTGGGCGAGTTCGACGAGGCCTTTGCGGCGGTGCTCGAGGCTGAGCGCCGGGCCGTGCGCGTGCGCATCGTCGGAGAGGAGCGTCTGATCGCCGCCGAGGATGCCGGCCGTTACCGGGACGCGCTTGGCGTCATGCCGCCCTCGGGTCTTCCTGACGTCTTCCTGCAGCCGGTCTCCGAAGCGCTTCCCTCGCTTCTTCGCCGCTACGCCCGCGGGCGCGGCCCTTTCACCAGCGCGGAGGCCGCCGAGCGCTTCGGCCTCGAGCCCGACCCCGTCGAGGCGATCTTGGCGGCGCTGGAGCGCGACGAGGCGCTCGTGCGGGGAGAGCTCAGGCCCGGCGGAACGGAGCGGGAATGGTGCGACCCCGAGGTGCTGCGGAGGCTGCGCCGTGCCTCGCTGGCGCGGCTGCGCAAGGAGGTCGAGCCCGTTCCGCCGGCCGCGCTCGCCCGCTTCCTGCCTGGCTGGCAGGGAATCGACAGGCGCTCGACGCTGCGCGAGGCGCTCGTCTCCTTGCAGGCGCTGGCGCTCCCGGTCGCGCTCTGGGAGTCGGACCTACTGCCGCGGCGCGTACCCGGCTACCAGCCGGCCGAGCTCGACCA
>PMMN01000089.1 GCA_003162235.1 Actinomycetota bacterium | reverse complement strand
TCGAGGGCGGTCGTGGGCTCATCCGCGATCAGGAGCTTGGGCTCCAGCGCGAGGGCCATGGCGATCATCACGCGCTGCCGCATGCCGCCCGAGAACTGGTGCGGGTAGTCGTGGATGCGCTCCTTGGCGCCGGGAATTCCGACCTGCTCGAGCAGCTCGATCGCTTTGCGCATGGCGACCTTGCGCGCCATCCCGAAGTGCGTCTCCAGCGGCTCGACGATCTGCCGCCCGATCGTCAGCACCGGGTTCAGGCTGGTCATCGGGTCCTGGAAGATCATCGCGATCTCCTTGCCGCGGATCCGGCGCAGCTCGTGATCGGACAGCTGGAGCAGATCTTTCCCGTCGAAGCGGGCGCTGCCGGCGACCACCTTGCCCGCGCGCGGCAAAATGCCGAGCAGCGCCAGCGCGGTCACGCTCTTGCCGCAGCCNNCCGTCTCCGATCAGGTTGAAGCCGAGCACCGAGAGCACGATCGCCACGCCCGGCGCGATCGCCAGCCAGGGTGCGCTCTGCAGGTACTCGTTCACCTGGGTCAGCATCGTTCCCCACTCGGGCGTCGCGGGATCCTGCGGCCCCAGCCCGAGAAAGCCCAGCCCGGCCACGTCGATGATCGCGGTCGCCATCGCCAGGGTGCCCTGCACGATCACCGGCGAGATCGCGTTCGGCAGGATGTGCGAGAAGAGAATGCCTCGTCGCTTTACGCCTACCGCTCGGGCGGCGAGGACGAAGTCCTGCTCGCGCTGCACCAGCACCGAGCCGCGCAGGAGTCGCGCGAAGATCGGCACGTTCGTGACCCCGACCGCGACCATGATCTGCCAGAGTCCTCGCCCGAGCATGGCCACGATCCCGATCGCCAAGAGCAGGCCCGGGATCGCCAGCATGATGTCCATGCAGCGCATGATGATCGTGTCGATGATCCCGCCCGCGTAGCCGGCGATCGAGCCCAGCACGAGCCCGATCGAAAGCCCCGACCCAGCCGAGACGAAGCCGATCAGGAGCGAGTAGCGGGCTCCGTAGATGATGCGAGAGAGCTCGTCGCGGCCGTTCAGGTCGAGCCCCAGCCAGTGCGCGCTCGAAGGGCCGGGGCAGCCGCTGACGGTGCACTGCGAGAAGCCGATCTGGTCGATCGGACTGTAGGGCGCGATCAACGGCGCCAGCAGCGCGATCAGGGCGAAAAAGGCGACCAGGCAGAAGCCGATGATGGCGACCGGGTTGCGCCGCAGCCGGCTCCAGGCCTCGCGCCAGAGCCCACTCGGCGCCCCTTCGAGCTGGAGGTCGACTGCTTCGATCTCGGCGACGCTCATGAGAGCCGGATACGCGGGTTGATGATCGCGTAGGAGATGTCCACGANNCAGGTTGACGAGAACGAAGACGATCGCGACGAAGAGGATCCCTCCCTGCAGCACGGGGTAGTCGCGGTTGGGGATCGCCGCCGTGAGCCAGCTACCTATGCCGGGCCACGCGAAGACGGTCTCGGTGAGCACAGCGCCTGACAGCAGTAGGCCGGTCTGCAGCCCGATGATCGTCGAGATCGGCAGCAGGGCGTTTCTGAGTACGTGTCGCCGATCGACCTCGTTCGGCGGTAGGCCCTTGGCGCGCGCCGTGCGAACGTAGTCCTCGTGCTGGACGTCGAGCACCGACGCGCGGGTGATGCGCGTGACGATCGCAAGCGGGATCGAGCCGAGCGCGATCGAGGGCAAAATCAGGTGCCTGATCGCGTCCCAGAGCCCGCCCGGGTCGAGCCCGATGATCGCGTCGAGGACGAAGAAGCCCGTCGGGTGCGCTCGCGTCGCGAGGATGTCCTCGCGGCCGATCGATGGCAGCCAGTGCAGCCGCACGGCGAAGATGTACTTCAGGATCAGCCCGAGGAAGAAGATCGGGATCGAGATCCCGATCAGCGAGCCGACCAGGCTCGTCTGGTCGAACAGCGAGCCGTACTTCTTGGCGGCGAAGAAGCCCAGCGGAATCCCGAGACCGATCGCAAAGACCATCGCGCCGAGCGCCAGCTCGAAGGTGGCCGGGAAGCGGTGCCGGATCTCGTAACTGACCGGCCGGAAGGTCGTGATGCTGGTGCCCAGGTTGCCGCTCCCGACCGTCTTCACGTAGTCCCAGTACTGGATCGGCAGCGGCTTGTCGAGGCCGTACTGGTGCCGGACCTCCGCGACCAGCTGCGGCGTCGCTCGCTCGCCGAGGAGCGTCTGCGCGGGTGACCCGGGTAGTGCTCGGATCCAGCCGAAGACGAGGATCGAGAGCCCGAGCAGGATAGGAACGAGAAGCAACAGCCGGCGGACGATGAAGCGAAGCATTTTTTCGTCCGCCGGCCTGCTGCTGGTTCCCTACTTGGCGAAGTGCAGATCTGCCCAGGGCTCGTTAACCGGTCCGATCGGGCCGGGCACGTAGCCGAGGACATTCTTCTTCAGTGCCAGCGCGGAGCTACCCCACGCGTACGGCACCATCGGCAGGAACTTCATCACGTCGATGCTGGCCTGCTCGTAGTCCTTGGTGCGCAGAGCCGCGTTGGGCTCGGCGTCTGCCTTGGCGAGCTCCGCGAACAGCTTCGGATTTTTGAAGCCGAACAGTGGTGTGGCCGAGCCAAAGTGCACGTTCAGGAAGTCCTGCGGGTCGTAGTAGTCGGCGATCCAACCGAGCATGTAGACCTGATACTTGCCCGACTGCGTCCCGCCGAGGTAGTCCGGGCGCCACGGTGCGCTGTGCGGCACCACCTTGAAGCCCGAGTTGTTCAGGGTTGACTGGAAGGCCTGGAAGATCCTCTGGGGATCCGGCATGTACGAGCGCGAGACGCCCGTCGGATACCAGAAGTCGATCTTCACCGGCAACGTCAGCCCGGCCTTCGTCAGCAGCGCCTTCGACTGCGCCGGATCGTAGGCGTAGTTCGGGACACCGCTCGAGGCGAAGCCGAACAGTGAAGGCGGCAGGAACTGGTTCGCCACCTCACCCGTCTGGCCGTAGATCGCCTTGATGACCGCCGCCTTGTCGATCGCATGTGCCATCGCCTGGCGAACGAGCAGGTTGTTCATCGGCGGCTTTGCCTGGTTCAGGCCGATGTAGCCGATCGAGGAGACCGGCCGCTTGAGCAGCTGCAGAGTCGCGTCCTTCTGGACGGTCGAGTAGTCCTGCGGCGCCACATAGTCCATACCCTGGATCTCGCCGCTTTGCAGCGCCTGTAGCCGCGCGGCGTTGTCGGCGATCGGGCGGTAGATGACCTTGGAGATCGCGGGCTTCGACCCCGAGTAGTTCGGGTTGGCGACGAGCACGAGCTTCACCGCCGGCTCCCACGACTGGAGCATGTACGGCCCCGTGCCGACCGGGCTCTGCGTCGCGAACGTGCCGGTCGGGTGGAAGACGCCGGTCGAGTCGACCGTGCCCGCGTTGGCGTCGAACTTCTTCAGCGCCGTCGGGCTGGCGATGCTGAAGTTCGGCAGGCCGATGGCCGAGATGAAGGACGACGAGCGGCGCGTGAGATTCAGCGTGATCTCGCTGTCACCGTTTGTCGTACAGCTTTTGTAGAGGCTCTTGTCAGGCCCCGGGTTGCCTTTCGCCGGATGCGCGAAGCCCCCGAACACCGTGTTCCAGTAGTAGCTGACGGCCGGGTTCTGAAGCGTCGCCGGGAAGTTGTACCAGCGGTCGTAGTTGTAACAAACAGCCGCGGCGTTGAACGGCGTGCCGTCGGAGAACTTCACTCCCTTTTTCAGCTCGAACGTCCACGCCAGCGCGTTGCTGCTTGGCGTCCAACTCGTCGCGAGCTGCGGTACGACCTCCGAACCGCCCGGCTTGAAGCCGACGAGGCTCTGGAAGATCTGGTTCGTGATCCGTAGCGATTCGCCGTCCGATACGAGCGCCGGGTCGAGTAGAACCGGATCGGCCGAGCTGGCGAACACGAACGTGCTGCTCGCCGCACTTTTCTTCTTGCTCGAGCCACAGCCCACCAGCATTACGGCGACCGTGACGGCGAGCAAGGCGAAGCACAAAACCTTTTTCCTCACGTTCCCTCCTTTAGCTCCGCCTGAGTATCTCAGACTCCGGCCGAGAATCGTTAGTGCGGTGAAAAAGAATCCGCCGTTTCTCGCTCTGGCGCGGACTCTGCTCGCAGAGAATCGGTGCTAGCGGCGCTTCGCCTGCACGAGCTTCGCCAATGCAAGCGTCGCGATCACGGTCAGCACGACCTTCACCGCCTTGCCGTTACGAAGCTTCGACTCGCCGCCCGCACGCTCGGCCATGTTCACCGGCACCTCCTCGAGCCGGAGCCCCGCCTCGACGACGCGAATCAGCCCCTCGACCTCCGGCGCCTCGGTCGCATACGGAGCCGCGAGCACCGGCAGCGCCTTCGCGTTCACGGCGTAGAGCCCGCTCGTCGGGTCGCCGAAGGGCCGCCGAAGGACGCTCGCCATCGCGCGGCGGAGCAGTGCGGTGCCGAAACGGCGTGCGCCGCTCGACCGGTAGCGGTACGCCGCGTACCCGTTGCCCGAGACGAAGCGGGAACCGACCGCGACGTCGCAGGCGTCCACGCGCACGAGCTTAAGTAGCCGCGCGAGCTCGGCCGGCGGATGCTGCCCGTCCGCGTCGACGCGACCGCAGTAGGCGTAGCCGTGTTCGAGCGCCCACTGGTAGCCGGCGGCGATACCGGCTCGCAGGCCGCGGTTCTCGCCGAACGAGAGCACCTCGGCGCCGTGCTCGCGCGCCACCGCCGCCGTGGCGTCCGTCGAGCCGTCGTCGACGACGAGCACGTCCGCCTCGGGCAGCTCGGCGCGAAGCCCGTCGAGCACCGCGGCGAGGTTCTCCTCTTCATTCCAGGCGGGGATGAAAACGACGGTGCCCTTCATCGGCGTTTCCGGTTTCGGGCGAGCTCCGCACGGACGGCACGCAGCTGTGCACGCCGCACCCACAACGCTCCCAGCTCCCAGACCAGCGCGTGCGGCGAGGGCACAATCCGCGCCATGCGGAACCGCGTCTCGATCCCTGCGTCGGCGTAGAGCCGCGAGAAGAGGTAGCGCGCACGGAGGAGGTGCAGCGGCGCGCAGACGACGACCGCACACCGAATACCGCGTTCGATCAGCAGCGGCAGCGTCCGCCCGGCGTTCTCGGCGGTCACCCTGGCGGTCGGCTCGACGACTAACTCCACCTCGGGCCCGCGCCAGAGGGCGCGCATCTGCTCCGCTTCCGACGGGCCTCCGATGGGCGACCAACCGCTGAAGACGACCGTCTCGGCCGGCAACCGCTCGGCCAGGTGCTCGGCCTCGCGGACGAGGCGACGGCAGCGCGCGCTGATCCGGTAGACGCCGTCACGGTTCAAGCGACCGTGCCCGGGCACGACGATCGCGGTCGCCGCCGCTCCGGGCTCTTCCGGCGTCAGGTGCTGCGCTGCGTTCTCTGAGACCGGCACGAGTCGATCTTGCCCGACAATCCGCTGCTCCGCTAGCTGGTGCCCCTTTTGCGCGGAACCTGCTCGCCGTTACGCGCTTCGACGCAACGGTCATACTCAAGACACTCGACTCGTCATCCGGGACTCCGTTGCTTCGGGAGGCGACTTGGTTGTCGAACGAAAAAGGAGAAACGCGATGACAGGAAAGGCCGACTTCAAACTGGGGGAGTGGGAGCTCGTTTCGGAGGGGCCGCCGAGCGCCGGCTTGATCGTGGTCACGGCGCAACGCGGAGGAGTCTTCCGCGAGACCTTCGCAATCGGGAAGGCGTACGCCGATGCGCGCCGGCTCCACGGCGAGAGCCAGTTGCTCGACGAGATCGTCGGGACGAGGCCNNTCGCTCTGCTCGAGCAGAAGGCGACCCCAGAGGAGGTCGCCGCCTACAGGCACTTCGTCCTCGCAGTCGCCGACAAGGTCGCAAACGCGCACCGAGAAGGAGACGTTGCCGTGAGCGACGCCGAACGAGCCGCGATCGCCGAGATCACCACGGCTCTCGGCGCCGACGGCTGAGACGAGCGCCTGGCGCGGGCGCCGTACGAGCTCCACCGGGTTTCTGACGCCGGAAACGCTCGGGCGCCCCGTCCGGGCCGCCCGAGTTACGTTCGAATGAATCAGCTTCGTCGTCTATCGATAAACCGCTTCGTCCTAAGACGCCGACGACTTCTTCATCGCAGGGAATTTCGACATACGCGTACCGATGAGACCGATCAGCAGCGCAAGACCGCCGAATAGTTCCATCCAGGCACCGCTTCCCATCACGTTGAAGGCGCCGAAAGCGTCACCGACGCCTTCGGTCATCGCGAGACCGGCGGTGATGCAGGCGACGATCAGCGCCAGGTCGGCGAGACAACCGCTCCGCGACCTGACGGCCAGGACGATCAGGAGCGCGCTGGCGATCGCCAGCAGGAGCATGAGCAGGCCGAGCGCGTGCCCCGATGACGATCCGTTCCAGTACGAGACGCCCGACTTGTCCGCAACCTCCATCCAGATTCCGGCGACGATCAGCACGAGACCTATCGCAGCCACGGCGGTGGCCGGGTTGGCGGCCAGCGCTTTGGCGGCCGATCGCCGGCTAGCCGCGAAGTGAGCGAATCCCGCGCCGAGCGGTATCAGCCCCGCGCAGATGCCCAGCCAGGCACCCGAGCCGAGACGGTCGAGATTACTGAAAGCGACGATCGCCGGGACGTAGAGGAAGAACCCGAACGCCGTCCCACCGGCCGTCGCCGCTACCAGGTCGAGATTGGCAGATCCGAGCAGCGACGCCGCCAAGCAGCAGGCGGCAAGTCCGAGCAGAATGATCATCGCGGCAGTGAACGTGCCGTCTTTCGCGTACGTACCGGTCACCCCGTCCAGTACGCCCGCCCAGAGTGCGATGAGCCCGAGCACCACACCGACGGCCGCGACAGCCTCGCCTATCTTGCGTTTTTCCAGTTCCATTAACGCTTTCTCCTTTTTCGATACACCATCCCCATGACGCGCGGCGATTATCTCGGCTGCGGGCTTCGTATACAAGCTCTCGCCCCGGTGTCACTACCGGGCTCGCGGCGGCGCAGCCGTTTCCACTGCCCGAGTCGGGGGCAAGTCTTAAAAGACAGGCGAGCGATAACAAGGAGGAGCCGTGGAAGCTCAAACGAGACGCGTCGCTCGGGTGATCGAGCCGCAACCAGTCGTGGAGGGCGCCGGTGTGCGTCTCAGGCGCAGCATCGGCGGCCGGGATCTCGACTACCTCGATCCGTTCCTCCTGCTCGACCACTTCGAGTCGGACGACCCCAACGACTATCTCGCCGGCTTTCCGCTGCACCCGCACCGCGGNNTCATGCACGAGGAGATGCCGCGGCCGCGCGAGGGCAAGATGGGCGGCTTTCAGCTCTGGGTCAACATGCCGGCGAAGCTGAAGATGTCGCGGCCGCGCTATCGAGAGGTGGTCGACGCCAGCATTCCGGTTGTGGAGCGGCCGGATGGGACGCGCATACGTGTGGTGGCGGGCCGCTGCGACGAGGTGCAGGGACCGGTCACCGAGATCTACGCCGACCCCGAATATCTCGACGTCGAGCTGGCCGCCGGTGCCGACTTCGTCCAGCCCGTTCCCCGCGGCCACGCCGCTTTCGCCTACGTCTTCCGTGGCGAGGGCGAGCTCGGCGCCGCCAGCGACCTCGGCTACCGCGGCGATCTCGAGGGCTCGCTGGTACAGGCACCCGGTCTGGTCGTCTTCGACGACGGCGATCAGGTGCGCGTGCGCGCCTATGACAGTCCTGTGCGCTTCCTGCTCGTCTCGGGCGCGCCGCTCGGCGAGCCGGTCGCCCGCTACGGACCGTTCGTGATGAACACACGCGAGGAGATCGAGCAGGCACTCGACGACCTGCACGCCGGCACCTTCATCTGGACCGAAGGTAGCCCAGAACCGTGAGCAGGATCGCCGCCCCACTGCTCGTGCTACTGGTCGGCGCGCCGGCGGCGGGGACATCGGCGACGAAGACCACTGCCAAAGTCCTAGTGCGCACGAAGACGCCGATTGCCGCTTTTGCGCAAAACGGAGGTAGCGTCGCCTGGGGCGTCGAGCGCGCGAAGGGCTGCAAGGCCGCGCTTCACATTCGCTTACTGGCGACCGGAAGAGAGCGCGTCGTGTATGCGCCGCGCTGCTACGACTACCCGTTCTACGAGCCGCAGCTCGTCGGCTTCGCGGGCGGGCGTGCCCTCTGGCTCGCCGGCGACGTCGTCAGCCATTGGGGGGACGACACGTACCTGCTCGTCGCGGGAGCGGGCGCGACCCGGGCACACCGGCTCGCCTACGTCCCACAGCAATTCGGTGGCGGCGAGTGGGTGACCGCGATCGTGAGCGACGCGACGACGCTGGCCTACGGCTTCGTCAACTCTGGATGCAACGAGAACGAGGGCACCTGCGACAGCTACCCGATTACCGGAACGGTTTTCACGCTCGCCGGCACAACCCGCAAGGCGGTACCGCAATCGGGGCCGCCGCTCGACCTCGCCATTGCCGGGAACCGGATCGCGCTCTTACCGGCAAGGCAGTCCGGCACCCAAGCCGACCAGTGGTCGGTACCGCCCGCGGATGACCCGCTCGTTGTCCGGAACCTCGCCACCGGCTCGCTGGTCGCGGCGATCCCGCCCGTAGGCGGCAGCTTCCACGAAGTGTCGCTCTCCGGCAACACGGTTGCG
>PMMN01000106.1:1415-6565 GCA_003162235.1 Actinomycetota bacterium | reverse complement strand
CCCGGGCACGTGGACTTCACCGTAGAGGTGGAGCGCAGCCTGCGCGTGCTCGACGGCGCGGTCGCCGTTTTCGACGCTGTGGCGGGCGTTCAGCCCCAGTCCGAGACGGTCTGGCGCCAGGCCGACCACTACGGCGTGCCGCGCATCGCGTTCATCAACAAGATGGATCGCATCGGCGCCGACTTCTTCGGCTCGGTGCAGTCGATGGTCGATCGCCTCGGGGCGATACCGGTTCCCGTGCAGATCCCGATCGGTCAGGAGGATCACCACACCGGCGTCGTCGACCTCGTCGAGATGCACGGTGTCGTCTGGACGGACGTGCTCGGAGAGAACTTCGAGATCGTCGAGATACCGGCCGAGTTGGCCGAACAGGCGTACGCCTATCACCACCAGTTGATCGACAAAGTGGCCGAGTTCGACGACGAGCTGATGGAGACCTACGTCGAGGACGAAGAGTCGGTTACTCCCGAGATGCTCAAGCGCGCGCTCAGGCGCGGCACCCTGGCGAACGTCGTCACCCCGGTACTGCTGGGCTCCGCCTTCAAGAACAAGGGCGTCCAGCCGCTTCTCGACGCGGTAGTCGACTACCTGCCCAGTCCGCTGGATGTGCCGCCGGTGCATGGCATCGACCCCAAGAAGGGCGACGAACTGGAGCGGTCGGCCTCCGAAGACGAGCCCTTCGCGGCGCTCGCCTTCAAGGTCATGTCCGATCCTTACGTCGGCAAGCTCACCTACTTCCGCGTCTACTCCGGCAAGATCAAGGCCGGTCAGCGCATCCTCAACGTCTCGAACGGAAAGACCGAGCGCCTCGGCCGCATCCTGCAGATGCACGCCAACCACCGTGAGGAGCGCTCGGAAATCTTCGCCGGCGAGATCGCCGCGGCGGTCGGGCTCAAGTTCACGACCACCGGCGACACGCTGGCGATCGAGAGCGCACCGATCCTGCTCGAGTCGATGACCTTCCCCGATCCGGTTATCTATGTCGCGATCGAACCGAAGACCAAAGGCGATCAGGACAAGCTCACGACGGCCCTCGTCCGTCTGGTCGAGGAGGATCCGACCTTCCGCGTTCGCCAGGACGAGGAAACCGGGCAGACGATCATCGCGGGCATGGGCGAGCTGCATCTCGAGATCATCGTCGACCGACTCCTGCGCGAGTTCAACGTCGACGCCAACGTGGGTCGGCCCCAGGTCGCCTATCGCGAGACGATCTCGAAAAGGGTTGAGAAGGTCGAGGGCAGGTTCGTTCGCCAGACAGGCGGCTCCGGGCAGTACGGCCACGTTGTCCTCAACGTCGAGCCGGACGACTCGGGCGAGGGCTACGTGTTCACGGACAAGATCGTCGGCGGGAAAATCCCCAAGGAATACATTCCGGCCGTAAAGGCTGGAATCCAGGAGGCCATGGCCTCGGGCGTGCTGGCGGGTTATCCGGTTGTGGACATCAAGGTCGAGCTGATCGACGGCTCCTACCACGAGGTCGACTCGAGCGAGCGCGCTTTCAAGATTGCCGGCTCCATCGGTTTCAAGGAAGCGATGAGGCGGGCGAAGCCGAAGCTACTCGAGCCCGTGATGGCGGTTGAAGTCGAAACACCGGAGGAATACCTCGGTGATGTGATCGGGAATCTGAACTCGCGCCGAGGCCGGGTCGAGCATCTGCAACCGACCAAAACCGCGCAGCTCGTTAAGGCCGGAGTCCCGCTCGGCGAGATGTTCGGCTACGCCACAGATCTTCGCTCGATGACGCAGGGCCGAGCGACGTTCACGATGCAGTTCGACCGCTATGCCGAAGTGCCTGCGGATCTTCTGCATAGTATGTTGCGAGACCAAACCAAATAAGGATTCTTTACCAGTCAGACAAGGCGTTTTTTCCGGAGGAAAAAACATGGCAAAACAGAAATTCGAGCGCTCCAAGCCGCACCTCAACATCGGCACCATCGGTCACATCGACCACGGTAAAACGACGCTGACAGCGGCCATCACAAAGGTCCTGCAGGAGCAGGGGTTGAACACGACCTTTCGCTCCTTCGACTCGATCGACAACGCGCCTGAAGAGCGCCAGCGCGGGATCACAATCAACACGGCGCATGTCGAGTACGAGACGCCGAATCGTCACTACGCTCACGTCGACTGCCCTGGGCATGCCGACTACATCAAGAACATGATCACGGGCGCCGCTCAGATGGACGGCGCGATCCTGGTCGTCTCTGCTGCCGACGGTCCCATGCCGCAGACGCGTGAGCACATCCTGCTCGCTCGCCAGGTCGAGGTCCCCTACATCGTCGTCGCCCTGAACAAGGCGGACATGGTGGACGACCCCGAACTTCTCGAACTGGTCGAGATCGAGGTGCGTGATTTGCTCACGAAGTACGAGTTCCCCGGCGACGACATTCCGGTTATCACGCTTTCGGCGCTCAAGGCGCTTGAAGGCGATCCGGAGTGGACGCCCAAGATCACCGAGCTGATGGAGGCCGTCGACGCCTACATCCCAGAGCCCGAACGCGACGTCGACAAGCCCTTCCTGATGCCGATCGAGGACGTCTTCACGATCACCGGCCGCGGCACCGTCGTGACNNATCCATCCCGAGATCACCAAGACGGTCATCACGGGCCTCGAGATGTTCAACAAGACGCTCGACTACGCCCAGGCCGGCGACAACGCCGGTGCGCTTCTGCGCGGCGTCAAGCGCGAAGATGTGGAACGCGGACAGGTGCTCGCGAAGCCGGGCTCGATCACTCCGCATACGCACTTCAAGGCCCAGGTCTACGTCCTCTCGCGCGACGAGGGTGGCCGCCATACGCCGTTCTTCAACGGCTACCGGCCGCAGTTCTACTTCCGCACCACGGACGTGACCGGCTCGATCACGCTGCCCGAGGGGCAGGAGATGGTAATGCCGGGCGACAACACCGTTATGGAGATCGAGCTGATCCAGCCGATCGCCATGACCACCGGCCTGCGCTTCGCCATCCGCGAGGGTGGACGCACCGTGGGCGCAGGCGCCGTCACGGAGATCATCAAGTAGGTCTCCTAGGAGACCAGGGAAGGACGCGCCGGTGCCACAGCACAAAATCCGTATCCGCCTAAAAGGCTACGACTACCAGCAGCTCGACCGCTCTGCTTCGCAGATCGTCGAGACGGCTCAACGCACCGGCGCGACCATCACCGGTCCTGTACCTCTGCCCACGGAACGCAACGTCTACTGCGTGATCCGCAGTCCCTTCAAGGACAAGGACTCGCGCGAGCATTTCGAGGTGCGGACGCACAAGCGCCTGATCGATATCCACTCACCAACCCCGAAGACGGTCGACTCGCTGATGCGGCTCGACCTACCGGCGGGCATCGACATCGAGATCAAGCTCTAGGCGCACTGGAAGGAAACGTGAAAGGGATAGTCGGCAAGAAGCTCGGGATGACCCAGCTCTTCGATCCGGAGAGCGGCGTCGTCACGTCCGTAACCGTGATCCAGGCCGGTCCCTGTCCCGTCGTGCAGGTGAAGACGCCCGGCACGGACGGCTACGAGGCTGTTCAGCTCGCCTTCGAGCCGGTCGCCGATCGCAAGCTCAGCAAGGGCGAGCTCGGCCACCTGCGCAGGGCGGGCACGTCCGCGCACCGGCACCTGGTCGAGTTCCGCGGCCCGAGCGAGCTCTCACCCGGCGACACTGTCACGGTCGAGATCTTCCAGCCCGGCGACAAGATCAAGGTCGCAGGGATCGGGATCGGCAAGGGCTTCCAGGGCACGATCAAGCGCCATAACTTCGCAAGCGGCCCCAAGTCGCACGGCTCGCACAACATCCGCAAGCCCGGCTCGATCGGTGCCTCGGCTTATCCCTCGCGCGTGTTCAAGGGAATGAAGATGCCCGGTCGCATGGGCGGCAAGCGCGCCACCCAGGTCGGGCTGAGGGTGCACGGGATCGATCCCGAGCTGAACGTGATCATGGTCAAGGGCGCGGTTCCCGGCCCGAAGAACGGCATCGTCGAGATCCGCGAGGAGGCGAGATGAGCCCCGAGAAGGCGCTCAAAGCTCCACTACTCGTGCCCGGCAAGGCCTCGGGCGAGGTCTCGCTGAGCTCGGCGGTGTTTGCCGCCGAGACCAAGGCGCATCAGCTTCACCACGTCGTACGGGCCGAGCTGGCGGCTGCGCGCCAGGGTACGCGCGGAACCAAGAGTCGCGGAATGGTTGCCGGCGGCCGCTCCAAGCCCTGGCGGCAGAAGGGCACCGGCCGGGCGCGGGCCGGCACGACCAGAGCTTCGCAATGGAGGGGTGGCGGTGTCGCTTTCGCGCCGGTCATGCGCTCTTTCGAGTTCAAGGTCAACCGGAAGGAGCGCCGGGCCGCACTCGCAGGCGCCCTTTCTGCCCACGCGCGGCGCGGTTCGCTGGCGGTCATCGACGGTACGGCGCTGACGGAGCCCTCGACGAAAAGTGCACTGGCGCTACTCGCCGGCTGGGAGCACAAGCTGCCGCTCCTGATCGTCGCTCAGCCCGAGGAGCAGGCGCTCATCAAGAGCTTCCGCAACCTCCCCCGCACGCTGGTGATTCCGCCCGCCGAGATCGAAGTCGCGGCGCTCGTCTGGGCCCGCTCGCTGCTCGTCAGCGAGGCGTCGCTCCCGCTCGTTCAGACGAAGGCCGAGACGGCTTCGCGCAAGGAGGGGTCGAAGTGAAGCTGCACCCGACCCAGATTCTGATCGCGCCGGTGGTCTCGGAGAAGAGCTACCACATGATCAACGAGCGCAAGTACTGCTTCCGCATTCACCCAGACGCCCACAAGACGCAGGTGCGCCAGGCCGTGGAGGCGCAGTTCGAGGTCAAGGTCGAGTCGGTCAACATCGTCTCGATGCCGTCCAAGCCGAAGCGGCGCGGTGTCAGCGTCGGCCGGCGACCGGGCTGGAAGAAGGCCATCGTGAAGTTGCGCGAAGGTCATACGATCGAAATCTTCCAGGGTGCCCAGGTCTAGGAGAGGGGATCGAGCGAGATGCCAGTACGCAGATACAAGCCAACCAGCCCGGGGCGCCGCTTCATGTCGGTCACGACCTTCGACGATGTCACCAAGACGACACCCGAGAAGAGCCTGCTCGAGCCGGTGAAGAGGAAGGGCGGTCGCAACGCCAACGGTCGCATCACGACCCGGCACCAGGGCGGCGGTCACAAGCGCCG
>PMMN01000106.1:0-1396 GCA_003162235.1 Actinomycetota bacterium | reverse complement strand
ACCGGCACGATGCTGCACAACATCGAGCTGAAGCCGGGCAAGGGCGGCCAGATCGCTCGCAGCGCCGGTTCGAGCGTGCAGTTGGTCGCCAAGGACGACCCTTACGGCGTGCTGCGTCTCCCCTCGGGCGAGATGCGCCGCGTGCCGCTTACCTGCCGGGCCACGATCGGCCAGGTCGGGAACGTCGACCATTCGAATATCACCGGCGGTAAGGCGGGACGCAGCCGTTGGCGCGGAATACGCCCGACGGTACGCGGCTCGGCTATGAACCCGGTCGACCATCCGCANNGGTGGGCGCCATCCGGTGACCCCCTGGGGCGTTCCGACGCTCGGCAAGCGCACGCGCCGCAAGCACAAGGAATCCAACAAGCTGATCGTTCGCCCGCGCAGGCGTGGCAAGGAAAGAAGCCGTTAGCGCTCGGGCGCCAGGCTACGAGATCAAGGCAGAGAGAGGGATCTGAAGCGTGAGTAGATCGTCAAAGAAGGGACCGTTCGTGGAAGAGCGCCTGCTACAGCGGGTCACCAACCTGAACGCTTCCGGCGCCAAGCAGGTGATCAAGACCTGGTCGCGCACCTCGACCATCTTCCCGGAGATGGTTGGGCACACGATCGCCGTCTACGACGGGCGCAAGCACGTGCCGGTGTTCATCGACGAGGCCATGGTCGGGCACAAGCTGGGCGAGTTTGCGCTCACCCGCACCTTCCGCGGTCACGCCGGCGACCGGCAGGCGAAGGTCAAGAGGCACTGAGACAACTGAAATGGCAGAGACGCAAGCAACCAAGACCTCCGAAGTGCGGGCTCAGGCGAAGTGGGTTCGCTGCTCGGCGCGCAAGGCCCGGCTCGTGCTGGACACGGTCCGCGGTCGCACCGTGCCCGAGGCGCGAACGGTGCTTGCCTTCTCGACCCGNNTCTGCCTGCTACGCCGACGAGGGTCCGGGTCTGAAGCGCTGGAAGCCACGGGCACGTGGCCGCGCCGACCGGATCGTCAAGGGAAGCTGTCACATCACCATCAAGCTGATCTCGCTCGGAGCGGAGTCTCCGGGCAGGTCGACGAAGCCCGTCGCTCCTTCAAGCGAGCGCGCCAAGCCGGCGCCGAGCAGTCCCCCGACCCCGGCCCCAGAAGCTGAGGCGGCGGAGACCGCCCCGGCCGAGACGAAGCCGGCCGAGACCGCGAGCGAGGCGAAGCCGAAGGCGCAGGGAAAGGCCGCCGCCAAGCCGCGCGCCAAGAAAATCAAACAGGGTGAAGCCGAGCCGGAAGCGGCAACCAGGCGCGCGCCCGAGAGCGAAAAGGTAGAGGAGTAGGCATGGGCCAGAAGGTTCACCCTGGTGGTCTCCGCGTCGGCGTCATCCATGACTGGAAGTCGAACTGGTTCGCCGGCCCGAAGGAATTCGCCA